>QWQF01000029.1 GCA_003669125.1 Planctomycetota bacterium
CGATCCGCCGCTGACCCGAATGCGGCACGCACGGCGCGAGTCTCGGCGATGTCGTTGGCTCGCGTCGCCGTGCCGTGCAGATTGACGGCGTCGATCTCGGCCGGCGAAACGTTGGCACGCCGCAGCACGTCTCGAATCAGCCACGCCAGCGATGTTCCGTCGGGATCAATTTGAGTCAGACCGCTGGGATCGCTCGCCAGTCCGGCGGCGACGAACTCGGCCAGGATGTTGGCCCCGCGCGCGACCGCGCGTTCGCGATCTTCGAGCACCAGCACGGCGGCCCCTTCGCCGATCACGAAGCCGGATCGTTCCGCATCGAACGGCCGACAGACGGTCGCCGGTTCCTCGAATCCGCGAGCCATCACACCGAGTCGCTGAAACGAGCCGAGCACGATCGGCACCAGCGACGCATCCGAACTGCCGGCCAGCACCACGTCGCATTCACACGATCGAATCAAATCCGCGCCGCGAATCAGACTGACCAACCCGGTCGCGCACGCAGCAACCGGACACAACGCCGGGCCTCGCAGATTCCACTCGCTTGCCACGGCGCGAGCGGCGGCGTTTGGCCACAGCAACGCCGAGTCCGAGTGACCGAGTTGCTGCATCTCACGCGTAAAACTTCGCAATCCAAGTTTGCTTGTGCCGATGACGCAGCCGCCCCGTTCGGAGATGTCCGACAAGCCGGCGTGAGCCATTGCTTCTCGTGCGGCGGTCACCGCCATCGTCACGACTGGCTCGGCCGTCGCGAGCAACTCTGCGGGAGCGGAGGCTCCGGCCCAGCGCAGCCTTCGCGGTCGCGAGATGCTGCAATCGTCTGCTTCGAACCAGTCAACCGCGCTGCGCCCGGCACGAATCGCTGACCACGAGATTTCTCGTCCGGCTCCAAACGGAGTCACTAGGCCGATGCCGGTCACAACAACTTTTCGGCCGCCGCTCGGTTCGGCCTGGTCGCATGCGGAATCGCTCATCGTCACACATTTCGGCGGCTGGAGCGGCAGACCGCGAACAACGCCGCTCCGGACATCACAATCACCATGAAGTACTCGAGAAAATAATTCGATCCGCTGCTGGAGGACGTGACGACCCCCGACTTCGGGGCGGCATCTTGAGCCGACAGGATCGGCGGCGCGAGCCAGCAGACTCCAGCCAGCAACAGCCAACCAGCAAGCATCCGTTGTCGAAATATTCGTTTCATGGTTGTCACCGCGTTCGCCACTTGATTCGAGTTGCTTTCAACACTAGCACGAAGCGCCAGCGAGTGGTTGATCTCACAGAAACGCGAGCCACTCGCTGGCGCGTCGTGCTTGTCGCCGAACCACTTCTAGGTGATGTGGGCACCTTTCGTCTCGACGTAGACCGCGTACAGCGACGTGCTGCCGGTCATGAAGAGGCGACTCCGCTTCGAGCCGCCGAAGCAGACGTTGCTGCAAATCTCCGGCAACAGAATTTGGCCGATGCGGACCCCTTCCGTCGGCTCGAAGACGTGAACGCCGTCGTAGCCGTCGCCGACCCAGCCGGCACTCGCCCAGATGTTGCCGTCCTCATCGGCGCGGATGCCGTCGGCGAAGCCGGCTTTATCGACCATCTTGCCGTCCGGACCTTTCATCGACAGCTTCATCGACGCGAACTCTTTGCCGTTCTTCAGCGTCTTCTCGTCCACGATGTCCCAGACCTTGATGTTCTTGGGAGCATTCTCGTAGTGCGACGCGCCAGTGTCGGCGACGTACAGCTTTTTGTAGTCGGGTGAGAAGCACAGGCCGTTGGGCTTGAAGATTTCGTCGGACACTTGATGCACTTTTCCGGTCTTCGCATCGATGCGGTAGATCGCCTCCTTCTGATACGGCTGAACCGAACCGGTCTTGGCGTTGACCCCTTCGTAGTTCATCAAGCCGCCGTAGCCAGGATCGGTGAACCAGATGTCGCCGTTGGGATGGACCGCTCCGTCGTTGGGGGCGTTGAGCGACTTGCCGTTGAACTCGGAAGCCAGCGTCGTCACCGAGCCGTCGTACTCGTAGCGGACGACTTTGCGAGTCCCGTGCTGAAACGAAATCTGTCGGCCTTGGAAATCGAACGTGTTGCCGTTGCTGTTGCCGGCCGGATTGCGGAAGACGCTGACGTGGCCGTCCTCTTCCAGCCATCGCAACTGGACGTTGTTTGGAATGTCGCTCCACAGCAGATATCGCCCGACGCCATTCCACGCCGGGCCTTCAGCCCACAGCATCTGTTCGCTGTGATACAGCCGCTGAATCGGCGTGTTGCCGAGCGCGTATTTCTTGAACCGCTTGTCGAGCGTGACGATGTCCGGATCGGGGTATCGGGTCGGCTCTTTGTAATCGCGAGCGAACGCCGAACGCGCGAACGCGGCGGCCGTCATCGCGGCGGCAGTGGTCAGAAATGAGCGGCGGTCGGTAGATGCGGGCTGAGTCATGGATGAAATCTCCTGAGGAATTCTCTGCGGGATGACAAATTCAGTCTTCGGCCAATGGTGCGACACGGTATCGCGGCGCGGTCGGAGTGACAAATCTCACTGCAGGAAGAGTCGGTTGAAATCCGACTCTCAGGCAGCGACACTCGCCGCTGTTTTGGCAATCTGTGGAAGCCTCGTCCCCGCCCGAGGGAGTTGTTCGGGCCGCCTCATTTTCTGGAAGTTCACCTCGCTCATGTCGCAGCCGTCCGACCTCGCCACGCTGGCGATCAACACGATTCGTACTCTCTCGATGGATGCTGTGCAGAAGGCCAACTCCGGGCATCCGGGGACTCCGATGGCTCTCGCGCCGGTGGCCTACACCGTCTGGCAGGACGTGCTGCGGTTTGATCCCGCTGATCCGATTTGGCCGAACCGCGATCGGTTTGTGCTCTCGGTCGGGCACGCCTCGATGCTGCTGTATTCGATGCTGCACTTGACCGGCGTGAAGGCGGTCAATCGCAAGTACGAACGTTTGGGTGAGCTGGCCGTGCCGCTCGACGACATCACGAAGTTCCGGCAACTCGACAGCCGCTGCCCCGGACATCCCGAATACCGTTGGACGTCGGGTGTCGAGACGACGACCGGTCCGCTCGGCCAAGGCTTGGCGAACAGCGTCGGCATGGCGATCTCCGGCAAATGGATGGCCAGCCACTTCAATAAACCTGGCTTCGAGATGTTCAACTTCAACGTCTACGCGATGTGCGGCGACGGTTGCCTCATGGAAGGTGTCAGCGCCGAAGCCGCATCGCTGGCAGGGCACCTCAAGCTGTCGAACCTGTGTTGGATCTACGACAGCAACAAGATCACGATCGAAGGGAAAACCGATCTCACGTTCACCGAAGACGTCGGCCTGCGATTCAAGGGCTATGGCTGGAACGTGCAGCACGTCAGCGACGCGAACGACTTGGCTGCGGTGCGAGCCGCGATTGGCTCGTTTCAAAAGACGACCGACCGGCCGACGATGATCATCGTAGAGAGCCGCATCGGTTTCGGCGCGCCGACGAAAGAAGGACATCACTCCGCTCACGGCGCACCGCTGGGGGATGCGGAGATCGCAGGCGCGAAGAAAAACTACGGCTGGCCGGAGGACGCGAAGTTCCTCGTGCCCGATGGCGTCTACGAGCACTTCCAACAGGGCATCGGTCAGCGCGGACATGCGGTCCGCGAGGCTTGGATCAAACTGTTCGGCGAATACGCCAAGCAGTTCCCGGAACAAGCGGACCATCTCAACAAGATGCAGCATCGCGAACTGCCAACCGGCTGGGATAAAGACTTGCCGGTGTTCCCCGCCGATGCCAAGGGACTCGCGACTCGCGAGTCGTCCAGCAAGGTGCTGAATGCTCTGGCCAAGAATTATCCGTGGCTGATCGGCGGTTCGGCAGACCTCGCGCCATCGACGCTGACGCGACTGACGTTTGAGGGTGCCGGCGATTTCGAGTCCGACAACTACGGTGGCCGCAACTTCCATTTCGGAGTGCGTGAGCACGCGATGGCGTCGGTAGTCAACGGTATGGCGCTCAGCAAGGTGCGCGGATACGGCTCCGGCTTTTTGATCTTCAGCGATTACGCGAAGGCGGCGATTCGGCTGGCGGCGATCATGGAGATCCCGTTCATTCACGTCTTCACGCACGACTCGATCGGTGTTGGCGAGGACGGCCCGACGCATCAGCCGGTCGAGCAACTCGCCAGCCTGCGTTCAATTCCCGGTATGGTCTTGATCCGCCCGGCCGATGCGAACGAAGTTACCGAAGCGTGGCGAGTCGTCGCGCAACTCAAACACGAGCCGACGTGTTTGATCATGACGCGGCAAGCCGTGCCGACGCTCGACCGAACCAAGTACGCGCCGGCCAGTGAACTCGCGAAGGGGGCGTACGTTCTCGCCGACGCCGTCGATGGCAAGCCCGATGTGATTCTGATCGGAACCGGCAGCGAGGTCGCGTTGTGTGTGTCCGCCTACGAAAAGCTCACGGCGGAAGGTGCGAAAGTCCGTGTCGTCTCGATGCCGTCGTGGGAGCTGTTCGAACATCAGCCGCAGGCGTACCGAGACAGCGTGCTGCCTCCGAACGTGACGGCTCGCGTCGCCGTCGAGCAAGCTTCGACGTTTGGCTGGGAACGGTACGTCGGCCTGACAGGCACAGTGATCGGCATGAAGACATTCGGTGCGTCGGCCCCGTTGAAAGACTTGTTGACGAAGTTCGGATTCACGCCCGACGGAGTCGTGGCGGCGGCGAGACAACAGTTGGCAAAAAAGTAAAACAGATGTTGTGGGCAAACTAACCCGAAGCGTCAGCGAGGGCAGAACGCTCTGCTGTCAACGGAGCGCGATCCGCCCTCGCTGACGCGTCGGGTTGGTTGTGCGCAGGGAGTCCGCGGTGATCGAGTATCGGCCGTTTCGGAACAGTGATCCGCCTCAGCTTGTGCGGCTGTGGCACGAGAGCGGTCTGGGACGCGGAGCGGCCAGTGGGTTCAGCTACGAAGCTCTGGATCGATTGCTGATCGGCCAGCACTATTTTGATCCGCAGGGATTTCTCCTCGCCTGCGATGCGGACCAGGTGGTTGGATTCGTTCACGCAGGTTTTCGCAGCAGCGACTCAGGCGATTGGATCAATCGAGACTCCGGAGCGATCAGTGCGATCGTCGTGCATCCGTCGCGACGCCGCGGCGGCATCGGCCGCGAGTTGCTGTCGCGCGCGGAGACGTACTTGCAACAACTCGGCGCGACCGCGATCCAAGCCGGAGCCGCTCCACCGTGCGACCCGTTTTATCACGGCCTGTACGGTGGCGCAGCGGTCTCCGGGTTTCTGGAATCAAACGCCGATGCGGCTCCGTTCTTGGCGAAGTTGGGATATCAGCCGACTCAGAAATTCATCGTTCTGCAACGCAGTCTGAAGCAGGGCGATCCGATCAGTTTTCGGCTGAGCTTGATTCGTCGCAAGATGGAGGCGTTCATTTTCGCGTTGCCGGAACATCCGACGTTCTGGTGGTTCAGTCGTTCGGGTCGGTTGGAGAACGTGCAATTCCGGCTCGTCCCCAAAGCGGGTGGCGAGCCGGTGGCGACCGTGACTGTCAGCGGCATGGACTTGTACGTCGGATCGTGGGGCGAGCGATCCATTGGACTCAGCGAGTTGGTCGTCAAAGACGTTTCACGCCGGCAAGGACATGCTCAAGCGTTGTTGATCGAGGTCATCCGCCGCATGCGGCAAGAGCAGGTTACGTTGGCAGAGGCTCACATTGCCGAAGAAAACAGCGGCGCGCTGGCGACGTTCAAATCCGTCGGCTTTCAGCCAGTCGATTGCGGTGTCGTGTATCGCAAGGCGTAGCGAGCGGTTGGTCCGGCCGATATCCTCGTCGCGGGCATTTCTGACGACTCGGCTTGAGATCATGAGCACTTCTGAAGATCGCACACTCGCACCGACCGGCCCTGCTGCCGGTGATCCGTTGGCTCCCGAATCTCAGCGCGAGTGGTGGCTTCGATTGCGAACGCTGGTCGAACAGCGAGTGCAGGCCGAACAACAAACGTCTGAAGAATTCCGGTCTGACGCTGAACGCACCGAAAAAGAATTCGCTGCGACGGTCACCACTCGCACGGACGTCTTCGAACGTGAGCGAGCCGCGACTCAGTCCGAATTCGACAAAGCCGTAGTCGATGCCGGCATGCAGTTCACCGACGACCACGATGTTGCCAAGCAAGAGTTTCAAGAGGTCGTCTTTGCGGTTCAGCAGCGAGCGGCCGACGACACCGAAACGGCTCGCAAAAAAAACGAAGAAGACCGCTGGATGGTCACCTCGTACTTCGACGAGGAAGCCGAGGGCAGCCCGAAGGTGCAGTACGAAACGTTCTGCTCCAACACCGGCAAGACGAACGAGCAACTCAAGATCGAAGAGAACGAGCTGACGACGCTCAAAATGCAGGCCGACCTGCTGATGCTGAAGCGACGGCAAGGTGTGGAAGTCGAACCGCCCAAGTCGGAAAAGACCGCTCCGACGAACGACCTCGACACGGCGGCGGCTCTGTTTCATGAGGCGAGCGGCGGACTCAAGACACATCTCGCGGAACTCGGCAAACTGAAAATCCCCGCGTTGTTTCAGGGATGGCGACCGCACCTGCTCGCGCTGGTCGGGTGGGCGGCCTTGTGGGGTGTCGCGGGATTTCTCGTCGATCCGAAGACGCTGATTCCCGATAGCAACCTCGAACCCAGAGAATGGTTGGTCGTGGCCGGAGCACTGATGCTGTTCCCCGTCGGCATCACGGTGGGCATCCTGCTGTCGGTCGGTCGCGGTCAGTCGGCTCCGATTTACGAGATGATTTTCGAGCGGCACATGGCGGCTCAAAAGCATCGACAACGCTGGCAGAAGCTGGCGGACGCTGAGCGAAAACAGCGTGAACAAAAATTCGTCGCGTGGCAGAAAGTCGTCACCGCGAAACGTGAAGCCGGAGTTCGAAAGGCGGACGGCGAACTCTCCGCGTCGTTGCAGAAGGTCGAGGATCGTCGCGTTCAGGAACTCGCAGTGGCCAATCAAAAGTACCCGGCCCTGCTCGTGGCCATCACGCAGCGACGCGATCAGCAGTTGGGCTGGGCCAACACCGAATTTCCGCAGCGGCTGGAAAAACTCAAATCGCGGTTCGAGTGGGATCTCGGCAAGTTTCGTCAGAACCGTGACGCCGAAGTCGCGGCGAACACTCAGCGATTCCAAACGACTTGGCTCCGCACAGCCGAGGCTTGGCTCGAAGGTTGGCAGCAGTTGGAACGCGACATCGACGCAGCCAACCAGACCGTTGACGAATGGTTTCACGATTGGCCGACGTTGGGCAGCGGACCACTCAAGTTGCCGACAACGATTCCGCCGGCGATGCGACTTGGACAGTTCTCGGTCGCGCTGAGCGACGTGCCGGATGGCGTTCCGAAGGAGCCGCAGCTTGTGCCCGAGCGGCAGTCATTCTACCTTCCCGCGTGCCTGCCGTTCCCGGATCGCCCGTCGTTGTTGCTCAAGGCCGCGGACGATGGTCGCGAAGCCGCCGTCGCCGTTTTGCAGAACGCGATGCTGCGATTCCTGACGACGCTCCCCGGAGGCAAGGTGCGGTTCACGATCCTTGATCCGGTCGGACTCGGCGACAACTTTGCGGCGTTCATGCACCTCGCCGACTACGACGAATTGATGATCACCAACCGCATCTGGACCGAGCAGGGTCACATCGAGCACCGGCTCTCCGACCTCACCGAGCACATGGAGAACGTGTTCCAGAAATATCTCCGCAACGAGTTCCGCTCGATCCAGGAATACAATGTGCATGCCGGCGAAGTTGCCGAGCCGTACCACATTTTGGTCGTCGCAAATTTCCCGGCGAACTTCAGCGAGGCGGCCGCTCGGCGACTCATCAGCATCGCGACCAGCGGCCCGCGCTGCGGCGTGTGTTTGCTGGCGAGTGTCGACACGAAGCTCCGCCTGCCAATGAATTTCGATTTGAATGATCTGACCACAAACGCGACGGTCTTCGATTGGACTGGCACCGCGTTCGCCTCGTCCGACGACGAGTTGAAGGCTCTGCCGCTGACGCTCGATGCGCCGCCGGAACCGGAACTCTTCACGAAGCTCGTCAAAGCCGCTGGACACGAATCGAAGGACGCACGCCGCGTCGAAGTCGCGTTTGAACGGATCGCGCCGAAGGATTCGCAGTTGTGGACCGGCGACACGCGCGGCGGTCTGGACGTGCCGCTCGGCCGAGCGGGCGCGACGAAGTTGCAACACCTGCGGCTCGGCAAAGGGACGTCGCAGCATGTGCTCATCGCCGGCAAAACCGGCTCCGGAAAATCGACGTTCCTGCACATCTTGATCACGAACGCCGCACTGCATTACGGGCCGGACCAGTTGCACTTCTACCTGATTGACTTCAAAAAGGGAGTCGAATTCAAAACCTACGCGACGCACGAACTGCCGCACGCACGTGTCATCGCCATCGAGAGCGACCGCGAATTCGGAGTCAGCGTGCTCGAACGGTTGGACGCGATCCTGAAGGAACGCGGCGACCTGTTCCGAGAGATCGGCGTGCAAGATCTCAACGGCTTCCGCGGTGCTCGGCCGGACGTGCCGATGCCACGCATCCTGTTGGTTGTGGACGAATTTCAAGAGTTCTTCGTCGAGGACGACAAGCACGCGCAGACTGCCGCGCTGCTGCTCGACCGTCTCGTGCGGCAAGGCCGAGCGTTCGGAGTTCATGTGCTGCTCGGATCGCAAACGCTCGGCGGAGCGTACTCGCTGGCCCGCAGCACGCTCGGCCAGATGGCGGTGCGCATTGCGCTGCAGTGCAGCGAGAGCGACGCGCACTTGATCCTCTCCGAAGACAACACCGCCGCGCGATTGCTGACTCGGCCGGGCGAGGCGATTTACAACGACGCCAACGGAATGCTCGAAGGCAACCACCCGTTCCAAATCGCGTGGCTGGAAGACGACCGCCGTGATTTTCATCTCGGCCGCGTGCAGCAACTGACCGAAAATCGGCGCGTGCGGATGCCTCCCGCCATGGTGTTCGAAGGGAACATTCCCGCCGACCCGCGACGCAATATCGATCTCGCGCAGCTCATCGACACTCCCGCGTGGGACATGTCCTTGCACGAATTCGGTGCGTGGCTGGGTGAGGCGGTTGCGATCAAAGACCCGACGTCGATCAGCTTCCATCCGCAAGGTGGCCAGAACCTGCTGGTCGTCGGCCAAAGCGACCTCGCGACTGTCGGCTTGCTGGCCGCCAGCATCGTCAGTCTCGCTTGTCAGATTCGTCCGAGCGTCGGGCAGACTTCCGAAGTTTCCGAAAAAACGGAAGTCTCGGTCGCAGTCCCGCAGTTCGTGATCCTCGACGGCAACTTCGCGGGAGCCTCAACCGAAACTTGGAAGGAACTGCAAGCCGCGCTGCCACACGCCGTCCAAATCGGCGAGCCGCGCGATGTCCCGGCCGTGCTGACGATGCTGTCCGACGAGGTCAAACGCCGCGAACAATCCGGCTCGCGCGACGAGACTCCGATCTTCTTCGTCATCTTCAACCTCGGCTGCTTCCGCGAGCTGCGAAAATCCGACGATGACATGGGCTTCAGCTTCGGCGGCGGCAGCGAGAAAAAGGTCAGCCCCAGCAAACAATTCACCGACTTGCTCAAGAACGGTCCCAGCTTCGGCATTCACATGCTGGTCTGGAGCGACACGTACAACAACGTCAGCCGCTGGTTCAGTTCGCAAACGCTGCGCGAGTTCGAGGTGCGAGTCGTCTTCCAACTGAGTGCGTCTGATTCGAGCAACCTGATCGACAGCCCGCTCGCCAGCAAGCTCGGCCCGAATCGAGCGATCCTGCACTCGGTCGATCAAGGGACGAACGAAAAATTTCGTCCGTACGGCCCACCAACTCCCGAATGGTTGGCGGACGTCGCGTCGCGCCTGCGGCCAACGACTCCAGCCGAGGATCTTGCAGAACCTGTCGCCGTCAGCGATGACTTGTCGCAGTTCACGATCTTGTAGCAACCCGGCCTTCAACCCTACCGAGATAAGCCTGGTGGGGTGGCATTTCGATGGGAGTTTCCATGCGACTCATTGCTTTCACTTTGTTTGCGATGGTCATCACCTACGCTTCCGCTTCTGCGGCCGACAGGCCGCTCGTTGTCGTCAGCGACGAAGCTCGTCGCATTCACTCGGCTGGGTTTGTTTTCGACGGTCACAATGATTTGCCGTGGGAAATCCGGCAACGAGCCGGCGGTTCGTTCGACAAGGCCGACCTCGCGGCGGGTGTGCCGAGATTTCACACCGACATTCCGCGCCTCCGAGTCGGCAATGTCGGCGCGCAGTTCTGGGCGGCGTACGTTCCGGCCGAGACCTCGAAAGAAAACCGTGCATTCACGATGACGCTCGAACAGATCGCGATCATCCACGCGATGGTTAAGCGGTATCCCGACGTCTTCGAGTTCGCGAAGTCCGCCGATGACGTCGTCCGCATTCAGAAGTCCGGCAAGATCGCCTCGCTGATCGGCCTCGAAGGAGGCCACTCGATGGAAAACTCGCTCGACAAGCTGCGGCGGCTGCGAGAACTTGGTGTCGGCTACATGACGCTGACGCACTCCGACACACTGGCCTGGGCCGACTCGGCCACCGACGAAGCCAAGCACGGCGGGCTGACCGAATTCGGCGAAGAGGTCATCCGCGAAATGAATCGGCTAGGCATGCTGGTCGATCTCTCGCACGTCTCCCCCGACACGATGCGCGATGCTCTGCGAGTGACCAAAGCTCCAATCATCTTCTCGCACTCTTCTGCGCGAGCCGTTGCCGATCACCCACGCAACGTGCCGGACGACATCTTGAAGCGAACCGCGCAGAACGGCGGAGTGGTGATGGTCAACTTTTACTCCGGCTTCATTCACCCCGAATCGGCCAAGCGGCGAGCGAACATGTTCGCAGTCTCGCGTGATCTGCGAAAACAGTTTCCCGCCGAGAAGGATTACCAGGCCGCTCGCAAACGCTGGGCGGCCGCCAATCCGATTGAATCCGGTGACATTTACGACGTCGCCGATCACATCGAGCACATCATCAAGGTCGCCGGCATCGACCACGTCGGCCTCGGCTCGGATTTCGACGGCATCGATAAAACGCCGAAACAATTGGAAGACGTCTCGAAGTACCCGGTCATCACGCAAGTGCTGCTCGATCGCGGCTACTCGGCATCGCAAATCCATCAACTGATGAGCGGCAACGTGCTCCGCGTGATGCGGCGAGCGGAACAGGTCGCGAAAGATCTGGCAGCTCAATGAACGATCCTCAGCGGCCGCTTCGCCGATTGCACCTGAAACTGTCGCGGGGGATGAATCGCGTCGGATCCGTTTTCATTTTGCTGTGGTTGGCGTTTTGGTCGGCCGGCGTCTTGTTCTTCGATGGCTGCGCCGTTTGGTTGCTGGTGAAGAATGTCGCGGCTCAGTCGTATCCCAGCGTCGCGGGTGAAATCACTGTCAGCGAGCCTGCTGAAACCGACGGTTCAGCCAGATGGAAGGTTCAATTTCGATACTCGATGGAAGGTCGGGAACTCACCGGAGATCGACGTACCTTTGCGGTTGGGAACTTTTCAAACCGGCGGCAAGACGTGCCGTCGTTCGCCGATCAATTCGTTGTCGGGAAGCCGGTCGAAGTGTTTTACAACCCGAGCGATCCGAGCGATTCGGCGCTGGACCGAACTCTGAGCGGACTGCCGTTGCTCATGGGATTGATTGTCGTCCCATTCAACGCCGTGATGCTGGGCGGTTGGAATTGGATGCGTCGCCGAATCCTGCGACTCCAAGCGGTTCCCATTCGTCGCGACGGGACTCGTTGGCTCGTGACAACGACCAACGGCCAGCCTCTCGTGGTGATGCTGATCATCGCCGGCGGCCTCAGTCTTGCCGCGACGTTTGTGATTGTGCTTTGCGGTTGGGAAGAAAACCTCTTCGGCCTCGCGGCGACATGGTGCGTGTTGATCGGAATCAGCATCGGTGCCTATTGGCACACGCGTTCGTTAGTTCGCCAAGAACGCCCGGTCTTGATTTTGGATGACGCCACGGCAACGGTCACTTGGCCGGAATCGAATGACATGCCGGCCTTCTCGTTGTCGCAAAGACAGTTGTCCGGCGTCGAGCTTGCTGATCAACCGGCCAACGCGAACGAACTCGGACTCTCACCCGACTTTGTGGTTCGCCTGTCGTTCAAGAGCGATGACGAACAACCGGGAACTCGAACCGTGCTTTGCACTCCCAACGGGATCGAAGCCACGGCGCTCGCAGAATGGCTGGAAGATTGGATCGCCCTGCCCGCTGTCCAACTGACGGCCCAAAACTGATGGAGTTCGGCCGGCCCCGAATTCCGCTCCGAGACGAGTCGCGTTACCTTGATGCTGTCCGTTCATCGTGGAGGTCTCGTACATGCGATGCTGTTGGTTGGTTACGACTTGTTTGCTGCTGGTGTCAGGTGAGCTGAAGGCTGTGGAACCGGCAGTCCCGAAGAAGATCGTGCTCATCGCCGGCCCGATCACCGGGCACGGCAAGCACACGCACGAGTACGAAAAGAGCGTGATTCTGCTGAAGCATCTGCTCGACACGTCGCCGAGCACGAAGGGCAAGGTGGCGGTCGAAACGCATTTCAAAGGTTGGCCGACGGACGAGAAAACGCTCGATGATGCCGCGACGATTGTGATGATCTCAGACGGCGGTGATCGCAACGTGACCGATCATCCGCTGTACGTCGGAGAGCGATTTCAAACGCTCGAACGGCAGATGAAGCGCGGTTGCGGCTTCGTTCAATTTCACTGGACCACGTTCAACCCCAGCCGAGTTCACGATCAGATCACCGAATGGGTCGGTGGCTATTTCGACTACGAAAAGGGACCCGCGGCGAACAAATGGTTCTCGGCAATCAGCACCTGGGACGCGAACGTGACGCTCGGCAACGCCGAGCACCCGGTTGCTCGCGGCGTGAAGCCATTCACCGCTCGCGAAGAGTTTTATTTCAACCTCCGCTTCCGTGACGGCGATGACCGCGTCAAACCGATCTGGCTGACAAAACCTCCGGGGCAACAAAAGGATCACGTCGTGGCGTGGGCCGTCGAACGCAAAGACGGCGGCCGAGGCTTCGGAACGACTGGCGGACACTTTTTCCAAAACTGGTGGGACGAGAACTTTCGCCGCACGATTCTCAACGCGATTGTCTGGACGGCGGGTGTCGATGTTCCGGACGGCGGCGTGGTCTCGACAATGGAAGAGCCGATCCGCGTGCTGATCGTCACGGGACACAATCATCCGGCTCACGACTGGCGGAAGACCACCGCCGCGCTGATTCCGGTCCTCGAACAAGACCCGCGCATCGTGGTTGAAGTCACTGAGAATCCAAACGACTTGGCGACGATCAAGGGCTACGACGCACTCGTCCTGAACTACAGCAGTTGGGATCGGCCGGGGCTGAACGGTGCGGCGAAGGCGGGACTCAAGAAATTCCTTGACGACGGTGGCGGGCTGTCGATCATTCACTTCGCGAACGGCAGTTGGACCGACACGCTGCCGAACAAAGAGGCTGACTGGCCGGAGTTTCGCACGCAGATCGTCCGCCGCATTTGGGATCACAAGCCGGGGTTGAGTGGTCACGATGCCTTCGGGACATTCAAAGTCGATCTCACCGCCGCTGGCGAAAAGCATCCCATCACCGCCGGCTTGCCGTCGTTCGAGACCGAGGACGAACTCTATTTCCGCCAGCAAGGCGCGTTGCCGATCATGCCTCTCGTCACGGCACACTCGAAGGTCACGAAGCAAGACGAACCGTTGGCGTGGGCCTACGAGCAATCGAAGGCTCGCGTCTTCCAAACCGTGCTCGGCCACGCGGACGTCTCGATTCGCAAAGCCGGAGCGTTGATCCGCCGAGGCACCGTCTGGGCCGCGCGACGCGAGCCGCTCAGCTTCGATCCGCCGGTGTCGATCACGGAGAACACGTTGTTCCGAGCCGGCAGTCCGTGGACGCTCGAAGAGTCTCTGAAACGCGGCGGAGTCGCAGCCTCGACGACGGCTCCGCGAAAAGCTGCGTCGGCGACGGCCGAGGGCAAATTCGGCAAAGCTCTTGAAACTCGCTTTGGCGGCGCGTTCGTGAATCACCGCGACGATTTCCGAAAGCTGCCGTTCACGGTCGAGCTGTGGACGAAACTCGACAGCAAAGGTTCGTACAACATTCTGATGGCGAATGAACTGAAGTCGTCGCCGACGCACTGGGAACTCTTCACGATGCCAGGTTCGGGACAACTTACGGTTTACGCGCCGGGCCTGGCTCCCGACCACGTCCGAGGAGGAAGCGACATCGCCGACGGCAAATGGCACTTCGTCGCGATGCAGTTCGAACCGGCTCGCATTCGCCTGTTCGTGGACGGCCAGCAAGTCGCCGATCAAGAAGTGAAGGCCAAAGAGGGAGTGTTCGGTTCTGAGCCGAAGCCGGCGCAGGAGGAATTGGCGATCGGCTCGCTGGTCGATCAAGTGATTGGCTGCGACGGAGTGATCGACGACCTGCGCATCTCGCGCGGCGTGCGTTCAGTCAAAGAGATGCCGAGCGAAGCTCTGAAAGTGGACGACTCGACCGTCGCGTTGTGGAACTTCGACACGCTTGCCGACGGAGGCAGCTTCGTCGATTTGTCGGCCAACAAGCTCAAGGCATGGCTCCCCGGCAGTGCCGATGGGATGCCGGCATCTGCAAAAAAAAAGTAGCTGAACATGGCGGAAGCAGCTTGCGTCCGCTGCCGACGCAAGCTGCTTCCGCCACGAGCAAGATCACCGGCCACTGGGGCGAGGACGCGGTCGGCTTCAAGTGGACCGAGCAAGACTCGGTCGATAACCGCTTGCAGCAGATGGACGTCGGCCAGTTTTACTCGGCGACGATTTGGACGCCGAAGGAGATGACGCTCAAAGGGATCGCCGTGCGCATCGGCGAGAAATCCGAAGCGTCGATTTTGTTCGACACGGAACTGCTGCGCGTCGTCTGCGGTTGGACGGGCGAGTTCCTCGAATTCAATCCGGCACGCTACGGCATCATTGGCCCGCCGAAGGTCGGCAAAGACATCGCGTTTCATTCGCCGAGACAACCCGGCTGGTCGCGCGAGGGTCAGTTCAACGATCCGCGACCGAAGCCGTTCGGCCCGCTGCCGCGCGAGTGGGCCAAATACCGCGGCCTGCATCTGCACGGTGATCGGGTCGTTTTCGAGTACAGCGTTGGACCGAAACAGGTTGTCGTGCTGGAGTCTCCGTGGATCGAGACGATCGACGGTGAGAAGGTTTTCTCTCGCGAACTGGAGATTGCCGCGAGCGACACAGAACTGGAGTTGCTGGTGACCTCGGCGGGAGAACTCGTGAAGTTGATCTGCGAACCAAACGTCGCAACGCTCGAAAAACAGGAAGGTCATCCGATCACGGCCAAGGTCGCCAAACACGATCAGCCGGTGAGACTGAAGTTGCTATTTCCGTTCTCCGCGAAATCCGCGCAATCTGCGTTTCAACAACTGAACGTTGAAACCCAGATTGCGGGGATTTCGCAGAAGGAAGACGCGGAGAAGACCTCGCTCCGCCGTTTTGTGAAACCTGGGCCACCGCACTGGAGGGCAGACATCACGACGCGCGGAGTTGTGTCGGACAAGGCGGATGCGCTCGTCGTCGATACGCTCACGTTGCCGTTCGACAACCCGTACAAGGCGTTGATGTTTGTCGGCGGGCATGACTTCTTTCACTCGCCACTCCCGGCCGACGCCGCCCTTTGCACTCTGCATGGCGACGTGTGGCTCATCAGCGGCCTCGACGACAAGTTGGAGAAGCTGACGTGGAAACGTTTCGCGACCGGGCTGTTTCAACCGCTCGGTTTGAAAATCATCAAGAATCAAATCTACGTTGTCGGCCGAGATCAGATCACTCGGCTGCACGATCTCAACGGCGACGGCGAGGCAGACTGGTACGAGAACTTCAACAACGACGGCCAAGTCACCGCCAACGGCCACGAATATGTGGCGTGTCTCGAAACGGACCCGGAAGGTTGGTTCTATTTTCTGAAGGGGAACGCGAACGGAGCCACCGATCACGACGGCTGTCTGTTGCGAGTGTCTCCCGATGGTCAAAAGCTGGAGGTCGTTGCGACCGGCTTCCGCAATGCGAACGGCTTGGGGATTGGTCCGGCTGGGAACGACGGACGAGAGATTCTCACCGTCGCGCCGCAAGAGGGGGAATGGACTCCCGGTTCAGCGATTTTCGAGGTCGTTCGCGGCGGCTTTCACGGTTACACGCCGTCGGCTCATCGCGATCCGCCGCCGCCGGAGTTCGTTCAGCCGCTCTGTTGGATTCCGCGTTTGCAGGACAACTCGTGCGGCGGCCAAGTCTGGGTGCCGCCACAAACCTGGGGGCCGCTCGGCGGGCAGATGCTACATTTGTCCTACGGGACTAGCCGCATGTTCGTGGTCCCGCGCGAGACGTTGCACGGCGAGCAAGCCGATCCGATTGTCCAGGGCGCGACGGTTCCGCTGCCGCTGACATTCGAGTCGGGCATCATGCGTGGCCGCTTTCATCCGAGCGACGGGCACTTGTACGTCAGCGGCTTGCGAGGCTGGGTCAGCAACGCAGCGAAGGACGGTTGCTGGCAGCGTGTGCGAGCGACTGGCAAGACGCTCGACGTGCCAGTCACGTTCGAGACACATCGCAACGGCCTGTTGATTCGCGTCAGTGATCGGCTCGATGCCGAAGCGGCCGAGGACATCGACAACTACCGCGTGCAGCGCTGGAACTATCGCTGGTCGGCGGCATACGGCTCGCCGGAATTCAAAGTCTCGAACCCGCGTGACGAAGGCCGCGACGAAGTCGAGGTGCTCAGTGCGACGCACGTCCGCAATCTCAACGGGGGTGATGCGGTGTTCCTCGAACTGGCCGACATGCGGCCGGTGAATCAGTTGTCGATTCAGATGACTCTGCGGACGACAAGCGGCCGGAACATCGAACGGCGGTTGGATGCCACGATCAGCGCCGTTCGCAATCAAGAGTACGAATTTGAACGCAAACCAGTTCAGGCACGCCCCGGCACTTTGACCGAGGCGGAACAACAACGGCTAGTCCCCGGCATTCGGTGCGAATTCGAGGGGCAGGTTGGAAGCCTGCTCCACGTTCGGCGAATGGCCGCTTGGCGATTCGATCCGCCGGAACTTGGTGACGCTCGCGAAGTCATCGCCAGCGGATACCTCGTCACGCCGCGGCGAGGGATGTACCGATTCTCGGCCGAGGGCAACGGAGCGATTGAAGTCTCGATCGGGGATCATGTCGTGTGGCGATCGACGGATGGCAAGCCGAGCGATGTGGAACTCGTGCGCGGATACAACCGGCTGCGAATCGCGCAGCGAGTGAAAGGCGAACAAGTCGGCCAACTCGTCTCGTTGAGGTTGCTGTGGAGCGGAGCGGATTTCGAGACGGAACCAGTTCCGCCGACTTCACTGTTCTGCGAACGGTTGCCGGAAGAGGTCGAGGTGTTGCGACTCGGCCGCGAGTTGTTCGCGAGCCATCAATGTTTCCGCTGCCACCGTGTCTCGGACGAGATCCTGCAATCGAAGCGTGCGATGCCCGATTTGCACGCCGAAGCGCCGGACCTGACCGGCGTCGGCTCACGGCTGCGCGGCGACTGGATCGCTCGGTGGGTGCTCAACCCATCGCAGATGCGCAGCGACGCGCGGATGCCGCGCCTCTTCCCACTGAAGCCGACCGACGAACATCGAAAGCAAGCCTCCGATCTCGCCGCGTATCTCTCCGTAACTACGCTCGCCAAGAGCGTGGGTGAATCCTCTCAAAACCCACGCTCTGGCGAGCGTGACGACGAACCACAATCGCCGGCAGGCCAGCCCCCTGCTCGCCTCGGCGTGGCACTCTGGGAAGACCTTGGCTGCATCGGCTGTCATGTGTTGCAGCCGACAAAGATCGAACCGCTGGGAGATCGGACTTCGTTGCATTTCGTGCGCGACAAATTCCAGTCCGGCGAGTTGCCTCGTTTCCTCCGGCAGCCACAACGTCATTTCCCATGGACTCGAATGCCGGACTTCGGACTCTCCGAGCGAGAGGCTGCATCGCTCGCGCACTTGCTGACTGAACCCGCTGACGGCGCCGTTCCATCTCCAGCAATTCAACCGATCGGCGATGTCGCGCGCGGGCAAAAGTTGTTCGCGTCGATTGGCTGTCGACAATGTCATCGCGTGTCACATGGCGAGTCTCTGCCGAAGCCGCACTTGCCATCGGTCTTCGGCAAGGGGGCCGCTCGCGGTTGTCTCGCCGGACAGGAACAAGCTCATGCGGGTCGATCACCCGACTACCACTTGGAAGCGAGCGAGCAATCCGCGCTGCTGACGTTGATTCGCGACGCTGAAACGGCACTCGCAACAGAGACTCCGACGGAGGTCTCACGTCGCTTCGTTGCCGAATTGCAATGTGCCGTCTGTCACCCGCGCGATGGTCGCCGGAATTCGTTGTCCGAAATCCTCGCCGACGAAAGTGAGACCGGCCTGCCGCCGGAAATCGTCCCGAACCTCACTTGGGCTGGCGAGAAGCTGCATGCGACTTGGACACACTCGCTGCTCGCCGGCCAGATTACTGAGCGTCCTCGTCCGTGGATGAAGCTGCGCATGCCGAGCTTTCCAGCGCGGGCACGTCTGCTGGCTGACGGCCTCGCGCGCGAGCATGGGCTGTCGAGCGATCCTGAGCCGCGACCGAACATTGAACCGAAACTCGCCGAGATCGGCGAAGCCCTCGCCACGCGAACGGGATTGCTCGATTGCCGCCAGTGCCACGCGATCGGGCCACTGCCGCCGACCGGCGACAAGAACACGCTGCTTGCGCCGGGGATCAACTTCGCACTGACTCGCGAACGCATCCGCCACGATTTCTATCGCCGCTTCACGCTCGACCCGCCGCGCTACGACGTCAACTCACGCATGCCCAGGCTCGCCGTCGATGGCCGCACCACCAAGGTCAAGAATGTTTTCGAAGGTGACGCCCGCCAGCAGTTCGAGTCGGTGTGGCACTACTTGCAAACCGTGCCGAGTTCGACAGCTGATCCTTGAGACTTCATCGCCAACTGCCCCGGGGCCGCCGATTGGCTGTGGTCGTGGCCGTCGTAAACGCCGAAGTCGGCGAACAAGTACCGCTTGAGCAGCCGATAGACCCAGCTCTTCTCCGGAATCGCGTGACCGGGGTTGTACTGTGAGGTGCGGGTCGCCATCGCTTGCAGTTCGGCCATCGCCGTTTGGCGTGCGGTTGTGTCTTTCGCCCCGTGCAGCACGACGAGGTTCTGCAGTAGGTCCGGGCGTTCGAGCACGATGCAGCCGCGCGTTGTCTTCTGGGCCAGCGTGCGGAAGTCGCGCAGGAACTCCGACCCCATGATCTTCTCACCCAGCGTGCGCGATTCGTCGTGAATCGACTCCTTCGCGAATTGGATGATCGGGCACGGTTCGATACCGCCCCACGGATTGATGTGGTGGCTGATGCCGGTCGCGGCGGGACAGAGGGCTTGGCCTTCGCCGTCGAAGTAGGCATCGATGATGGCGATTGGTTTTTTTGCACGCATCTCGACGACGAACTTGCGGATTTGAAGTTGTTGATCCGGCGTCAGGCACAGATCGGGACAGGCGTCCGGCCCCATCGGGCGATAGACGTGGAACCAAGTGTAGAACACGCCCATTTCGATGAGACGATCCACCCATTTTTCGGTGACGAGGTCGTCGATGTTCGTTTTGCAAACGCTGGTGCAGACACCGGTCAGCAGGTTGTTTCGCAGACAGGCTTCGACCCCTTGCATGGTCTTGCTGAGCACTCCGCCTCGGCCGCGGCGTTCGTCGCTGACGATCTCGCTGCCTTCAACGCTGATCAGCGGCGTGACGTTGCCGAGCCGGCGCATCTCGCGAGCGACTTCGTCGGTGATGAAGTGGCCGTTGGTGAAGACTTGGAAATAGCAGTCGCGGTGCGCGGCGAGCATGTCGAGCAACTGCGGGTGCATGAACGGCTCGCCGCCGACGATGCCGAAGAAGACGTTGCCCATCTGCTTGGCCTCGTTGACGAGGCGGTTCCAGGCTTCAAGGCTAATCTTCTCTTGCTTGGCGGAGACATCGACCCAGCAACCCTGGCAACGCAGGTTGCAGGTGTTGAGAATCGAGACGTACAAGAACGGCGGAAAGAACTGGCCCTTCTTCATCCGGCGTTTGTATTTGATGACCGACAGCGTCCCTTTGACCCCCATGTTCCACAGGAACTTGGCGACCAGCCGCTTGTCGGTTTCCAGCAGCACTCGTTTGGCCATTCGCAGATACATGGCAGGCTTCGCAGATGTCGGGCAAAAATTAGAAGTTCGCGGACAGGGCGGCATTCTACGGCTGACGTGGCGGAATGACGAACGACGAGGGCCGAAAGTTCACAGGAGAATGTCGATGAGTTTCCCGCAGTCCGCAGTTCTTCGACGAATCGCCGTCGCTCTCGTCACGGCGTTGTCGTCGGTTTCTCCGGCTCCCGCGCGAGAACTGCTGACATTTGAGGGGAGCGTTCCGGTCTCTGTCCGTGCGCGGTCGCAGTTGGATTTCTGGAAGCCACAGGAGTCAGTCACTGACTCCGGCCCGAAGCCGGAAGGCCGAGCGGTGCGGCTGCGCGGCGAGACTGGCGGCGGCTTCGCGGTCAACACGACGTCGCTCGTCATCGATTGGCGGCAGGTCGAGTCGGTCGGGCTGTGGCTGCATCGCTCGGCCGACGAAGCCAAAGAGCACCCGACGGTCGAACTTGTGCTGCGTCTGTCGGAGGAGGATCAGAAGGCGTCGTTCTGGCGACGGATTGAAGTCTCACACGTCGGCTGGCAGAAGCTGGTCCTGCCGTTGGAGTGGTTTGTCTGGAGCGACGGTCGCATGCCGCGTTGGGAGAAGGTGAAATTTGTCGGCGTGCAGTTACGCGATCCGGGAGTCGTGACGCTCGACACCGTTTGGGCCGAGCCGTCAGCTCAACTGCGAGACGAATTTCCTGCGACCGAAAGTCTGACGAAGCTCGCGTTCCCAAAACTCGATCCGTCGAATCTTCGGACGCTCGAAACGCGCGACGTGCAACTCGTCACCAATGTGAAGTCGCTCGAACTGGAGCGGCTCGCGACGCATCTGGGGTTGGTCTCGCAGCGGCTGCATCGCGAGTTGCCGTTCCTGTCAAAGCCATCGCGCGGCGCGTTGCTGTTCGTGTTTCAAGAGCGGGCGGAGTATCAACGCTTTGCGCCGCGGATCGCTCGGCAACTCAATTCGCATCTCGATCCACCGGAGGCCGGTGGCTACACGCTGCAAGGGATCAGCAGTTCGTGGTGGGACGAGAAGCAAGGCTCGCTGCGGCCGGTCTACACGCACGAGTTCGTTCACGGCTACTTGTCGCGGACCTTGCCACTCTCGACGACTGGCGACTGGGTGCAAGAGGGACTCGCGGCTCACATCCAATTGGAATTTCATCCGCAAGAGAATCTGAGCCAACTGGTGCGCGAGGGGCTGAAGTCCTCCAGCACGCCGTTCGCCGAGTTGTGCAGCGGCCGCCCCATCAACACGTCGCGGTACTGGCAAGCGGCGACGCTCTGGAGAATGTTTCTCGGCCAGCCGAGCTACCAGTCCAAGTTGAAGGAACTGCTCGAGCGACTCGCGGCGGCGAACTCGACCGATCTCGGCCCGCACCTCGAGCCACTGTGGGGCACGAACTTCGACAAGTTGACCGCTGACTGGCGAGCATTCTGCGAACAACAGTTTCGTCGTGACGAGTAGGCGAGCGGTTCGCTCACAATTTCGCGGGCGGGGGTTTATGCTGCCGAGCCTGCGTGTCCTCGACGAAACATTCCGCTGCCCGAAGGAGCCCGCCATGCGTCTTATTGCCTCGTTGTGTTTGATTGCCGCTCTTGGTTCGCCGCTACTGGCGGGTGATTGGCCGAACTGGCGCGGGCCGGGCTACAACGGCGTTGCGTCGGGAACAGGCTATCCCACCGAATGGAGTGCGACCAAGAACGTCGCGTGGAAGGTCGAGTTGCCGGGCAAGGGTTCGTCCACTCCGGTCGTCTGGGGCAAGCACATCTTTTTGACGAGCGGTGCCGATGGGAAGAACGCTCTGCTGGCTTTCAACCGCGAAGGCAAGGAGCAGTGGCGAGTCGTGATCGGCTCCGAACGTCCCGGCAAAAACAAAAAGGCTTCGGGGAGCAACCCCTCGTGCGTGACCGACGGCGAGCATGTCTTCGCGTACTTCAAGAGCGGCGATCTGGCCTGCGTCGATTTCGCCGGCAAGGTCATTTGGCAGACCAACATTCAATCCAAGTTTGGTGAAGACACGCTGTGGTGGGACTTGGGAACGTCCCCCGTACTGACGAAAGCTCATTGCGTCGTGACCGTGATGCAGACCGGACCGTCGTACCTCGTCGCATTTGAGAAAGCCACTGGCAAAGTCGCTTGGAAGGAAGACCGAAATCTCGGCGCTCCGGAAGAGGCGGCTCAGAGTTATTCGACTCCGGTCGTGCTCAACGACAAGGGGAAGGAGACGCTCGTGGTACTCGGTGCCGATCATGTGACCGCTCACGACGCGACGAACGGCAAGGAACTGTGGCGTGTCGGCGGGTTGAATCCGACGGGGCACAAATACTTCCGCTCGATTGCTTCGGCGGTGGTTCACAACGGAGTGGTCGTCGCACCGTATGCCCGCACGGAATCGGTCACCGCGATCAAGCTGGGGGGCAGCGGTGACGTGACCGCCTCGCATGTTGCATGGGCCAAAAAGGGAAACGGCTCGGACGTGCCGACTCCCGCTGCGGCCGACGGCAAGGTTTACGTCCTGAATGACCGAGGCTCGCTCACCTGCTTGGAGATCGCCACCGGCAAGGAAATTTGGTCCGGTCAAGCCGAGAAGAATCGAGGCAATTTCAGTGCGTCGCCGACGCTCGCGGACGGAAAAATCTACATCACGCGAGAGGACGGCAAAACATTCGTCCTGGCTCAAGGGGACGAGTTCAAGGTGCTCGCCGAGAATGAACTTGACGGCACTCAAACCGTCGCCACGCCGGTCTTCGTCGATGGCAAGATTTTGATCCGCACCGACACGCACCTGTATTGCATCGGCGGCTGAGCAAAACCACAGTGGCTTTCACACGGGAGCTGATTCATGCGTTTCACTTTTTCGCTGTCCCTCTTGGGATTGATCTGTTTTGCAGCCAGTCTTTCGGCGAGTGACTGGCCGCATTGGCGTGGTCCCGACCGCGATGGCGTGTCGAAGGAAACAGGCTTGCTCAAAGAGTGGCCGAAGGAAGGGCCGTCGCGAGCGTGGCTCAACACCGACGTGGGGATGGGCTATTCGGGAGTCTCGATCGCCGGCGGCAAGCTGTTCACGATGGGGGCTCGCGAGGACACCGAGCTTCTGATCTGCCTCGATGCGAGCGACGGCAAAGAACTTTGGTCGGCACGTATCGGATCGCGGCTCGGCAACAACTGGGGCGACGGCCCACGCGGCACTCCGTCGGTGGACGGCGAACGTGTGTACGCGATGGGCGGACAAGGGACGCTGATTTGTGCTCAGGTCGCAAGCGGCAAGGTCATCTGGACCAAGACGACGACCTCGCTGGGCGGCAAGAAGCCGGGCTGGGGCTTTTGCGAATCGGTGCTCGTGGACGGCCCACGCGTCGTCTGCACTCCCGGCGGAAGCGAGGGAGCGATCGTCGCGTTCAACAAACAAGACGGCGAGGTCTTGTGGCGATCGAAAGAAGTCACGAATGGAGCTCAGTACGCCACGGTGACGCCCATCGAACACAACGGTCAGCGACAGTACCTGCAACTCTTCACGAATTCGCTGGTCGCGGTCGCGGCCGACACGGGCAAGCTGCTCTGGAAGACCGACTGGCCCAACGGCCGAACGGCGGTGATTCCCACGCCGATCTTTCACGACGGGCACGTCTTCATCACGTCGGGCTACGGAGCCGGATGCAAGTTGGCGAAAGTCGGCCCGGATAACCAAGTCGAGGACGTTTACGCTCACAAGGACATGACGAATCACCACGGCGGAGTCGTCCGCGTCGGCGACCATCTTTACGGCAGTTCGGAACGAACTTGGACCTGCCTGGAATTCAAAACCGGCAAGGTCGTGTGGAGCGAGCGACGCGTCTTTGGAAAAGGGTCCGTGACCTGTGCCGACGGCATGTTGTATTGCCTCGACGAAGGCAACGGCGAAGTCGTGTTGATCGACGCCTCGCCCGAAGGCTGGAAAGAACACGGCCGCTTCAAGCTCGAAGCTCAATCTGAGAAGCGCAGCCGACAAGGCAAAGTCTGGACACATCCGGTCGTCTGCAACGGCAAGCTGTTTCTCCGCGATCAGGAGCAACTGTCGTGCTACGACGTGAAGGCTCAATAAAGACATTTTCAAAATTGTCGTAGCACTCGCGAACTGCGTGTCCGACGACTCAGATAAGGACCTCCGATGCTCCGCACAAAAGAAAAACTGGCTCGTGGTGAAACGGTTCGCTACATGGCGCTCGGCCGAGTGTTGCACCACAACGTGATCAACATGATCGGCTTCAACGGCGGCTTCGATGGCCTGTGGCTCGATCACGAGCACGTCGGGTTCTCGATGGAGAATCTGGAGATCGCCTGCACGGCGGCACGCAGCCAGAACCTCGATTGCTTCGTCCGCATCGCGCCGACCGATTACGCCCTGGTCACGAAGTGCCTGGAGGCCGGAGCCGGTGGCATCATGGCGGCGATGATCTATTCCGCCGAGCAGGCCGAGCAAATCGTTCGCTGGGCGAAGTTCGCTCCGAGAGGCAATCGCGGCCTGAACGTCAGCGGCTTCGATGGACGTTACACACTGACGCCGGTCTCCAAATTTGTGCAGGAGGCGAATCAAAACGGCTTCGTGGCAATTCAGATCGAGACGCTCGAATCCGTCGAGTGCGTGGATGCGATCGCCGCGATCGACGGCGTGGATCTGCTGTTCGTCGGCCCATCGGATCTGAGCCAAGCCCTCGGAGTGACCGGCGACTTCATGCACCCGAAATGCCAAGAGGCCATCGACAAAGTTGCCGCCGCCTGCCGCAAACACAACAAGCCGTGGGGCGCGGTCACGCCCAATCCTGAGCATTGCCAGATGCTGTACTCGAAGGGCTGCCGGATGCTGTCCGTGTCGAATGATTCGCGCGTCGTCCAGGCGGGACTGAACGCGGTGAAGACGAACTTTGCCAAGTTCTTCGCAGACGCATGAAACACGCCAGCAAATCCGAATATTGGCAGCAGTCGCGACTGCCGTGGCCGTCGCTGGTCTTCTTGTTGCCGATGCTGATCGCCTACGAGTTGGGCGTGATCTGGGTCGGAGGCCCCAACGCGGCAAAGATTCGCAGTGGTGCCGACGTCTGGCTGCGCGGCGGTCTGGAGGTCATCGGCCTGGGGGTCGGATGGTTGCCGCCGCTGTTGGTCGTCGTCGGTTTGCTGACGTGGCAATGGATCGAGCGGCATCCGTGGCGAGTGTCTGCCGAGACGCTCGCCGGGATGTTTGCCGAGAGCGTGGTCTTCGCATTCCTGCTCTTGCTGCTGGGGCAGTTGCAAAGCCGAATCTTTTCGCTGGCCAATCTGGACAACAGCGAAATGCACTGGGTCGTCGCGTTGACCCCCACCGAAGCCGCCACCTTCGCGCGAGCGCTCGGCTATGTGGGAGCGGGCATCTATGAAGAGGTGCTGTTCCGTCTCGCGTTGTTGCCAGCTTCGATCGCCCTGTTGCGGCAGCCGGTGATGCTGCGAGCCTGGGCCGCGCCGCTGGCGGTGCTCGTCACGAGCCTGTTGTTCTCAGCCGCTCATCATGCCGGCCCGTCGGGCGAGCCGTTCGATCTGTTTCGCTTTTGCTTCCGCGCGCTGGCTGGCGGAATCTTTGCCGGGCTATTCGTGCTGCGCGGCTTCGGAATCACCGCCGGCAGCCATGCGCTGTACGACCTGCTCGTCGGAGTGTTGCTGGTTGATGTTTAGCAGACTCGTGGTAGTGCCTCACGTCGGCACGCGGACGCGGCGGACGATGTCAGTGATGATCTCCGGTTTGGTGATGCCGCCGTACTTCGCTTGCGACGTCAGGATCACTCGGTGAGCCAGAACGTAGGTCGCCAGTTCTTGGATGTCGTCGGGGATCACATAGCTGCGTCCCTTCGTGAATGCGGCGGCTTGCGCGGCCCGAAACAACATCAACGAACCGCGTGGGCTGACGCCGAGCTTCAATCGCGGCTCTTTGCGAGTCTCGTTCACAATCTCGACGAGGTAGCGAGCGACCGTTGGCTCAACCCGTACATGCCGGACTTCGCGCTGAAGCGTCCGCAGTTCGTCGCCTCCGAGCACCGGTTGCAAGTGTTCCAGCGGATGCTGTTCCTGCTGCGAGAAAAGGATGTTGACCTCGGTGTCGAGATCGGGATAACCAAGGTCCAACAAGATCAAAAACCGATCGAGCTGCGCTTCGGGCAACGGATAGGTGCCGTGGTACTCAACCGGATTCTGTGTCGCCAGCACCATGAACGGAGCCGGCAGGACATGACGCTCGCCCTCGATCGTGGCTTGCGATTCGCTCATCGCTTCCAGCAGCGCAGACTGCGTGCGCGGCGACGCACGGTTGATCTCATCCGCCAGCAGCACATGGCAGAAGATCGGCCCTTTGCGGAAATGAAACGAGCCATCATTCGGGTTGTAAATCGACGAACCCAGGATATCCGCCGGCAACAAATCGGGAGTGAACTGAATGCGATGAAACGTGAGATCAACCGACCGAGCCAGGGCTTTGGCCAGCGTCGTTTTTCCGACACCCGGCACGTCCTCCATCAGAACCGAACCACCCGCCAGCAGAGCGATCGTCAAGATCTCCAGGCAGTGAGGCTTGCCTTGGATGACCGTCGCGAGGTTCTGCTTGAGTCGGTCCAGCTTGGAACGCGCGTCAGCCAGAGAGGTGTCGGTCATGGTGCAGCGTCAGACAAGTTGGTGAACGAGTCGCAGAGATGATGCGGCAACGATGATCCATCGGCGCGGCGGCTTCAAGTCTGCGGCGGCTGAGCTTGGTCCGCTTCGCTGAGGTCACGGATGTGATCGAGCACTCGCAGGTGAATGCGGTGAATGAAATAGTCTCCCCACATCGCCCAGTACGTTCGCGGTCCCATGTCGAATTCGTACCACGTTCGGCCCTCCAGGCGCGTGCCGCCGTTCGGCAGCGGGATCAGATGGAATTCGCCGCGACGACTGATCAGCACGAAATCCAGATGCGGCGGATGAATGTCGCCCCACGGGTTGAGTTCGCGCATCGTCGGCGGTTGAGTCGTCACATCGAAGGCCAGTCGTCGTGGTTCGTCCCAGACACGGATCGGCTCGACAAACGCGCCGGTCGAGAACTCGCAGTACCGCGTCGCACCAACGCCATGACCCTCGATCCGAGCACGTTCCGGACACGCGATGCCGGCGCGGAAGAACCACTCGCGCGGCGGAGCCAGATCGGGAAACGAGACGACGTTGCGCCACACGATCTCCGGCGGCGCGGCGATCTCCACGATCGAGACCACTTCGCGCAGCGGTGGTGGCGATTGAAAGCTCTCCCCGAACGCCAACACCGGCAGCACGAAGATCACGCCGGACCAATCTTCCGATCGTGAAG
Source organism: Planctomycetota bacterium (assembly GCA_003669125.1). Lineage (GTDB taxonomy): Bacteria > Planctomycetota > Planctomycetia > Planctomycetales > Planctomycetaceae > SXKJ01. The sequence continues at coordinate 27,646 of QWQF01000029.1, forward strand.
CTCCGCAGCAAGCGATCAGATGCCCGATCAATGCGCCGAAAACCCCCTCCACAAGAAAGATGGGCGCGGCCATCAGGATGCAGAAGGCACCCTCAAGTGCGAACATCAGCAGCACCATTCCACACGTCATTAACGTCAGAGTGGCGATGCCAATCGACACACCCACGCCACGCGGATGCTTGGCGTTGCTGATGTACGCGCTGACGGCTCCGATCAGCAGCGGCGTCGCAAAAAAAAGTACGCCGCCATACTCACGCAGGCCATAAACGGTCGCTCCCAGCGTCAGCACGAAGATTGCCACACCAACGGCAATGGCCAACAAGTCGGTTCTCCAAGTCGCGGTGGAAGTCGCCAATTTGCGTGCTTCTTCCGGCGGAATCAAAAAATGGCGGCGGCCGGGCAAGCACCAAAACAGCATTGGGATGTAATTCAGCAACGGCACCAGTACCCACAGACCAGTCCAAGGCGAGCCACCGCGATGCACCGACCGTCGGATGCTCATCGAGACGGCGATCCACTGAAACGGCAGCGTCCAGACAAACCCAACCACCATCAACCAGCTTGGCAGATCCCGGTAAACCACTTCGCGAGTAGCGAAGGACGGCACCAAGAAACTCAGCGGCGAGAAAAACTTCCCCATCGCCAAGAACACGACCGCCGCTTCGACCGCGTACTTCAGCAGCATCAAACCAAATCCGGAGGCGGCATACGCGACGTGATCGACCGGCTCATGCAAGCCGAACCACAATCGCAACCAGCGAACCAAGCGATTCGGCGGATGCTCCGCTTCCAATGTCGGCAGCGATTCTTCAGAAGTTGCGGACGAATCAGGTGGCGGCTCGGACGACATCGCGGGCACTCCTTCGTTGGCATGAAACGCTGTGTCCCCGACCGCAACCGCAATTCCCGATTAACACCAAACGCACAATTGCTGGTCGTGGTACAGATTGGCGAGCGGGGGACGTCAGTCCTCCGAGAATTCGAGCGGCTGACTCGGGGGATTCACATCCCCCGCTCGCCAATCTGTACCACGACTCAATTGCTCGTGTCGCGAGCCGACGGAGTCCGTCACATTCCGGCCTGCTCGACCACCTTCTGAGCCTCAGCCGCTGCTTCGGTGTCGGGATGGTCTTTGATCAGCTTCTCAAGCAGCTTGATCGCCCCCTTGCGAGCACTCGGCGAGCGTGACGCGGTCTGCACGGCAGCGTCGAATTGGCGCATCGCGGCCTGCTCGCCCTTGATCGCTTCATCGGCGGCTAACTCTTTGAGGGTGGAACTCACGTCGGCCGGAACCGCAAAACCCTTGAACTTGAGTGGGATCACCGCGTACCGCTTGAAGGCTTCCCACTTCTTGCCGTCGTCGAGCGATTTTTTCGCGGCGTCAACCTGTCCGGCGAGATCGTCGAGAACGAACTGATTGAGCCGTGTCGCCGCATCTTTGATTTCCCCTTTACCGTTGAGGTTCTTCTTCAGCGTCTGAGCGGCTCCGGGATAGTTGCCGAACTCGATGGCCAGCCAAGCCGACTGCAACACGGGCGGAATGTCCTTCGGCTCAATCTTCCATTTGGCATCGCGCAGAGCATCGACGGCTGAGCCTTCGATGTTCTCGGCATCACCGTTCTTGAACTTTCCGTCCGGCTGCAACAGGCGAAGCTGCTTGGTGTTCTCCAGCGAGACGGTGAAGTCGAATTGCTTCTCGAATGAGCGATCCGAATCACAGATCACCGGCCATTTGACATTGTTCTTGCGGAGGTACGCCTCCAACTGCGGACGCGGCGAGCCAGAGTTCACAGCGATGAACATGACCGGCTCGCCCTCGAACTTCGCCGACTGCATCAAGACTCTCGGCCAGGCCTCGACGCAGCGCGGACAAGTCTCCTCGAAGAAGTACAACACCGCGGCCTTGCCGGCGAGCATCTCGTTGCTGATCGGCGGCGAATTAATCCAGACGGACGGATGGGCCGGCAACTTAGGGGACGTTTTCTGATCCCCCTCTTGCGCTACTCCGACGGCAGCTTTGGTCAGCAGCAGCCAACACAGACAAGTACCAATGAGCTTCATTCGCATGGCCGCCTCCGTCGTCAATTAAAAGTTGCGAGAGGATTATTGCCGCAGTCTGCCTCGCACGAAACCGCTGGCTTGGGAATTCATTCAGCGGCCCGCTACAAAGTCGAGCATGGCACACTTTCTGAAAGATCATTGGGAATTCTGGCGGCAATTTCGACAGCGATTCGAGACAACCGGGGCCGTCGCCCCTAGCAGCCGCTTCCTCGCGCGAGCGATGACCGGCCCGATGGCTCGCCGCGAACGGCCCGGCCGCATCCTGGAAATCGGCCCCGGCACCGGTGCGGTCACTCAACGCATCGTGCGATTGCTCCGTCCGGAGGATCGCTTTGACCTCGTCGAATTGAATGAAACGTTCGCCGATTTGCTGCGGGATCGCTTCGCGACCGATCCCCACTACCGCGCCGCCGCCGATCGTTCACACGTCCACGTCTGCCCGATTCAGGACTTCGCCGCGACCGAACCCTACGACATCATCATCAGCGGCCTGCCGCTGAATAACTTCCCCGCCGAATTGGTGCAGTCGATCTTCGAGACCTACTTCAAGCTGCTCGCCACCGGCGGGACGCTGAGCTATTTCGAGTACATGTATGTCCGCCCGCTGCGCAAGCTCATCGCGAACAAAGACGAGAAGACGCGGCTCAACGAACTCGATCGCATCGCCAACGGCTATCTGTCCAAACACCGCATCGACCGCAGTTGGGTGTTCGTCAACATCCCGCCCGCGTGGGTGCAACACTTGCGAAAGCCGTAGAGACTTTTGGAGCCTTGAAACCGCTTCTCATGGAATGCCGTGTCTGCCACATCTGTTCGCGATGACCGCAGTTTTGAACTTTCGGCCGAGGCCATCACGGTTCGCATCCGGTGGTTTGGCTTGGCGGTCGGATACGCGCTTGTGAATTTCCTGGGGCGCGAGTCCGCCGAGACTCACGCCGTGCTGCCGCTATGGCTGTCGAATCGGCAAGTCCTCAACGGCATCCTGACGTTGGGGGCGATGTATGCGATTGCCGATTCGTACTTCAGCCTGCGCGGCCGAGTCTTCCTCAACCGCGTGCCGATGGTGATCTCGTTGATGGAAGCACTTTTCATTGGCGTGCTGTGTCACTTTGACGAAGGCCTCGAGAGTCCCTTCCGGTTCTACTATTTCTTGTCGTTGCTGGTCTGTGCGTTTCGATATTCGCGCTGGATCACGTTTTCCACGTTCTGCCTGCACGCCTTGAGCTTCGCAGTCTTGGCGTTCGCGACCTCGCCGCATTCGCCCAACGAACCAACCCGCGTGCTGCTGATGCTGATCTGGCTCGGCTGGGTAACGTGGGCCAGCACCGCGCTGGCGGGCCTGTTGCAATCGGCGGGACATCGGCTGTCCTTCTTCAACGACGAACTGCAAAAGCAACAATACGAACTCGAACAGCGGATCGAGGATCGCACGCGAGAGCTTCGCGAATCGCAGGCCTTCGTCGTGCAGCAAGAGAAGCAAGCCGCGTTCGGATTGCTTGCGGCCGGGATCGCTCACGAGGTGGGCAACCCACTGGCCGGCATCAGCTCGGTGATCCAATTGCTCAATCGCCGCGATGTCGATGACTACACCCGCGAGCGATACCAGATGGTCGATGACCAACTCCGCCGCATCCAACGGACCCTGCGCGAGTTGATCGACTTCAGCCGCCCGGCCACGCTCGAACGGAGCCAGTGTGACTTGCAGGAAGTTCTCGAAGCCGCGCTCAACATCGCCAAGTACTACAAACGCCGCAAGAACAAGCAGATCGTCACGCACTACGCCGAGGGACTCCCCAAACTGAACGCCGTGCGAGACCAGTTGGTGCAGGTCTTCCTGAACCTGATCCTCAACGCGATGGACGCCACCGCCGAAGGAGGCACTCTCGAGATCACCACGCAGCGAGACGAAGCGTGGCTGCGCATTTCGATCCACGACAACGGTTGCGGCATCGGCGAATCCGACCGAGTCCGTCTCTTCCAGCCGTACTTCACGACGAAAGAAACCGGCACCGGTCTGGGCTTGTTCGTCTGCCGCCTGATCCTGGAACGCAACGACGGCCGAATTGAATTGACCGACACGTCTCCGCAAGGCACAACGTTCTCCGTGTTGCTGCCGGATGAGAATTCCGAGAAGCTGCCTGCGAGTCCCGCTTTGAATCGGCCCCACGACTTGGTCCCATGAATCACGCCCGATGTGCCGCTATTTCGCTGAGCTTGCTGGCACTCGTGGCCGTGCTGGTCGTTATGCCGTGGAGCTTGCGGCGTCCAACGCGCGAATCATTGACCGGTGGGCCGAGTGAATCGTTGGCGGCGACGTCAAAGGCGTTGTCGAGAGCCGATCAGGCGACCGTGCGAGTGGCGGTGACTTCCTCGCCGCAGAAGCAAATTGAACTGTCGATCGATGGGCCGTATCAGCTTCGGCCGGTGGGCAGCGATAAGGTGTTGTCGCGCGGACAGTCGCTGGGTACGAGCACCGTCACCGCCACGAGCACCGGATTCAAGATCGGCAAAGTGGAGCACGCGGTCACTCGGCTGGAAATTGTCGCGACGCAGTCACCGTCGATTTGGGTCAACGGCCACGAGTACCGCGGCAATCTACGACTGTTCCGGAGATCGGGAGGCGGAGTACTCGCTGTCAACGTGTTGCCGTTGGGGGAATATCTCGCAAGCGTCGTCGACAGCGAGATGCCGACTTCGTTCGGAACCGAAGCTCGCAAGGCTCAGGCGATTGTCGCGCGAACGTATGCGCTCGATGTGGTTCGCAGCGACGAAGGGGACTCGGAATTCGATCTGTTCGCTTCGACGAGCAGCCAGAAGTATCTCGGTTTTCAATATCGCGATGGCTCGCGCCGCTTGGCCGGCGAGAGCGAGGCTAGTCGCCAAATCGTGCGTGACACAACGGGCATGGTCTGCACGTTTCAGGGGCGACTCTTCCGCACGTACTACTCGGCCGCGTGCGGAGGACACACGACACAAGGGAGCGCGGTCTTTGCCGATGCTGTCGCCGCTCTGAAGAGCGTTCCGTGTGACTTTTGCCGCGAGGCCAAGCTGTATCGTTGGCAAGCCGATCTGCCGAAAGCGGACGTCGAGACCAAACTCAAGGCGTATTTTCGTTCGGAGGGCAAGACGTTTGACAAGCTGCAAACCATCAAACTTGCCAGCGGAAATCCCGATCGCGGCACCGAGGTTCCAGAGTTCGCGGTCAACGACGGCAAACGCTCGCACCGCATCTCGGCCGCGACTCTGCGCCGGCAACTGTCGGTGTCGACGCTCTACAGCCCGTTCTTCACGATCAGCGAAACAGGCAAGTCGAACACGCTGCACTTCGAGGGGCGCGGCCACGGCCACGCGGTTGGACTCTGCCAGTGGGGCGCTCGCGGCCAGAGCCTGTTGGGCAAGACTGGCTACGAAATCGTCCGCTACTACTACTCCGGCGCGAAGATCGTGCAGTTGCAGTGAACCTGCTCGCTCAGGCGATCAGTTCTTTGATCCCTTGATAGGCGGGATCGGCGATCGGCATCGGTCGGCCGCCGATGTCGAAGTTGCCGGACGAATCCACGCCGAGAGCGTTCAAGTACGTGTGGAACAGATGCCCGGCGGTCACTTCGCGATCGGTAACTTGAGTGCCGTTGGCGTTCGTCTTGCCGATGACCGCACCGGGGATGATCTTCGCGCCACCGACGAGTACCGACCACGCCGTGCCCCAGTGATCGCGGCCGAACAGATGATTGATGTTCGGTGTGCGGCCGAACTCGCAGAGCACGACGACCAGCGTCGATTCGAGCATCCCGCGATCGCCCAAGTCGCCAACCAGCGTCGCGAATGGCTGGTCCCATTCGCCGAGTTGTTCGAGGTGGAAGTTGAAGTTCTCGTTGTGCGTGTCGTAGTTCGAGTGCGTGACTTGCACGAACGTCACGCCGCGCTCCAGTAGTCGCCGAGCCAGCAAGCAATGCCGGCCGAAGTCATGCTTGCCGTAGCGAGCTTGATCGGCGTCCGATTCTTTCGTGAGGTCGAACGCATCGCGCTGAGCCATCATCTGTTGAGCCTGATCGTAGCTCTGCACGAAGGCATCGGTCATCGCGGTGCGACGTTTGAGATTGAACCGCTCGTTGGCCTTCTTGCGGAAATCGTTCCGCGACGCATCGACCGCTTCGGCAATCGCTTCGGGGCGTTCTGAATTCGCCGGCGGCTTGCCGTTGCCGAGCGAAATGCTGGCGTACTTCGGACCGAGATACGCCGAATCGTTGCCACGGCCGCCTCCGCCACCCGGCGTGATGATGATGTGGCCTGGAAGGCCCGCGCTGTCCGGCGACAGTGACTTCGCAGCGACGGCTCCCAACTGGGGAAACGCCATGCCGGGGGTCTCTTTCCGGCCGGTGAGCATCATGTGCATCCCCTTGCCGTGGTCGTTCTCCTTCGTGTTGATGCTGCGAACGATCGCCAGCCGGTGCATCTGTTTGGCGGTGTGCGGCAGCAGTTCGGAGATGTGGACTCCGGTCTGCGACGTCGGGATCGCTCGGAACGGTCCGCCGGTGTCGGTCCCCGGCTTCGGATCCCAGCTTTCAAGCTGGCTCAATCCGCCGTGCATGTTGAACACGATCACTCGCTTCTGTTGCTTCGCGAGTTGCTCAGCCATGACTGGCCGAGTCAGCGTGCCGATTCCTCCGCCGACGATCGCACTCGCGCCAGCAGCGACGCCTCCTAAGAATTGACGACGTCCGATCAAGTGCTCCGGCGACTGACAGGCATACGAGCATTTCATGGCGAGGTCTCCCAAAGTAACCATCACGCTCCGCGTGACGAAGTGCCGCTCGTCGAGCGAGCGGCGGTTAGTGATTGAAACGAAACTCGGCCGACGACAGCAAGCCCCAAACCATTTCTTGGATGGCGGGGACACGGACATCGGCGCGGGATTGCAAGTGCGTCGTGACGAGTACGATCTCGTCGTCGGTCGGACGGCGATTGAAAACGTGCAGGTACATCTCTTCGGCCAGCAGCTTTGAATCTTTTTGAGCGGACAGTGGAGTTGCCAGCACCCCCGCCCAGTTATGGATCGTGCCGCCGTTACCGTAGAACAACGCTTGGTCGGCGGTCGCGTAGAAAACGTCTTGAGGCTGACCGGCCCCGCCGCCGAACATCGCGATGAACGGGCCAGCGTTGGCGCGGATGAGCTTTTCAGAGACGTGTTCTTCGACCTGGCGTTCGCGGCCGCCGAGCGGAACCGCGACTTGCACGGGAGGATTCGCGGCAGCGGCGGTTTGGGCGGCCTTGTCGATTTCGGCGTTTGCAGTCTTCGTTTGCATGTCGATGTACCCGGTCGCGCTGAGCGTGCTGGCGGTGAGTTGCTCCGGGGTGAGTGGCTTCAGGCTGGCGACGTAGAAGTGCTCGATACAAAACTGCAGAACCTGCTCGCGAGTCGCGGCGAGCTGGTCGGCGTCGGACTTTGCTTGTTGTTGGGTCGTCGCCAGCAAAGCCGTGACGTCAGCCACCGTCTTTTGGGCAACGGCTTTCGCAGCTTCGTCGGCGGCTTGAGTCAGCGTCGTTTGAGCCGTCACGAGTTCGGTTTGTTTGGCGACGAGCACGGCTTGTGAAGCGGCGGCTTTCGCGACCTGTTCGTTGTAGCCAGCGAGCGTCTTCAAGCCGGTGATGCGGTGAGCGACGACGTTGCGATTCGCGTTGATGGTTCGAATGCCGACGGCAGCGGCTTCGGCCTTCTCGCGAGCGGCGTCGAGCTTCGCCTTTTCAGCCATCCACTTTTCACGCACCGGATTGATCGCGGCGGCGGCGGTTGCGAAGGCGTCTTGCTTCGTCTTCGCGGCCACAACCTGCGTCTCGCGAGCCTTCGTCAGTGCGACGACTTCATTGTTGAGCGCGGTCGCGCGGGCTTGAAAGAACTCTGTCGCCTTTTTGAGGTCCGCGTCGCCGGGAATCTTCGCGAGGGCTTCGCCGGCCTTCGCCGCAATTTCCGCGAGCGGCTTCGCTGCCTCGGTTTTCGGAGCGATCTGACCGTCCGTCTTCGCGACAACGTCGGCAGCGGCATCGAATTGTTTGCGAGCTTCGACGGCGGCGGTGGTGATCTTGGTCAACTCGTCGCGGACGGGAGCGACGGCCTTCTTGACCGCATCGAATTCCGATTCCGTCGGCTTCGCGGCTTCCTTCGATTGGTCGATCGCAGCGGAGATTTCTTTCTGCTTCGCATCGAGTGTGGCGAGCAGCGCGGCGGCTTGTTGCGAAGCGCCGTTCCAATCGAGCGGCAGCTCACCCGATCGCTGATAAGTCTGCGTCAGCGCGATCTCGCGGAGCAGCGTCTTCACGTCGTACTTCGCGGCGACGATCTCGGCGGTCAACAGGTCGAGCAGTTCTGGATGCGTCGCGGGGTTGTCCGAATGGTGCAGGTCCAGCGGATGCACGATGCCTCGGCCGAGCATCATGGCCCACAGCCGGTTCGCGATGTTGCGATTGAACTGCGGATTGTTGGTGGTCGTGATCGCCTCGGCGAGTTTGGCTCGGCGGCTGTACTTCGGGACCGGGCGAGTGTTGTCCGTCGGCTTGACGTTGTACTCTTCGCCGATCGGCAGCAGCGGATCTTCGACGAATGTCCCGGCGGGCACGCGTGGAGCACTGACGCCCGACTCTTTCGTGAAGACCGAGGTGAACGCGACATCGCCGTCGGCCTTCTCGCCCAGGAACTGCTTCTTGGCGGCGGCATCGTTGAACATCACCGTGCGGACGACGAACGCCTGCACGCCGTAGTAATCGGACTGCAAGAAGTCGTTGACCAGCGGGCTGTCGTGACACTGAGCGCATTGCAAATCACGCCCGAAGAACAGTCGGCCGATGTCGCGCGTCACGAGATTCGGCTCGGCAGTACGGTCGAGGAAAAACTTCGACGCCGGCCGATTCGCCGGATCGACGCCATCGGCCGCGATGATCTCGCGAACCAGTTGGTCGTACGGTTTGTTGGTCAGGAACGACTCGTACAAATACTTCTGCCACTCCGGCGACGGGACGTGCGCGTCGGCTCGGCGTTCCATCAGGGCCACGTCGAACGTGTTCGCCAAGTGCCGAGCGAATCGCGGACTGGCTAGCAGTTTGTCGATCAGCTTCTGCCGTTTGTCGGGAGCCGGGTCATCCAGAAAGGCCTTCGCCTCCGAACCGGTCACCGTCATGCCATTGAGGTCGAGGCTGATTCGCCGCAAGAATTCTGCGTCGGAACAAACCGCCGCGACCGGGCCAAGCGGGGCGGCGTTCACCAATCGGTCGATCCGCTGATGCAGCGGTTCTTGGATCTGAGCGACCGCAGGCAGAGACACCGCGAAAACCATCGCGGTGAACGCGACAATCGGTCGGAAGGAAGGGAACGACCAGAAAAATTTTGCCGGCATTCGGTAAGCCTCCGGCGAATCAGGTGGGAACCGAGTCGGGCGAGAGAGGCCATCCGCTGGCCTTCAATTGGTATCGGCTGATGCGTACCGTAGGCCGGGAGCCGGACACCGTCAACCGGAACGCCTTGCCGGGATCGCCTCAACGACCGGAAGTTGTTCCGGTCGTGACGGTCGGTGTGGCTGGGCTTGAAGTCAGAAATTGGTTGTTGGTGATTGGCTGCGATCACGCAAGCAGCTCCCATTGTTTGTCCCAGCGCTGCGGCGAGATTGGGATTGCGGTTCGCAGTTCCTGAGCGAACAGCGACACGCGCAGTTCTTCCAGCATCCACTGGCAGTTCGCAAGTTCCGGCTCGTGACGTCCGACCTGCTTCGCAGCATCGAGTCGCGCGATTAACTTTCGCCAGCGTGGTTCGATGTCGGTCACCGCGCGCTGATCGCGAGCTTGCCCGGCGGAGATCAGTTTCTTGATCCGGAGCGCGATCCCTTGGAAGTAGCGCGGAAATTGTTGCAACCATTCCCACGCCGTCGTTGTGAGGAATCCCGCCTCGGTCAATCGAGCGAGCTGTTCTCGACAATCGGCGATCGCCGTCTGAGCGAACGGCAACCGGCAGACTTCAACCGCTCGGCGAGCTTCCGTGTACGCGGCGAGCAACGGGCCGATCAATTCGATGAGCTCTTGGACCGCCGAGGGAATGGCCAACTTCGCGGCGCGGACTCGGTCGTGAAACTGCGACTTCGTTTGCGGAGGACGGGCACTCTTGTCCATTCTCCCGAACATCGCTCGCTCGGCAATCAACTCGACAAGTTGTTGCGGCAGCCGACCTTTGTCCGGCAGCGTCGCGGTCAGCAGTTGCCATTTGCCAAGGTCCGGCAGGTACTGCACCTGCTTCTTCAACTCTTTTGAGGCCGCGATCACGAACAGCCGCCGCAGGCCGAGTCGCGTGTCGAACGCCGCCCGCTCTGCGGAATCGGCCAGTCGCAGCGACACGCTGTCACCGCGATCGACCAACGACGGGTAGCCTTTTAGTTTCAAGCCGCCATGCTCGAGATCGACTGACGGTGGCAGCACGTCGAAATCCCAATCAGTCAGCCCGTCGCGATTCCATTGCGAGTGATCAATCGCCGAAAAGCTCGCCGACGCGTTCGCGCCGAGTTGTCCGCGCAGTTGATCGAGATCGCGACTGACACTGAGCGTCGTGCCATTCGCGCCCAGGACTTTGACGCTGATCCGCAGGTGCGGAGGCAAGTTGGCTTCGCGAATTTCGCTCGCGTCGATGCGCTGGCCGCTCAGTTTCGTGAGCACCGCTGCGACCGCCGCATTGACGTCTCCCTCGCCGAACTTGATTTGCTTGAGCACCGCCTTCGCCGTCTCCGGTACCGGCACGAACAATCGCCGCCGCTCTTTCGGCAACGACTTGATCAGCGCGACGACTTTCTCTTCGAGCAATCCCGGTACGAGCCAGCCGAGCCGATGCGAGTCGAGTTGGTTGAGCCCCTCCTGCGGCACGGTGATCGTGATCCCGTCGTCCGCCTCGCCCGGTTCGAGCTTGTATTCGAGCGGGACTTGGAGGTGCTTGAGCTTCAACGTCTCCGGGAAATCCTCGGACGTCGCCTCAGAACGATCGGAGTTCAGCAGGTCTTCTCGCTTCAGAAACAGCGAGCGTTCGTTGGCCCCTTCTCCCTTCGAGAGAGGAGATGGGATTGGAGCTTTGCACCACTTCAGAAGGCTTGGTCCGTCGAGGACGTCCGCTGGGAGACGTTGTTCGTAGAACTCCAGCAACGCCTCTTCGCTTTTCAGGAAATCGGCGCGGCGCGATTTCACTCGCAACGCTTCGAGTTCCTCGATCAGCTTGGCGTTGTGGACGAAGAACGAGGCGGTGCAGTCGAAGTCGCGCTCGACCAAGCCGTGTTGAATGAGCAATCGCCGCGCGGTGACGAGATCAATCCGCCCCAACCGAACTTTGCGACGCGGCACGATCGTCAGCCCGAACAGCGACACACGCTCGAACGCCATTGCCGAACCAGCCGAGCGGTCCCAGTGCGGCTCGCTGTGAGTCCGCGTGACGAGATGCTCGGCCAGCGATTCGATCCACGCGGGGTCGATCCGCGCGACCGTCCGCAAATACCGCTTGCTGGTTTCAATCAACTCCGCCGCGACAATCCATTTCGGCTTCGAGCCGAATGTCCCCGACCCCGGCCAGACGACCGCCTTCATTCCGCCCACTGCGGAATACTCGGATGATTCGCTCTCGCGATTCGCGATGCTCGCGAGGAACCCGGTCAGCAACGCACGATGAATTGCAGTCGATGCTTCATTCCGGGAGGGCGAGGCACCCGCCGAACCGCGATGAGCAACGGGACGTGAATCCCGAACCGGCTCGGCGGGAGCCTCGCCCTCCCATCGCCGTGGTCCCGACTTCAATCCGTTCTCCTTTGCCAGTTCGGCCAATTGGCGATGCACGTCGGCCCACTCGCGCAGGCGGTTGAAGTTCAGAAAGTTTTGCAGGCACGCCTTCCGCACTTGGCTGTTCGAGAGCGTGTCCTTCAAGTGATGGAAAAAATCCCACAGCTTCAACAAGCTGAGAAAGTCCGAGTCGGGATGCTGAAACGGCTTGTGCTTCTCGTCGGCAGACTGCTGCTTGTCGAGCGGCCGATCGCGCGGGTCTTGAGCCTCGAGCGCGGCGGCGATGATCAGGATGTCGTTCAAGCAACCTTCGTCGTGTCCCGCGACGATCAGCCGAGCGATCCGCGGATCAACCGGCAATCGCGCGAGCTTGCGGCCGAGTTCGGTCAGTTCGTTCCGCTCGTTGACCGCTCCGAGTTCGAACAGCGTTTTGTAGCCGTCGCGAATCGCCGTCGGCTTCGGAGGTTCGAGGAATGGAAAGTCTTCGATCGCTCCCAGATTGAGTGACTGCGTTTGCAGAATCACCGATGCGAGATTCGTGCGCAGAATCTCTGGCGGCGTGAATCGCTCGCGCGTCTTGTAGTCCGACTCCTCGAACAGCCGGATACAGACTCCCGGTCCGATGCGACCGCAACGACCCCTGCGTTGATCCGCCGACGCCTGCGAGATCGGCTCGATCGGCAGTCGCTGCATTTTGCTCCGCGCCGAGTACCGGCTGATGCGTGCTGTCCCCGTGTCAATGACCGCCCGAATACCGGGGACCGTCAGCGAGGACTCGGCGACGTTCGTCGCGATGACGATGCGACGCTGGCCGGAACGTGGCTCGAAGACTCGCTGTTGCTCGGCGAGCGTCAGTCGAGCGTACAGCGGAAGAATCTCGACATCAGCCCTCTGCCCTTTTCGTCCGCCCGTGATGTTGAACCTCGCTCGCAGTAACTTCGCCGTTTCGTGAATGTCCCACTCGGTCGGTTGAAAAATCAGGATGTCCCACAGTCCTTCGGCGACAAGTTCATCGACCGCATCGAGGATCGCCTGCTGCGGATCGAGATCGTCGAGGTCTTCACGCAACTGGCGAACGGGGGACATCAGCCCTCTGGTTCGTTCGGAGTTGAGTTCGCTAGCAACCGGAGGGCTGACGTCCTTCGTTCGCCTGTTTTCGGACAGGGAACGCCACCGCACCTCAACCGGGTACATCCGGCCGGAAACTTCCAGAATCGGGGCGGGACCGGCGCTCGAACCGAAGTGCTCTGCGAACCGCGCCGCGTCGATCGTCGCGGACGTGATGATGACCTTCAGGTCCGGCCGCTTTGGCAACAGACGCTTCAAGTTGCCAAGCAGAAAGTCGATGTTGAGGCTCCGCTCGTGAGCCTCATCGACGATGATCGTGTCGTACTGATCGAGAAATCGGTCGCTGCGAGTTTCGGCCAGCAGCACGCCGTCGGTCATTAGCTTGATGAGCGTGTTCGGCTGTGTCGCGTCAGTGAAGCGAATTTTGAAACCGACCGTCGTGCCGAGCGTCGTCTTCAGTTCCTCCGCCACGCGAGCGGCGATCGTCCGCGCAGCGACTCGGCGAGGCTGCGTGTGACCGATCAAACCGGAGACGCCACGTCCCAGCGACAGACAAAACTTCGGCAACTGCGTCGATTTCCCCGAACCGGTTTCACCACAGACGATGACGACTTGGTGATCGCGGATCGCGGCTTCGATTTCACTCCGCTTGCCGAGGATCGGCAATTCGGGATCGCACTCGATCTTCGGCACGCTGCTCGCGCGACTCTCGCGGCGAGTGATCGAGCGACGAAATCCCTCATCCAACTTCGCCAGCAATGCGTCAATCGGCCGCTTCGCCTTCTCGGACTCACGCAGTTGACGGACTTGTTGTCGCAAGCGATGCCGGTCGGACAGCATGGTCTCGGCAAGTCGGCGTTCCCAATCCGTGAGCATCAAAGTCGCCCTGTCGCGGAGTCATTCTGTCGCGAAGCGTGAGGGCTACAGGTCGTCAGCCAAGCCGTTTTCGTGGACCTCCGAGTCTGACAGCAGGCGGACATCACTTTGCGACGCCTTTCCCAGCGGGACCACATCACCACTATCGCTGTAGGAAACCTTGGCGGGACGAACATCGCCGTCATCATCGTCGCTCTCGTCCATCCGGTCCTCGTCATGCTGACGCTTCGGCATGGCCATCATAACTTCGGTGCCGGCGTCGTATTCGACCATGTCAGGGTCGTCCGGTCCGAGATAAACTTTGTACTTCGCGTTCGCAAAGGCGAGTTCGTCGCCGGGCAACAATGCTCCGCGAGTGACACGCTGACCGTTGACCTTCGTCCCGTTGGTGCTGCCGAGGTCACGAATGAAAAGCAACCCGTCCGTCTTGACGATTATGCAATGCAACTTCGAGATGCTGCTGCGATCAATAAAGATGTCGCACACACCGCGTTTACGGCCAACGATCGTCACGTCCTTTTTAAGGCGAATCGACCGCTCGCCGTCAGTGGAGATGAGTTTGGCTTCCATCGTGGACCTCAAAGGACCGGAGATCCCGATCTCGAAATGCTTTCGTGGTAACAGGTTCAACACTCTTCCACGGAAACCACAGTCTGTCAAGCACTTGGTTTGGTTGCTTGAGAAGGCAGCGGCGGGTCGCTAATTTGCTCCGCTCGCTGCGTCTGGGCTGGCCTTGGGTGGGCAACTTCCGCCCCCCGTTGTGGTTGAGTGATTTGGGCGGACCGTGTTTTGAGCGGCCGGTGCGGCAAATACTCCAAGGGAAAGTTTTCATGTCCAACAAGTTCGTCTATTTCTTCGGTGGCAGTTCGGCAGATGGCAACGGCAAGTTGAAGAACCTGCTCGGCGGCAAGGGGGCGAACCTCGCCGAGATGTGTTTGATTGGCCTGCCAGTGCCGGCCGGTTTCACGATTACCACCGAAGTTTGCAATCTTTATGGAGCCGCTGGGAACAAGTATCCGGCCGGCTTGGCGGCTGAGATCGAAGACGCGATGCGGAAGACCGAGCAGGTCATGGGTGCCAAGTTCGGCGACGCCAAAAATCCGCTGCTGGTCTCTTGCCGATCGGGTGCTCGTGTTTCGATGCCCGGCATGATGGATACGGTCCTCAACATCGGGCTGAATGAAAAGACGCTGGCCGGGCTGATCGAGTCCACCGGCAACGAGCGATTCGCTTGGGACAGCTATCGCCGCTTCGTGCAGATGTACGGCGACGTGGTGCTCGACCTGAAGCCGCAGTCGAAGACCGAGATCGATCCGTTCGAGCACATCATGGAAGAGCTCAAGCACGAACGCGGCGTGCATCTCGACACGGAACTCAACGTCAACGACCTGAAGGAACTCGTCAAGCGGTTCAAGGCCGCCGTGAAGGCCAAGAAGGGAGCCGACTTCCCGGACGACCCGATGGAACAAATGATGGGAGCCGTCGCCGCCGTGTTCGCCTCGTGGGGCAATGACCGAGCGGTCGTCTATCGCCGCCAGTATGGCTACCCGCACGATTGGGGGACGGCCGCAAACATCTGCTCGATGGTCTACGGCAACATGGGTGAGGACTCCGGCACGGGCGTCGCCTTCACCCGCGACCCGGCCACCGGCGAGAAAGTTTTCTACGGCGAGTACCTCATCAATGCTCAGGGCGAAGACGTCGTCGCCGGCATCCGCACGCCGAACAAGATCGCGGAACTCGCGAAGGACATGCCCGCCTGCTACGCGCAGTTGCAGGACATTCGCGGCAAGCTCGAAGCTCACTACCGCGACGTGCAGGACATCGAGTTCACGATCCAGAAGGGCAAGCTCTGGATGCTGCAAACTCGCAACGGAAAACGCACCGGTTTCGCCGGTGTGAAGTTCGCCGTGGACATGGTTGATGAGGGGCTCATCACCAAGAACGAAGCCCTCTCCGTCGGACGCATCCCGCCCGATGATCTCAACCAACTCTTGCAGCCGATCTTCGACGCCGACGCCGTGCGGAAAGCCAAAGCCGAAGGGACGGTGCTCGGCAAGGGCATCAATGCCGGCCCCGGTGCCGCGACTGGCCGCATCATGTTCTTCGCGGACGACGCCGAGGCGTACGTCCACAAGCACGGCAAAGGTGTGATTCTCGTCCGCCGCGAAACGTCGCCGGAAGACTTGCGCGGCATGCAAGCCGCTGAAGGCATTTTGACCGCGTTCGGCGGAGCGTCCTCGCACGCCGCGCTGGTCTCGCGCCAGATGGGCAAGGTCTGCATCGTCGGCTGCCAAGCGTTGCAGATCGACTACAACGCCCGCACGCTGACCGTCGGCGGCAAGACGTTCAACGAAGGGGACTTCATCAGCATCGACGGCTTCACCGGCGAAGTCATGGAAGGCCAGATCGCCACTAAGCCCAGCGAGGTTGTGCAAGTCCTCATCAGCAAGACTCTGACGGCCGAGCAAAGTCCCGTCTGCCAGATGTTCAACAAGCTGATGACGTGGGCCGACGAAGTCCGCGGCGACTTCAAAATCCGCACGAACGCTGACGAGCCGGAACAAGCCGCCGCCGCGATCGCCTTCGGTGCTCAAGGCATCGGCCTCTGCCGCACCGAGCACATGTTCTTCAAAGGCGACCGCATCAAAGCCATGCGAGAGATGATCCTCGCCGAGAACCTCGAAGACCGCCAAAAGGCTCTCGCGAAGTTGCTGCCGTACCAGCGAGAAGACTTCACCGGCATCTTCACAGAGATGAAGGGCTACCCGGTCACGATCCGCCTGCTCGATCCGCCGCTGCACGAATTCCTGCCGCATGACGAAAAGGGCCAAGCCGAAATGGCTTCGCAGATGGGCATCACGGTTGAGAAGATCGCCGCACGCGTGAAAGCTCTGCACGAGTTCAACCCGATGCTCGGCTTCCGTGGCTGCCGCTTGGGGAACGTCTTCCCAGAGATCACCGAGATGCAAGCCCGCGCGGTCATTGAGGCCGCCTGCGATGTGGCGAAAGCCGGCATCGAAGTCGAGCCAGAAATCATGATCCCGCTCGTCGCGTTCTTGCCGGAGTTCAAAGCTCAAGCCAAGATCGTCCGCGAGACCGCCGCCAAGGTCTTCGCCGAGAAAGGCATCGAAGTGAAGTATCTCGTCGGCACGATGATCGAACTGCCTCGCGCCTGCATCTGCGCCGACCAGATCGCTCAAGAAGCCGAGTTCTTCAGCTTCGGCACCAACGACCTGACTCAAACCGGCTTGGGCATGAGTCGCGACGACTACGGCAGCTTCATCCGTCACTACATGGAGAGCGACCTGGTTCCGAAAGACCCGTTCCAAGTCATCGACTTCGACGGCATCGGCGGCCTGATGAAAATCGGCGTCGAGCGCGGCCGCAAGACGCGTGAGAATCTGAAAATCGGCATCTGCGGCGAACACGGCGGCGAACCCGATTCCGTCAAATTCTGCCACCGCATCGGCCTGAACTACGTCAGTTGCTCACCGTTCCGAGTCCCCATCGCCCGCTTGGCTGCCGCGCAAGCCGCACTGGAAAAGAAATAACTTCGTAGGGTGGGGTCGAGTCATCGAGACCCACTAATCCAGATCTCACTAACAAAAAGCCTCGCCTCGAAAGACGCTGGGCTTTTTTGTTGTCGAGCAAAAACAAACTTCAAAGGCTCAACCGGCGATCCGAGGAGGTGGAGCGATTCCAGCAATGCTTTTCCGCGTTTGCGTGCGTTGTGGACAAACAGACCTCCTCGGACCACCGGTTGAGCCATCGGTTTTTCAAACCTGTGCCATCCATGCAGGCAGGTTCAAAATCTGCCCCGCGTCACTTCGTCGCGACCGGTTTGTCGGCGAGCAGCTTCTCGATCATGTCATGAATCGCTTTGGCGTTGGCCGGACCGCTGCCAACTTTGATCAAGCGAATCACTCCTTGGCGGTCGATGAGCACGACGTGCGGAATGCCCGTCACCGCGAAATCGGCAGAGGACGTGCTGTCTTTGCCTTGAATCGCGAAGCGATGTTCCAGCTTATGGAACTCAGCGAAGTGCTTGAGCATCACTTGCTCATCTTCGTTCGAAACTTCGTCCTTCTCTTTGCCGCGGATCGGCTTGCTCGTCGCTTCATCCCAACCGTAGTTGTAGTAGCGAGTCATACCGACGATGACCAAACCCTTGTCGGAATAGGTTTCTTGCCATTCGCGCAGATGCGGGAATGTGGCGATGCACGGGCCGCACCAGATGGCCCAGAAGTCGAGCAACACGACTTTGCCCTTGAGTTCATCGGAAGTCAGCGGAGAACCGTTCGTCCAAGACTCGATTTGCAATTCAGGGGCGGGCTGGCCAATCAATGCGAGAAGTTTCTGAGCATTCTTGATCGTGTTTGCCAGCACCGTCAGCGTCCGTTCGAGCGTCGACAGAGCAGCCTTGTCTGGCTCCCCTTCCTTGAGTTTCTCGACGCGGGCCTTGACCAACTTCAATTTCTCATCGGCTTTGTCCGGATCCGTCCGGGCGATCGAGCTAAGTTCCATCGAGACTTTGCGACTGTACTTCATCAGCAGCGCCGCATCGCCCGGCTTGTCATCCAACAGCTTCTCGAAGTCCGCCAACGTCAGGCGAGCCAATTCGAGGTTGCCTTCGTAAGTGGTGACCAACGATTTGGCTCGGGTCAGGTTGGCTTTTCCGGCCGCAGATTCCGGAGTCAGTGTGCTGAGAAATTCTTTCGCTGCCGCCAACTTCTTTTCGGCAAGGTCCGGTGAAGGCTCCATCAACCGGACGATTTCGGTAAACGTCTCATTCAGCCAGGCCGTTGAGGCCTTGGTGTCATCGGGGTTGGCTTTGTACTGCTCGGTCGCGGTCCCCGCCGCGCCGCTGTCCTTATCCGCTTTGACCGCGTCATCGGCTCTCAGAGAACTGAACGCCAAGGCGATGACCACAAACATCAACGACAAAACCTTCATGGGCCGTTCCTCAAAAAATGAAAAGTGAGAAAGCACCGTCCGTGACACTGGGATCGCTTCGTACGGCCGGACATTTCAAGAGCCGGTTCGAAAGTCTGCAACCGTTACGGCCAGAAAACTGGCGACTTGCAGGGACGTACCGAACCGGTCCCGGTGGAAAATGGCAGTTCAAACGTGAGTTCGCTGGCCGGAACCCCCATCCGCTTTCGCTTCGTGGTTCACGACACGGAAATGTTCTCGATGCGGTTCGAGTAGGATGGCCGCCCTCGGCCGGCCTTTGAAATTTCAAATCTCAAATCAGAACTGTCCGGCTAACGATTCGGCCGGACGTTTGAAAATGTTGTTTGTTAATGGATTACGTTGAATGACGAGCGCGCACGATTTGAACTCGGAACGCAAGAATCTTCCGACGACCGGCGATCCCGCTGGACGTTGGAGGTTGCAAG
>QWQF01000116.1 GCA_003669125.1 Planctomycetota bacterium
CCAGATCGATCACAGAATGGTGTTCTTCAACGGTCACTCCAAAACCTCCTGCCAAGATGACGGATTCCAAATCTTGGCAAGTGTCTGGCGCAAATCCCGTGCCATGCCTCGCGCGCATTTATTTCTTGCGATCCGTATAATTCTGTTCGTCCGGCTTATCGCGACATGGACTCTCTACATCTACTTTTAGCGCATGAACTGACTCTGCCACGAGCCGCGCTTCGTTCGTTGTTGGAGAGCGAAGTCGGAGTCATGGTGGTTGCCGAGGCGGACACGGCGGATCGCCTGCAAGAGCAACTGCATGCTCATCGTCCCGATCTGATCTTGATGACGCTGTCGCAGCGGGCGGGTTTTGGAAGTTCGTTGATCGAATCGCTGCAACGGCAGAATCCGAAGACCAAGATCATCGCCATCTCACCGCATGACGAGTTGTCGTTCGTCCGTTTGTTGATGGCTGCGGGAGCGGCAGGCTATGTCAGCGAGCGCTCTCCAGCAGCGGAACTCCGAAATGCCTTGCGAGAAGTTGCTCACGGTCACGCCTACATCGACTCGTCGATTGCCGATCGTGCCGACCCGGCCACACTCGGTAAGTTGAAGAAGTCGGAGGGACGTCAAAAGCCTTCCGCATTCCTCAGCAAGCGAGAGACGGAAGTGTTACGGATGCTGGCCCAGGGATTCACCAATCAGCAGGTTGCCGACGCGCTGACTCTGAGCGTGAAGACGGCTGAAACCTATCGCGTGCGGTTGACTCGCAAGTTGGGTGTCAAAAGCCGATCCGAGTTGTTCCGCTACGCCTTTGAGGTCGGCATGGTCGGCCCTGACCAACTTCTGGCGCAATAGTCGTCCCGGAGCGTCATCGCAGATCGAAGCACGCCGCCTCGTCACTGTTTCGGACGAGCAGTCGGCCACGTGACAGTACGGGATGATTCCAGGTCTTGCCGTCGATCGCGTGAAACCGAGCCAGTTCGCGAGGTGACTCCGGCGTTGCAGGCACGAGCACGATGTCACCCTCTTCCGTCAGGATCAGCAACTTGTCCTCGACCAGCAGCAATTGGCCGTAGCCGTATCGTCCTTGCTTCCATCGCCGTTGGCCACTTTGGAGGCTGAGGCAGGTCAGCATCCCTTCGTCCAATCCAAAGAAATGATCGCCGCGCCGCACACCGCTGTTAAATTTCAGTTTGAATTGTTTGGACTGCCAGCGTGCGTTGGCGTCGTTCGATCCGGACTTGTCATTCTGTTCAAAGCCAATCAGAGCGCTGCCCTGCCCGTAACCGGAGCCAATCAGCACGCGCTGATCATCCACGAGAATGGGCTGAGCCGCGTTGACCTGCGGATTGTTCGTCCAATCGAACTTCCAAAGCTCGTGTCCGTTTTCGGGAGACAGAGCCATTAGCCCCAGTCCATCGTAGTTGAGCACTTGCCGCACCCCATGCAGCGTCGCGAAATGCGGGGACGCATAACTTCCGATTCGATTTCCTGCGGTCCAGGCTTTCTCGCCGCTTCCTCGGTGATAGGCGATGACTGCTGACTTGACGGCTTGGCTCGCCAAGTCATTGCTTCCGGGACTGACGATGACCAAGCCATCAACGATCAATGGTGATCCGCATTGCCCCCAGGATAAATTTGGCGAGCCGGCGTCTTCGAGCGTGTTGCGAGTCCACACGCGCTGACCGGTTGCTGCGTCGAGGCAGTTCAGGATTCCGGTGGCCCCTTGCGTGAAGACCTTCCCGTCATGCACGGTTGGTGTCGAACAAGGTCCGACGCCGCCTTGCGGACTGCTGAAGCGCACGGCATCGGCGTGTGTCCACAATTCGCAGCCGGTCTCGATGTCGTAGCAGACGCACAACTCGTTTTCGCCGCGTTGCTCCAACGTCCATGCTCGGCGGCCAATCACAGCGAACGCACCCCAGCCGGAACCAATCGGGTGCTTCCAGAGTTGTTTCGGAGGTCGTGCGTCCCAGTCGATTCGCAGCGTTTCACCGGCGACCACGTCGTCACGATTCGGCCCACGAAACGCCGGCCAATCACCTTCGATCGGTACCAAGCTCTCGATGGCGAGGCTCTCCGACGGGGCCGATGCGTTGTTGGTCGTAGTACTCTTGAAGAATTTGGCGGCTTGATCTTTTTTGGAAGGCTGCCAGCGCGGCGAGAAGCGCGGGATCATCGCGCCGTCAAATTCGTCGAAGCGAAAGGCTGCGAGACTCGACCCGCCGATGCCCGCGAGCACCAGCAAACCCAGCCCGCGAGTTCGCCAGGTAAGCCGCGACCAAAACGCCCACCAGAGCAGCAGCAGAAACACGGTCAGCGGCCAAATCACAAACACGCAGGCCCAATCCAAGTAGGGCCGATTTTCCCCGAAGACGATTGTGGCAACCAGTTGCAATGTGCCGCCGACAGCAAGAGCGACTGCGATGGGCCACCAGCGAATGCGGCGTGCAGGGGCATCTGTCGTCGGCAGCGTGGAAGCGTCGTCCTTGGCCATGTGCGAATCTCCGCGTGAGTGAATCGCGCGGGATCTTGATCGGCACGCTCAGTCGCCGCAAGCCGACCGCGCAGTCCAAACGGGTCACGATTGCCAGTGGCTTTTACTGTGCATCGCCAGTGCTTGCAGAGCCTTCTTGGGGCGACCCGAAGCGTCGATTAGGCCGGCATTGGGAAAATCATGCGGCGCGGCATCGGTCAGGTGCGTCCAATAAATTCCATTCACGGACTGTTTGGCGATCAGCAGCGGGAGGTAGGTGTCGATCCACTCGGCTTGAGCCTCTTCGCTCCAGGGAGATTTCCAGCCGTTGGCTCCGATGCCGATGTCACCGTTGGCTTGTGGGTCCGGGTTGCTCGAAGAGGGAAACGCCAGCGTGATGTGCAACGGAATTTCCAGGCTGCTCCAAACATCAAGCAGCCGGCTGAATTCGAGCGAATCGCGCGAGGCGGAGCCACGATCGGCGTAACCGACGGCGATCTCCAGATTGACTCCCGCCAGTCCGGCCCCGCAACGCAGCAGCGCATCGACGAACTGCACCGGCGCGAGACGATGCTGGCCGCGAGTCTGATACGTACCCCAGGGTTGCTCGATACGAATCAGGAATTGAGATTCTTCGTCCACGCGGCGAGCGACCTCCAGCGTGCGTGCCACCAGCGTCAAGCAGTTTTCCTCGGTCAAATTCAGGGCGCCGCCGGTGTTGACTCGCGAGGAAACTTCCCACAACCGAATCTTGCCGTGAAATCGCGAGACGGCCGTTTCGACGAAGTCACACAGAAAGCTCTGCAGGTTGAAAAAGTCATGGCCCCACTGATCCAACCATTTGGGCAGACCGTGCGGAGAGAGATCGAGCAAAGGCCCGCCGCGCATCACCAACTTGTGCTGCTGACACCAGTCGACCTGGGCGTCGAGCCAACTCCAATCGTAGTTGCCCTCTTCTCGTTCGATGAACCGCCACTCGATGGGAATCGCCGCGGCGTTGAACGTGCCAGGGATCAACGCATCCCAGCTTGCCTCAGGCTGAGCTTGAGCCAGGTTGCACCCCAACGAAACCGGCAACTGTGCGGATCGTCGCACGCGGATCGCCAGTCGCTGGTCGGTGTAGGACTTGGTGAGCAGATCAGCCGCCTCGCAAGACTTCGCGATCGCTTGTGTGGCGAGGTCACTGGCGGTGACGGGATCGCTCTTCAATCCGACACTTTTGGCGAAGAGCGTGTGTGCTTCTTTGTGGACGGAATGGAACGGCTCCGGAATTTGCATTCCCAGTTGATCCCACGTCGCGGCCTGATTGCGGACCTGGCAAATCTTTCCGCGAGCCAACTCGACAGCCAGCAGATAGACAGACTCTTGTTCGCGAAGACTGGACGTGCTGATGACCGGGCGACCAAACCCCGGCACGGGCCAGGCGACGTTGAACTTTCCGCTGTCAGACGCCGAGCGACGGCAAGAGATTGTGTTGCCGTCGATCTCGACACGCGAGGGAAACACGCGGCCATCGAAGCCAGTGATGTACGCGTCCTGAGCTTCGGGCCATTCCGCCAGCAGGCTTTCCGGGTGGACCTGAAATTTCATGACACCCACGCGAGTCCTCGTACCATGAACGGCGTTTCCATGAAATTCAGCCCACGCAATCGTCTTCCCGAAAGGCCGCGGCACGAGTCACTTTCGCGACTTTCAAGCCAGCGAATGGGGCGAAGTCTATTGGTGCCGAAGTGGTTGTTCAAGCAGTGCTCACACGGCTAGACTTCGCCGCTTTTGTGGAACCTCCAATCTCAAATGTCAAATTTGAAATCGCACCTTTCATGCGTCCCGCCTTCCTGAGCAGCACGATCCCCGGACACACCCCGAAGCGGGGCAAAGTGCGGGACATGTACGACTTCGGCGACCGAATGCTGATGGTCGCCTCGGACCGCATCAGTGCCTTCGACTGGGTCTTGCCCAGCGGCATCCCCGACAAAGGCCGAGTACTCACGCAGCTCAGTCGATTTTGGTTCGAGCACCTCCCGGTTCGACATCACCTGCTCAGCCAGAACCTCGATGACGTCTCGCTCCCCGCCGGCACCGATCGAGATTCGCTGGCCGGCCGCAGCATGGTTGTTCGCAAAACCGAGGTCGTCCCGATCGAGTGTGTCGTGCGCGGTTACCTCTCTGGCTCCGGCTGGAAGGAGTACCGGCAAAGCGGCTCGGTCTGCGGCATCGCTTTGCCCGCCGGACTGCGCGAGAGCGACAAGCTCCCCGAACCGATCTTCACGCCCGCCACGAAAGCCGAGTCCGGTCACGACATCAACATCTCGTTCGACGAAATGTGCCGGCTGATCGGCGAGCCGACCTCTCGGCAACTGCGAGACCTGAGCCTCGACGTGTATCAACGTGGCTCCGAGATCGCGCGATCGAAAGGTATCCTGATCGCCGACACGAAATTCGAGTTCGGCTGGCTCGACGGCGAGCTGTGGCTGATCGACGAAGTCATGACGCCGGACAGTTCACGCTTCTGGCCGGCCGATCAATATTCGCCCGGCAAAGGGCAACCGTCGTTCGACAAGCAATTCGTCCGCGACTGGCTGGAGACCAGCGGCTGGGACAAGAACAGCCCGCCTCCCGAACTGCCGCAAGACGTCATCGACCGCACACGAGCGAAATACATCGAAGCCTTCGAACGCCTCACCGGCGAAACATTCGCATGGCGGTAACTCTCACCAGTGCATCACAAACCCGCCATCGACGTTAATCGTCTGGCCGGTCACCTGTGCCGCTCGCGTGGACGACAGAAACACGATCATGTCGGCGATGTCTTCGGGGCGTTGCCACTGTCCCAGCGGCACGACTGCGCGAATCTTCGAAGCTGCCCAATCGAGATAGCTCAGCCGCTGATCTTCCGGTTGCTGATCGTGCCACGCGCGCCAGACCGCTTCGTTGAGCGGCGTCTGCACCATGCCGGGACAGACCGTGTTCACGCGAATGCCGTGCGGAGCCAAATCCTTGGCCAGACACTGCGCGAAATTGATGTTCGCCGCCTTCGAAGCGCTGTACGGCGGATCGGACTGCGAACCGATTTGTCCCGCGACCGACGCCACGAAGACCAACGTCCCGCTCCGCTGTGAGACCATCACCGGCGCGACCGCGTGAGCGATATTCACCATCCCCAGCACGTTGACCTCCAGCACACGCGGCCAATCGCTCGGCGAGAGGTTGGTAAACGGAAACCCGAACTTCCCCGAACCAATCGCTGCCCCGTGAACCAGATGATCGATCGAGCCGAACGCTTCAGTCGTTGTCTGCACCGCGCGATTGACGGCATTCGAGTCGGTCACATCGACTCGGCATCCGACAGCCGACACGCCGAATCCTTCGGCGAGTTGTTGCGCGACTTCGTTGACGTTCGACGCGACGTCCCACATCGCGACGCGGCACTTCTCGGCCGCGAAGGCGCGGCACGTTGCCAATCCGATGCCGCTCGCCCCGCCCGTGACGACGGCGGTCTGTCCTGCAAGTTGAAGTTCCATGATCGTCCCTCGAAACCGTAGCCACGTTCGCCAGAACGTGGGCAACCACACGCGAATCCCACGTCCTGGCAAACGTGGCTACGACGGCATCAGCGACCGCAGCGTCTCCAAATTCACCGCATCCATTTCGCGGCCGTCCCGTTGCTCCTTCGCCGTTTCGAGGTACATCGGCAGCTTGGCGAATCGCGGATCGTTGACGATGTGTCGGAACGGTTCCAGGCCGAGGCAGCCTTCGCCGATGTGCTCGTGCCGATCCACTCGGCTGCCCAGCGGTTTCTTGCTGTCGTTGAGATGAAAGCAGTGGATGCGATCGAGACCGATGACCCGGTCGAACTCGCTCATCGTGGCGGCGTACTCGGCGGAGGTCGCGAGCGGATAACCGGCGGCGAAGATGTGACAGCTATCGACGCACACGGCCACGCGGTTCGAGTGCTTGACGTGCTCGATGATCCACGCGAGGTGTTCGAACTTCGCACCGAGGTTCGTCCCTTGCCCGGCGGTCGTTTCGAGCAGCGTCAGCGTTTTGAATTTCGGAGTCGCCCGATGCGCTGCGTCCAACGCTTTGACGATTCGCTCCAGTCCCGACTGCTCGTCTGACTCGACGTAGCTGCCGGGGTGCATCACGACGCCCATCAAGCCGAGCGTCTCGGCCCGCTGCAGTTCGACGATGAATGCCTCCAGCGATTTGTTCCACAGGTCATCCTTTGGGCTGGCGAGGTTGATCAGATAGCTGTCGTGGGCCACCGGTTGCTGAATCCCGGTTCGCTCGATGGCCTCGCGAAACGCCGTTACTTCGTCATCCAACAGCGGCTTCGCTGCCCACTGGTTGTTGTTTTTTGTGAAAAGTTGCACGGCGTCCAAGCCAAGTTCGGCAGCAGCCTCGACCGCTTTGTAGTAGCCCCCCGCAATCGACAAGTGCGATCCAAACAATGGCATCAGTTCTTCTCCCGAACGGAAACAAACCCGAAGCGTCAGCGAGGGCGAGCGCACCAGGAGACTTGGAATTGGAGATCGGCGAAGCGTTCGCCCTCGCTGACGCTTCGGGTTATTTCTTGGGATACTTCGCGCGAGCGCCTTGATCGGGGGCTTCGTTGGGGTTGGCTCCGGCAGAGTCGCCGATATTTCCGCCGTCATCAGCGCCGTTGAGTCCGACGCTGTAAATGACGAGGTCATCGCCGTCTCGCTTCAACCGCATCTGCTCGCCCGACTTGCCGAGCGGGTCGGCCGGAGGCTTGGCGAGGTTGTCCGGCACAAGGTCTTCGACCTTCGCTGGCCAATCGCCGTGCAATCGGTGATGAAGCTGACACGCCAGCATCAGCGACACCGTCGCTCGCCTTGCGGCCTCGCGTTGCATGGCGGCGTCCGCTTGCTGGTAGGCAGGCAACGTGAACCCAGCCAAGACGGCTGATTTGACGACGTTGTCCAATTCGCGCGCCGGCATGCAGGCGGCCGAGCCCGGCGGCAGATCGTACAGTTGAAATGATCCTCCGGCCGATGGGGCGCGATCTCGAATCGGCTTGTCGATCTCGGAAAGGATGTTGGCGAAGAGGTGCTCAAAAACTTTCAACGAGACATCCGGCTCGCCCATGACAAACAGCATCGGAGAACGCAGCCCCCAGGGAACATCGATGCCGTCACCCAGCACTTCTTGCAAGGCCTTCGCATTCTTCAGCGTGTTCCGCAGCACGAGGTACTCAGTCTTCATCGCGACCGAGTTTGCCGGAGTCAGTCCGTCCGCCTCGTGAAATTCCGCGAGCGTCTTTCGGAGCAGATCGGGTGTGACCGCCGGATGCGCAGCCCAACGTTTGATCCCGTCTGTGGCCCTGTAAAATATGGCGATGCCGACCAATCGCTGAATCAAACAGCCGTTCTGCTCAACATGCCGACTGGCACGAACGTCCGCCAGCAACCATCCCCAGGCCGCGTCGAGGTCGCCGTCGTGAGCACAACGCTCCGCCTGTAAGGTCGCCAGCCTCGAGAACTCTCGAGACTCGAGAACGACTTCGAGCGTCGAAGTGAATCGGAAGTCCTTCGGCTGAATGGCGACCGCTTGCGACAGCTTGGTCCCTTTCCGCCATTCGGCCAGTGCCGGCTGGTTGTCGTCCAACCATTTCGCCACAGCTTCGGAAGCGAAGGTCCAGCCTTGGGTCCTCGCTTTTTCCTCAATCTCCAAATCGGCGTTCCCGGAATACCCTCGCTTGCGCAGCAACGTGGTGGCCAAGGCGTACTGTGTCATCGCGTTGTCAGCCGGGGCGATGTTCACCGTGCCGAAGGCTTCGACGTTGAATGGATCGCCGATGTCCGGGACACGGGAGATCCGGTAGCCTCGGTACAGAAACGGCGCGGCCAGCAGCAATCCGAGCAATGTCAGCGGCAACGCGACCTTCGGATGCAGCCACCAGAGCAGCCGGCTGGGCTTCTCAGCCAAGGATTCGGGCGGGAACGAATTCGGGGCTGTTGACGGGTGCGGATTGGTCATTCCGGCGGCCTGCTGGCGTGTTTGGCAAACTCGCCAGCCAACGTAGCGGCCGGGCTTTCGTAGTGAAAGTGGATCGCGGCGAATCGCTGGCAATCGCGAGAGACGCTGCCTAGAATCTCGCCCCTTCCGCTGGCTCGGATGGCCCGATCGTCGGTGAAGTTTTTCGTCCGTTTGACCTCGAACCCGTAAGCTCGACATGCCTAACAATGCCAATGCCGCCAAGGCGGATCGCCAATCTCAAAAACGCCGCCTGCTCAATCGCTCGCAGCATTCGTCACTGAGGACGCTGGTCAAGAAATTCAGGACCAGTTTGGGGGCCACCACCGAAGGAGCCGCCACCGAAGGTGCCGCACCGGCCGTGACGTTGTCCGAAGTCTCCAAGCGATTGGATCAAGCCGGAGCCAAGCGGTTGATTCATCCGAAGAAAGCCTCGCGGTTGAAGTCGCGATTGGCGAAGGCTCAGAACAAAGCCGCCGCCGCCAAGTAGTTGGCTGCAGGCAACTAGAAATACAGACGCCCCGGCGGGCCACGGTCGTTGACCATGTCCCGCCGGGGCGTTGTTGTTGGAGTCGTCGAGCCGGAAACTACGGCTTTTCGGTTTCGTCCAATTTATTGTCGTCGGACTTACCTGCGTTCGACGTGGACTCGGAATCAACGAAGTTCGCTTTCTTGATCGAGTCGAGACCTGGGAACGCTTGGTCGAGGAATGCGTTCCCTTGCTCTTGGATCGCCCCCTGTTCGCCACTGGCGGACTCGCCATATTTCGAGTTCAGGCGTTCGAGCACTTCCATGCCAGACAGCACCTGACCGAATGGCGTGAAACCATCGGCGTCCAAACGGCTGTTGTTGGCGTAGTTGGCGAAGATCTGCGTGCTGCGAGAATTGGGGCGTCCCGATTTCGCGAACGTCACCATGCCGCGCACATTGGACTGGCGATTCTCTCCCGAGGGACGGTCGTCGGAAATGTTGGCATCGCGCCAGTTTTTCATGACGCTGGGATCGCCGTGGATGCCCCATTGCGCCATGAACCCTGGGAGGACTCGAAAGAACCGGCAGTCATCGTAGAAGCCGGTTTTGACCAGTTCGTAAAACCGAGCCGCTCCGTGCGGCGACCAGTCTCGGTGGACTTCGATGACGAAGTCCCCTTTCGTCGTTTCAAATTTCACTCGGAACGTGGCCGGCACGTCGCCGACATCCACTTTCGGAGCGTCCTGCTTGGCAGCTTTCGGAAGCGGGGCACCCATTGGCAACGGAGGGTCGGCCTGTTGCGGCTGAGCACATCCCGCGATGGCTGCGGTAGCGAGCAGTCCCAATAACTGACGTCGAGTGAATCCGACCATGAGCACCTCGCCTTACGGAGTTGAAATCTGAAATCTGAAGTGACTGAACGGCTGCGTCACTTTTTGGCTTCCACGATCGTGGCCTTCTTGATGAAGTCCAAATCCGGGAACTCGACCTTGAGGTAGGCGTTGCCTTCTTTTTGGATCGCGCCTTGGTTTGGACGCTCGCGGTGTTTCGCGTTGATCTTTTCCACAACGTCCATACCTTCGATCACTTTTCCGAACGGCGTGAACCCCATCTCATCCAGCCGGGCATTGTCGCCGTAGTTGATGAAGATCTGCGTCGTCCGCGAATGCGGCTTGCCTGACTTGGCGAAGGTGATGAAGCCGCGTGTGTTTGAGGCTCGTTCCTTGTCCGGAACGACGTCGTCCTTGAATTCCGCGTCGCGCCACTTCGACTGCACTTTGGAATCGCCGTTGATGCCCCATTGCACCATGAAGCCGGGGACGACTCGGAAGAAACGGCATTCGTCGTAGAAGCCCGCCTTGACCGCGTCGTGAAACCGAGCGGCTCCGTTGGGCGACCACTCGCGGTTGACCGCGATCAGGACGTCCCCCTTCGAGGTCTCGAACTTCACCACGAATTTTTCCGGAACGCTGTCCGGCTTCGGAGTCTTGGGGTCTTTGTCGTCGGCTTGTGCCGGCTGAATGGCCGAGCCAAGAACGGCGGTCGTCGCGACCGCGCCACAAAATTGTCGTCGGGAAAACATGAGAGTCCTTTCGGAAGAATGAATTTGATGCGGAGGAGTTTCGTAGACCGGACGCCTACGTCCGGTCAATCAACCGTTTGGGCGTCGGCGTCCGAATTACTTCGCGTCGTCGGCCGTTTTCAAAAACTGAGCATTGACGTCGGACAACTTCGCGGACGCGGCGTCGCCGGTGTGGAAGAAGATGCCGTAACGCATCCGCAACTCCGAGCCTTTCGGGAAGACGTCATCGACCGGCTTCTCGGCGTTGTTCGTGTAGGCCGCTTCGCCGAATGGGCTGACGGAGAACAGGCCGTAGTTGCGGACGTGATAGCGGCTGGGCCGGAAGTTTTTCGGGTGGTCGAAGATCGTCACGCCGAACGTCTTGCCGTCGACAGGGCCGACGTAATCGACCCAGGCGGAGCGTTGGCCCCAGCACTCCTTCGAGCCTTTCTTGCCGTCGGCGTTGGTGATCATGCCGCTCCCTTTGTCTTCGCGCATCGACTCGGCAATGCGGAAGCCGAGCAGTCCTTCCTTCGTGTCTTTGAAGTGGACATCACCGCTGGCCATCTTGAAGCGGATGTCGTAGTTCAGCAGTCGATTCGCGTGGATCGCGATCGTGGTGGTTTCGATCAGCACTGGCTTGCCGTCGTCGCCGAGCCAATGCGTTTCGGTCTTGAGCTTCGCCGGGTTGCCTTCCGCGACGAGCAGTTCGACGCCTCGATTTTCGAGCTTGCCTTTCTCGGCCCAAAACTTGATGTCGTTGACTTCATCGACCGAGACCCAAATCCCTTTGTGATGCGGGTGGTCTCCCTTGTAGTCCTCGCCGACGATCGGCCGCGAGATTTGCGTCCCGGCCACCTTCACCGGCGAGAAGAACGGCTTCGGCAACGACTTCGCGAATTGATAGGTCGCGAAGTCCTCGCCATTGATCGTGACGCCGACGGTGTCGCCGCTGCGCGTCAGCTTGACCGAGTCAGCCGCGAAACTGCCGGCGGACGCGGCAAACAGGAACAATCCCCAGACAATCGACAGCGTGTAGCAAGTTCGCAGGTTCATCCGTCGTGGCTCCTCGACAAGGACCGGTTGATTGTGATACGTGGATTTTCGAGGTGACTTTTTCTGGCGGCTCGTTTCTAACCGCCCGCACCCCGATCACTTCGCTCCAGTATGGCCGGTGAGCTTTGAAAATGAAAAGTGACGCGACGTCGGTTCTCGAACAACCTCCCGTGCCTCGCGAGAAACGGCCGCTCAATCCGTGGCTGCTGGTGTTAGGCGTGTCTCTTGGATTTGCGATCTTTGTCGTGTCGGGGCTGTTGCTGCTG
Source organism: Planctomycetota bacterium (assembly GCA_003669125.1). GTDB lineage: Bacteria > Planctomycetota > Planctomycetia > Planctomycetales > Planctomycetaceae > SXKJ01. The sequence goes on from QWQF01000116.1 coordinate 11,813, forward strand.
GCTCCCAAGCAGTCGCTGTCGATCATTGTCCACAAAGGGCACGAGTTCGAGTTCTTCGCCAAGCCGCCGGAGTTGCCCTAAGACAAACCGATGCCGTGACGTCGAACGTGCTCCACGTCAGGTGCGGCGGCCGACGGGGCGCAGCACATACCAGTCGGCGAAGGCGGCCAGCAGAATCAGCACGATGCCGACGAGGATCATCCAAGTCAGCGGCTGATCAATTTGGAATCCGCTTGATGCGGCGGCTTCCGTCGGATCGCGGCGACCGGGGCGGAGTCCGGTGAGCGTCGATTCTTCGGAGTCAAAAAAGTTGACGGCGAATTCGCCGATCGGTCGCTCGCCGTCGAGGATCGTGTAGACGTCCGCCTCGTCGAGCGGCGGGACTTCGACGATTGGTGCTCGCGCGAGCGGTCGCTGTTGGCCGTGATGCACGAGCCGCAGCGGACGTGACTCGATCGATTCGCTCTCGGTCGTTGTCGCGGACGCGTCTTCGAGGAGTCGAAAGCGAATCTCTTCGTTGAGCCGGTAATTCCAGCGACGCAACCCCGGCAAGTTGTCGCGACGCAGTTCGATCAGATTGCTGAGCAGGATCGGCCAGTCCGGGCTGTCGGCGAGGTTCGACTTCGCAAAGTCGAGGTTCAGCAGATACGCCGTCGTGCGTGTACCGTTCAATCGTGAGAGTAACGGCTGTTGTCCGACGGTGATGATCGGCGCGACGTCCAGCTTGAGCGGTTGTACGCCGCCCCACACGACGCCGCTGAGCGTCAGGCCGTCGAGCAACGGGTTTTGCTTTTCAAGAATGTACGGCCCTCCCAAATCCTGCGCGGCCTTGCGAGCTTCGTCGCTGGCATCGAGCGGGCCGATTCCCAGCCACGCCAGTTCACGCTTCGACGGCGGCAGCGGTTGAGCCGGAGCGATCACCAACTCTGCCGATTCCGCATTCGTCAGCGAGACATCCGGGATGCCGTGCAGTGCTCGCTGCACCGCCTTCATTGCTGGAGAATCCGTTGGCAGCGTGAGTGCGACGTGCAGCGTGCGGATCTTCGGTTCGATGAGTTCGACGCGATTGTCGAGCGGCAGTCCGTCACCGATGTTCTCGGTCGTGATGCTCAGCCGACCCAAGCCGCCGGGAACTTCGACCTCCAACGGCGAGCTGACTCCGGCGGCGAGCGCAATCGTCTCTTGAAAAATCGTTCGCTCGCCGACCGAACCGGCGACGCGAACGTTCGCGTTTCGCTTGCCGTGATTCGTCAGCCGCAGGAAGACTCGACCCTTTGCCGTTTGCGAATTGAAATCCCAACGCGCGGCGGAGATCGAGACGTTTTCCAACTCGCGGCCGACGGAGACGACCTCCATCAATTGAGGGACCGCGACCTTTTCGTCCGGCACGACGTCGGTCAGAAACAGCAACTCGCCGGTCTCGGCCGCGAGCTGCGAGGCCAAGTCCCACGTCGGCTGAAAGTCATGCTTCGGCAGCGCGGGTCGCCACTCGTCGAGCTTCGGCTTCGCTTCATCCCACGGTACCGCCGGCCCCGCGAGCATCTCCGGCCGCCGCGCGGTTCGCAGCAACGTGACGACGCTGCCGCGCGGGAGTCGCTTGGCTCGGCGATCGAGTTCTTCAACCGCCGCGTCGCGAAATGATTTCTCGTCCAAGCCTGGCGGATGCGACGACATCGACGCCGAGTTGTCCAACACAACGACCAGATGCACGACCTTGCCGACATCGCCCCAACGAGGATCAGCCAGCACCAGCGACAAGGCCAACGCGGCGAGCAACTCACAAATCAGCGACGGCGTGATCGGCAATCGCTCGCGGGTGCGGCCGGCGGTCGTCGTGTGCGTCTCGATCCCCCACAAGTGCAGTCCTGCCACAAGCAGAGGCGGGTAGCGTCGGTGATACAAGTGGATGACCACGATCGCCGGCAGCGTGAGTAACCCCAACAAGCCCCACGGATTCGCGAAGTACATCAGGACGACTCCGAACGGACGACTCGTCAGCGAGTCCTCGTAAATGTCAGTGTTGCGAGGCTTGTTCGGAACGGCAACCGGCGGCGACGACGAGCAATCTTGGCTGTTTTCCAGCAAAGAGGTGACGTCTGGCTGAGAAGCGGTTAGGCTGTTTCTCCGATGCCCCGTTCTGGCCGCGTCGTGCGGTAGCGGTTCCTGATTCTTTGCCCTGGAGAGATCTCATGTCTCGCGTCGTTCACCCCTGTGGTTGCTGGTGCAAAATTGGAACGTTCCGTCGCTCGCTGGTTGCGACGAGTTTGATGTCGCTGTCGATGGTCGGCATGGGGCTCGTCGGTTGCTCATCGGAAGAGCCAACACCGGCCGCCAATCAGGCTCAGGCCAACGGGGCTCCCGCAGCGGCTGCTGGAATGCCCGGTGGAATGCAAGCTCCTGGCGGAGCAGGTGCGCCACCTGCGGCAATGGGAGCGATGAACAATCCCGGAGCCGGTCCCGCTGGAGCGATGATGCCGCCAGCTGGGGTAGGAGGACCGGGCAATCCAATGCCTCCCGCCGGTGCAGGTCTTGCGAATGGCACGACTCCCATGCCCCCGGTCGGCGCTGCAGGTTTTGCAAACGCCGGGAACCCGATGCCGACTGCGGGTGCGGGTCTTGTGAATGGCGCGACTCCCATGCCTCCGGTCGGTGCCGCTGGTTTCGCAAATGCCGGGAACCCGATGCCCCCTGCGGGTGCTGCAGGTGCTGCGAACCCCATGCCTGCTGGAGCCGGAGTGCCAATGCCACCTGCCGGTGCGGGTGCCGCTGCCGGAGCCGGATTCGCTGGCGGAGTTGCTGGCCCGTCCGGAACTCCGACAAGTCCGCAATCACCTGCCGGTACGGCGGAGTTCTCCGCCGAGTCGATTGTGATTCAGGCTCTCAAGGGAGACACCTCAGCGTTGGCAGAGTTCATCAGTCCGAAATGCAAAGGTGTGCTCGGTGATATCCGCGACGACAAAGCCACCGAAAAACAAATTGACGATCTCAAGAAACTCTTTGCCGGCATCAAAGGCGTCGGATCGAAGTCCGAAAATGGCGTGAAAGTGCTGACTCTGCGCAACGCCGACAACTCGACCATCACCTTCCGCGTCAAGAAGGAAAGTGAAGAGTTCAGGGTCATCGAAATGACGGTCAAGGCGGGTGTTGCCAAGAAGGGCCGCTGACTCAATCCGAAGAAACTGACCTTCACTCGCAACGCTGCGCCGCAATCGCTGATCGAAGCCAATGCCGCGGCGCGAGTCGTCACCGAAGTACTCGCGTGACGTTTGAGTTCGACTTTTGCAGTTTTCAGAGTGCTGAGAACTGGTCTGCGGAAATAGCGTGAGCCTCCACGACAATGCTTGGGACATCACTTTCAGGCATCGAGCAAGGAGGCTCACGATGGAACTTGTACCCGGTTTTGCGGCTTTGGTGCAGG
>QWQF01000184.1 GCA_003669125.1 Planctomycetota bacterium
CCTTCAGCACCGGCTGCAACTGCCCGAACCGAGCCCGCGGCTGATGATGCCCGTTGTCGCCGAGATACAGCAACTTGAGCTTCTCGGCCCCCAGCCCGACGTTGCCAATCAACGCCAAGCAAATCATCGCAATTGTTGTTTTCAGCCAAGTCTTCATCATTGCTCTCTCTACGAGCGATTGAGTTTCAAGAGTGGTCCGACCTATGGACGTGGCGCGATGCCGGCATAGGGGTAAGTCGAGACCGTCTCCCACGCGAGCGTTTGCAGGATCGCGTGCTGAGCCTCATCGAGACCAGGGCGAGGCACTTTCAGGCCGACGGGGGAGACTCGGTAGATCGCCGCGTAGTTGCAGTACGTCGCCAAGGCTTGCACATGGGCATGAGCGTGACCGATCTGGTCGGTAAAGAGATCCGATTGTTTGGTCACTCCGGGGAATTTGCCTTCCGCGACCAACGCTCGCAGTTTCACGACGGCATCGCCAGCCGGCACGATGAACACGGCACGTTTGCTGTGAGTTTTGTTGAGGTCGTCGGCTTGAGCTTCCAGCTTCTTGCGCCAGTCATCGACCGCCGCTTGCAGATCGGCAATCTTGGCGTCGTCACGTTGTGTGTTGTTGGTGATGTAGCCAGCCGCCCCCTTCGGAACATCGAACGGATACCACGACTCCTGCACGAGCAATCGCAGGTTCGGATTGTGTTTCAGCCCAAGCTCGGTGAAGTTCGTGATCCCTTGATCGGGAATCGCCAAGTGAGCGGCCATCGTGAAGACATCGACCTCGCCGCTGATCAGCGCAGGCTTGGCTTTGTTTTTTTCGTCGGCCAAATCCCAATGCTGGATGACTCGTGAGCCGCCGATGCCCTGCGTTCCGGCGAGTTTGTGCCCCTGAATGTTCGCAGCTTTGACAAGCGGCTCGACTTGCGGTGGCACGAACATGTGGAAGCTGTGGCCGGTGTAGAAGACACGCTGGCCGGCTGGCGTCTTGGCCTCTTCAGCCGTCGCGATTCCGCTGGAAAGAATCGCCAGCAGGACGACGCTTTTGACCAGCACCGACCGCCGACGCACATCGAACTCTGAGTGAAATCGCATGGCATCATCCTCCATTACTTCTTGTTTGACTGCGTTCCCAACCAGTTCACCGCGTTGGCCACGATCTTCAGCGGCAGTTCTTGTTTGAAGATCGGATACGTCTCGTGACCGGGGCGAAAATAGAACACGCGGCCTTCGCCGAGCTTCCAGATCAGACCGCTGCGGAATGACTCGCCGGCGGCCCAGGATTCTTCGAACAGGGCTTCGTCAGCCTCGGGGACGTGAAACGGATCGGCATACATCTCGGTCTGCGAAATCTCGAACGAGGCCGGCAACCCCTTCGCGATCGGATGATCGGGCTTCAGGACTTTGACCGTGCTCGGCTTGCCGTCGGCTCGGTAGAAAGGAAACACGCAGTTAGGCAGATCGACTCGCACACTGAGCTGTGCCCCACGCTTCATCGCGTAGTAGGCGGGCGTGCGAATCGAGTCTGCCGTCGGGACAAAACGGCCGTCGGGAGCGATGAACTCGAACTTCACCGGCGGCCCGTTCGGCGGATCGGGATAGCGACGTCTCGCGTCGTCGCGAGTCCGCTCGTTCATTGCTTCCATGAACGGCGCCGACCAGTGAGCCGAATGCAGCCCGATGAACGCCAACTGTCCGCGTTTGATTCGGGCAACGATGTCCTTCGCCATCTCCGGCGTGATGTCGTTGTGCCGGACATGCCCCCACCAAATCAGCACGTCGGTGTTGTCGAGCAAACTTGCCGGCAATCCCTCCTCCGGCTGATTGATGTTCGCCGAGATCACCCGCAACCCCGGCTGCTTGCCGAGGTGATCGGCGATCGCGTTGCCGAGAAAATTCTCGTACGCCTGCTTTTGAGCCGGTTGCTGCTCGTCCCAAACGACGACGCGAATCAGCGGTTCAGCGGCTGGGCAGAGATTGCCCATCAACATGACCAAGAGTCCGAATCGCAAAATGGTTCGCATCGCTTACTCCAGAGTGAATGCCGGCAACTTGACGATCTCGCCGCCTTTGAGCGCCGACTGGTGAGCGCAGATACCAACGCAGGTCCAGTTCGCACTCAGCGTCGCGTTCGGCCACGGATCACGATTGTCTCGCAACGCCGAGACGAACTCGTTGACCAAGTGCGGGTGCGAACCGCCGTGGCCGCCGCCTTGGATGAACGAGAGATGTTCGGAGTCGTGAATCTCGGCGGGCTGAGTGAACTTGCGGATCGGCTCCGGCAACAGGTGAGCGTAATCCGGCACGGTGACTTTCGTCGGAATCTCCGGCTCCGGTTTCTTGGCGGTGTGAATGACATGCGGTTCGTGTTCGACCAGCGTCCATTCAAACGAGCGCTTCGTGCCGTAGACATCGAAGCTCTCGCGGTATTGCCGAGCGACGTCGTACAAGAACCGCCAGATGTGAGCGGTCACGTCGCTGTCTTTCACTTTGATGTGGCACGACTCGACCGCGAACTTGTTGCCGCTCTTCTGCGCGATGTCATCGCGAACGGTGCCGGAGCCGAAACACGAAACGTATTCGGCTCGGCCATTCACGAGACCGAGGCACGGGCTGACGACGTGTGTCGCGTAGTGCATCGGGATCATCTTCTGCCAGTAGTCCGGCCAGCCGTCCATGTCTTGTGGATGCGACGCGGCGAGGTGCTGGATCTTGCCCAACTCACCCTTCTCGTACATCTCTTTGATGAACAGGAACTCGCGGCTGTAGACGACGGTCTCGGCCATCATGTACTTCAGACCGGTGGACTTCACGAGTTCGCAAATCTGCTGGCAGTCCTCGATGGTGGTCGCCATCGGCACGGTACACATCACATGCTTGCCGGCCCTAAGAGCTTCGATCGACATTCTCGCGTGCTCGGAGATCGGGCTGTTGATGTGGACGAAATCGACGTTCGGGTCTTTCAGCACGGCCGCATAGTCCGTGAACCGTTTCTCGATCTTGAACCGGTCACCGACCTTGTTGAGCTTCTCGGTGTTCCGCTGGCAGATGGCGTAGACGTTGGCGTCCGGGTGAGCCTGATAAATCGGAATGAATTCCGAACCGAAACCGAGTCCGATCATGGCGACGTTGATGGGTTTGCTCACCGGAATCTCCTTCAAAAGCGCGGGCGCAAGGTGACGAAAACGAAAAGCGGAGAAGCTACCGGCCCGCTCGTCAAAGTTGTAGGGCGACGACTACTTGCCGCGCGCGTTGCCGAACTGGGCGATCTGCCAGCGAGAGGAGAACCGAAGGCCGAGACGACGGGCCTCAGCCTCAAGCCACTCCGATCGCGTCTGCAATTCCTCGCGGGTGCGAGCTTGCGGCATCAGCCAGACGCGCTCGCCGGGGACTTGCGGCCAGGCGGCGAGGTATTCGGCGATCTCGTTCAAGTCCGAAGGCTCATCGACCACGAACTTGAATTGATATTCCGTCGATTCGATCAATCGCGAAATCGCTTCTTGATTCGATCGAGCTTGCTCGTGTCGTTTCTGCCAGCGAGTCGCGTCTTCCGAGGCGATTCGTGTGGGTGAAGAATTCGCGAGCTTCGGGCTGATCGACATCAAGCTCGCGGGTGCGGGACGATGCACAGTGCCCGCCGTTTCGATCGTGACGAAGTGACCGGCGGCGAGAAGTTGTTCGCACAACGAAACGGAATCGGGTTGCAGCAGTGGTTCGCCTCCGGTCAGCACAACGTGCTCGATGGAAAACTCCTGAACTTGCCGCATCAGGTCGGAGACTTGGACATGTTCCCCTTCGGGGCGCCATGAGGTGAAGGGTGTGTCACAAAACCAACACCTCAAGTTGCAACCGGTCGTGCGCACGAAGACGGAAGGGGTTCCGGCGAACTGCCCCTCGCCTTGAATCGACGAATACACCTCTGCGATACGCACGACGAACGATGACTCCAAATAACCCGAAGCGTCAACGAGGGCGAGCGCTTCCAAGCGTTCGGATTTCGGAACTCCGTGAAGCGTTCGCCCTCGCTGACGCTTCGGATTAGTCTGGCAACCGCGGCGCCAATTGTGTTCCCAGCCAATAGCTGTAGAGGAAAACGCAGCCCACGGCGAGGCAACCGAAGACCAGCAATTTTCTCGCGAGCGGTTCGTTTTTGCGAGCCACCACCTGAGCAATGGTGACGACCACCGCCACCATGCCCAGCTTGAACCAGACCATGCCGGTGAATCCCCAACGGTGAAAGAACCAGCGGGCGATCGGGTTCGATTCAATGAAGCCGCTGTTGCGACGCAGCAAGGCCCACGTCGCCACGATGTCCCCCAAATTCAAAAGCACATACCACGCCGTCTCACTTTCGAGCGGCAGGCCGCGACGCTTCTTAGCCATGAATCAGCTTTCGCAAATCGGCCAGCACCTTCGGAATCTCGCCATACGGGTCGGCCTCTTCGTATTCCAGCACGACGTAGCCGCGATAGTTCGCCTTGCGAAGGATCTCGATGACTCGACCCAGGTCCGCCGGTTCTTTCTTTTTCGTGCTGTCGCGAATGATCGCGACCTTGACCTGCGCGTTGACGGCATACGGCGCGATCTGTTCCAGCTCGGCATACGGATCGTCTGAATGGAAATTGCCGCCGTCCAGATTCACGCCGAACCACGGCGACGGCGAGACCGCTTTGACGATCTTCAGCAGTTGCTCGGCCGTTCCTGTGATGCCGCCGTGATTTTCCAAGGCAAGGAATACCCCCTTCTCGGACGCGTATTCCAATGACTTGTTGATGCCCGCGACGCAGCGCTCGAACGCGGCGGCTTCGGTGTCACCCTTGGGCACGTTGCCGGCAAAGATGCGAATGACCGGAGCACCCATCGTCGCGGAATGGTCGATCCACTCGCGCGTCAATTTGATCTGCTTGTCCCATTCCTCACCGATCGGCTTGCAAAAATCGTTGCCGATCGCCGTGCCGGAGACGTCCAAGCCCAGTCGAAACGTCTGCTCTTTGATCTTTATCAGGTACGACTGCGAGAACTCTTTCGGGAAGTAGTACGACGTCAGTTCAGTGCCGTCGAGATTCTGATCGGCGCAGAACTGGATGAAGTCTTCCAATCGCATCTTCGCTGCCGCGAGCTGCTCGGCCGTGCCGCGATTCGGCAGGAACTTGTTGAACGAGTACGCCGCCAGGCTGAGCTTCATGTGGCACTTGCCATTTCGAGCGGGAGGCTCGGCGGCGAGCGACGACTTGTCGAAAGCCAGCGCGGCGGCACCGGCGGCAAGGCTGCACTGACTGAGAAACTGACGACGAGACTTGGAGGACTGGTTCATGGAGGACTCCGAAGTTGGGGCGGAATAAGTGCGGTCGTGTGGAGACCTACAACGTACCGTCAGACGCTGCCGCTGGCGACCGATGCGAACCATTCGCACGCCAGTCGAACCGGTTCAGCGAGATGCTCGGAGTAGCCCGTGTTCGCACCGGGCACTAATTTCAGATGCAGATGTGGCTGCGAAGTCTGTAACTGTCGAACCGCTTCGGGAACGGATTCGAAGGCCGGGGACGAGGCGACCGATGCGGTGCCGACAATCAAAAGCGTCGAGCAAGTCAGACGCGGCAGCAGCGGGATGAAGTCATACTCGTCGTGCGGGCCGTACTTGGCGAGAAATCCTGCAGCGGTGAGCCACAGCGGCAGCGGTTGTTGGACCAGCATCAACTCACCGCCTCGGCCACTTTCGACCAATTCGGTGGCTCGGCAAAAGTGCTCGCGAAAGGGGGCGGCTTGCGGCGAAGATTGCCACTCGGCATGACAGAAGCGCGGCGGCGAAATTCCGACCACAGCGACGACGCTCGAGTGCGGATCGTGGGCTTGAGAAAAAATCGCCTTCACGCCCCCCATGCTGTGACCAACCAGAACGACGCGCGAAAAGTCGCGGCGGATTAACTCGTCCACCCAAGCTCGCAGGTCGTGAACGCAGTCGGAAACGGACTCGAAGGCCGCGCCACCGGAGTGCGAACTGATGACGTCATGCCCGCGAGTGTTGATGCGAGCGACTGAATGCCCGCCGCGAGCAAGCTGTTCGGCAAAAGTTTGCAGGACACCGCCGGAGTAAAAGTTGCTTCCCGTGCCGTGAATGAGCAACCAAACCGTGCTGCTTGACGAGTTGTCCACGCCATCGGATCGCTGCAGGCTGCCGTCGAGCAGCACTCCGTCGGCGGTTTTCGCCCGAATCAGATCAAAGCTCATGAAGCCCTCGTCACGGTAATCTGGGAAGACATTTCTGATCACACTGAGATTGTCGATTTCGGCGATTACGGACCCTGGGTTTAGCGTTCGGATTAGTGCCATCTTGCCGATCGCGGAGACACTTCCGGTCATACCCGATTTTTTGTTTATGCCAGTTATGCCAGTCGATGACCAATCTGCGAACTCATTTTGTTCCGCAATGTCAGTCAAATCAGCACAGCCAGCAAGACTGACACAGGCGGAACAGTCAGAAAAGTTTCCAGGGAGGTCAACGTGAAGCGATCGTCGTGGCTCAAGAGTTGGTGGGATTCCGCTCGGACTGCAAATCGTCGTCGTGGACCAGTCGTGAAGCCTGCGGCACAGTCGGAAGTGATGGAAGCGCGACAACTCTTGTCGTCCACCGGCCTGTTCATCCCGACGACCGGCGAGTTGAACATCCTGCTTGGAAGCCAAGACAACCTGCGTGTCAGCTCGGTGTCCGGCAGCGTGTTGGTCGAGACTTCGACGGGCAGCGGCAGTTACTCGCCGTTGTTGAGCGTGGGGACGGTGAACTCCGCGAGTGTGCTCTCTCTCGTCATCGTCGGTGGCGACGACGTGAACACGATTGATCTCAATGGCGTGACCGCGGCGGCGTTCAGCTCGCTGACGGCGATCTCCGTCGATGCCGCGAACGGAAACGACTCGATCATCGGCAGCCCGGATCTGGGAGACAGCATTGTCGGCGGCCACGGCCACGACACGATCAACGGACAAGGTGGCAACGACACGATCAACGGTGAAGATGGCAACGATTCGATCACTGCGGGAGACGGTGACGACTCGATTCGTGGCGGGGACGGGCAAGACTCAGTCACCGGCGATGCGGGGAACGACACGGTTGACTCCGGCGACGGCGACGACACTGTTTCAGGCGGCGATGGCAACGACAGTATCACGGCCGACAACGGCGAGGATTCGCTGAACGGCGATGCCGGCGATGACACGATCAACGGCGACGGCGGAATCGACACCGTGAGTGGCGACGACGGCAACGATTCAATCCTCGGTGGCGAGTTCGCCGACAGCCTGCTGGGCGGAGCCGGCAATGACACGATCAATGGCCAAGCGGGCAACGACAACATCGACGGCGGTGACGGCGACGACTCGCTCAAGGGTGGCGCAAACGATGATCTGATCTTCGGCAACGCCGGCAACGACATCCTCAATGGCGAGGCGGGGGCCGATCAACTCAGTGGTGGCGATGGGAATGACTCCATTCTGGGAGGTTCCGGAAACGACACGGCGACTGGAAACTCCGGCAATGACACGATCAACGGCCAAGCGGGCAACGACAGCTTGATTGGCGGCGGCGGCGCGGACAACGTCCAAGGAGGAGCTGGCAATGATCTGGTGCTCAGCGCTGAGCAGTCGGTGGGAATCGTCAGCACACTTACGATTGTTGAGGGAGACGCTGGCACTTCGAATGCCGTGTTGACCGTGAATCTTGGATACGCCTCAATCAACGTCGTCACCGTGGAGTTCACGACACAAGACGGCACCGCGACCGCCGATCTGGATTACATCACCACTAGCGGGCAGCTCACGTTCGCACCGGGAGTGACTTCGCAAACGATCGTGATTCCGATTATCGGCGACACCGTCGCAGAAGGAAGTGAGTCGTTCACCGTCGCATTGAGCAATCCTGTCAATGCTCCCCTGGATCAGGCCACGAGTGTGGTGACAATCGCAGACAACGACGTCGTCCTCACCCAGTTTGACATTCAGATCGTATTCAGTGGTGGCTTGACTCCCTCGCAACAGGCTCTCTTTCAGGCAGCCGAAGCACGTTGGGAATCGATCATTATCGGCGATTTGCCGGACGTCTTTGTGCAGAGCTTTGGCATAGTGGATGATCTTGTGATTGACGCCAGCGGACAGGCGATCGACGGGATCGGAGGCATCTTGGGCCAAGCTAGCCCCGATCCCAGCACGTTGCGTCCGGGGAGCTTCTTACCCGCGAGCGGCATCATGCAGTTCGACACTGCCGACATCGCCGCCCAGGAAGCCAGTGGCGAATTGTACGAGACCATCCTGCACGAGATGGCGCATGTGTTGGGCTTTGGCACGATTTGGACGAACTTGAACTTGTTGGTGAATCCTGCTGCGACGGGGGGCACTGATCCGCGATTCGTCGGAGCGTTGGCGACACAGGAATACAACACACGGTTCGGCACGAACGACACCGGAGTTCCGGTCGAAGCCAATTTTGGTCCTGGCACGGCGGATAGACACTGGCGACAGACGGTCTTCGGCAACGAACTCATGATTGGATTCGCGACGCCAGGAGTAAGCCCGATCAGTCAAGTGACGATCGCGCAGTTCGCAGACTTAGGCTATCAAGTCAATCTCTTGCAAGCCGACCCGTATCTGCTCGCACCATTATCCAGCAGCAACCTGGTGACGAATCTCACTCCGATGGACCGAGCACTGAGCGGCTCAGAGATTCGATCGGCCATTCGATCCTTCGGAGGCAGCACGTCGATTCTGGATACGGAAGGTGACACTCTGACGGGTGGAGACGGTGACGACACGATTCAAGGGGCCGACGGGAATGACCTGCTCAGCGGAAATGCTGGCAATGACCTGCTCAACGGCGGGGCTGGCAATGACACGCTGCTCGGTGGTGCGGGACAGGACACGCTCGATGGGCAGGCCGGCAACGACACGCTCGACGGGCAAGGGGGCAGCGACACGGTCTTCGGTGGCGAGGGGGACGACACATTCATCTTCACTCCCGGCGGCAGCGGCTTCGAGACGATCGACGGCGGCGAAGGTCTGAACACGGCTCAAGCTCTCGGCACAACCGGAGACGACACGATCACGGTCGGAGCCGTCGGCAGCGCGCTTTCGGTCAGTGCCGGATCGAGCACGTTGATCGTCAACGGGAACTTGCAGAACGTGATCGTCGATGGACTCGGTGGCAACGACACGATCACCGTCACAAACATCAGCGGCGTTGGCTTCGTACAACTCTCGGTGAATGGTGGCGACGGCAATGACACGCTGACGGCGGCGGGTGCGGACATCGGCTCGGTGCGACTGTCGCTGAACGGCAACAACGGCAACGACTCGCTCATCGGTTCCAACGGCAACGACACGCTCGACGGCGGTGCGGGGAACGACGCGGCCAACGGCGGTGCGGGGAACGACACGATTCGCGGAGGCATCGGCAACGATCAGATCGGCGGCGGGACGGGCAATGACTTCATCGACGGCGGAGACGGCAACGACTTCGCGAACGGCGATGCGGGGAACGACAACCTGCTCGGCGGCAACGGTGCCGACACGCTCAAGGGTGCCGACGGAGCCGACACGCTCAACGGCGGAGCGGGCAACGACAATGTCAACGGCATGGCCGGTGATGACTCGGTGCTCGGCGGCACGGGCAAAGATGTGCTCGCTGGTGGAGCGGGGAACGACACGCTCGATGGCGGCCGCAACGACGACACGATCAGCGGTCACTCCGGCAACGACTTGATTCGTGGCGATCACGGCCACGACTTCATCGACGCCGGTGATGGCAACAACACTGTCAACGGCGGCGACGGCAACGACACGATTCTCGCCGCCGATGGCCTCGACCTCCTCAACGGTGGTGACGGCAACGACCAAATCAACGCCGGCAATGGCAATGACATCGTTACTGGCGGTGACGGCAACGACAGCATTCTGGGCGGTGGTGGAGCGGACGTGATCCTGGGCGGCGACGGCGAAGACTACATCGACGGCCAAGGGGGCACGGACACGGTCGCCGGCAATCAAGGAATCGACGTCCTCGTCGATCCGCTGAGCGAGATCGACGAGCAATTTGTGTTGTCAGCAGCGGTGCTGTTGGCACTGCAAGCGAACTAGGGATTAGGGACGGGGAGTTAGGGATTCGAAAATCGGTGAGTTCACTTGATGCCAGGGAGGGCGATCGTGAAATTGTCAAACGTTTGGAATCGTCTGCGTGGTCAGGATGTTCGGCGCAAGCGATTTGCGTCGCCCTCCACGGCAGCGGTGCAGGTCGAGTCGATGGAGACTCGGCAACTGCTGTCGGCCTCGGCGTTGTTCATCCCGGCGACGGGAGAACTCAACATCGAGTTGAGCACCAGCGACAGTGTACGCGTCAGTTCGTCCAGTGGATCGGTGCTGCTCGAGGTCTCCGCGAATGGCGGCGCGTACCTACCGCTGTCGAGCATCGGAACGATCGCCTCCTCCAGCGTGGTGTCGCTGATCGTGCTCGGCGGCGACGACGCCAACACGATTGATCTGAACGGCGTGACGTCGACGGCGTTCACCTCGCTGACGTCGATCGCGGTCGATGCGGCCAACGGGCAGGACACGATCATCGGCAGCCCGGACTTCGCCGACAGCATCAACGGTGGTCACGGCGATGACGCGATCTCCGGCCAAGGGGGCAACGACACGATCCTCGGCGGTGACGGCAGCGATTTGATCTCTGGCGGCACCGGCAACGACAGCATCAACTCCGGCGACGGTGATGACTCAGTCTCCGGCGACGACGGCGACGATGTTGTGACGCTCGGCAATGGCCGAGACACGCTCAATGGCGGCAACGGCAACGACAGTTGCTTCGCGGGGAACGGCCAGGACTCGCTCAACGGCGATGCCGGAAACGACACGCTCAACGGCGACGCCGGCAACGACACCGTCAACGGCGGTGACGACAACGATTCGATCCTCGGCGGCGAGTTCGCCGACATCCTCAACGGCGACGCCGGCAACGACACGATCAACGGCCAAGCAGGCAGCGACCGCATCGACGGCGGAGCAGACAACGACAGCCTGCTCGGAGTTGGCGGCAACGACACGCTGCTAGGCAACGACGGCAACGATGTGCTCAACGGCGGCGGCGGCAGCGATTCCCTGGTCGGCAACAACGGCAGCGACACCATCCTGGGTGGCGGCGGCAACGACCAACTCCTGGGGGACGGCACCGACTCGGCGAGCACGCAAACGGGCAACGACTCGATCAACGGACAATCCGGCAACGACACGATCGTCGGCGGCCGAGGCGCTGACACACTCAACGGCGGTGTCGGTGCCGACTTGGTGCAGAGCTACTTTCCCACGGACGAAGTCGTCGCACCTCCTCCTCCACCCCCGCCGCCACCATCTCCGCCGCCGCCAACCGTGGGTGGCGGAGCCTTCCCGGACGCGATCGACAGCGGCTTGGGAACCGTGACCGGCAGCCCAAATACGACGCTGTCGATCGGTGTCGGCGGTGGAAGTCTGATCCAAGACACGGATGCCACGGGGCAGTTCGGATTCGCGGATTTGAACAACAGCATTTACGACCCTGTGGGACCGGTCCCATCCGCCAGTGCGAGTTTTGAATCGACGGTTTACATCCGACAAGGAATCAACGGCGGTGCCGGTGTCCGACAAGATTTGTCGGCGGCCGCCACGAACCTTTCCAACATCCGTTTGAACGGCACGACCGAAGCGAACTCCACGTTCACGATTGGCAACCTGCAATTCGCTCTGACACAACAAGTCCGGCCGACAACCAGCCTGAATGGCATCGTGACCGGATCGCTGCTGATTCAGACCTACCGCATCACGAACAGCGGAGCGGCCAACGCCGACTTTGAGTTGCTGCGATACTACGACGGCGACTTGCGATTCGACGGCACTCTCGTTGACGGCGGCGGGCGGCTGGTCACGAGCGCCGGCGACGAGATCCTCTTTGAAACGGACGCGGGCGGAACGTCAAACTCGACCACGTTCGTCGGTATCACCGGCAAGGGAGGGACGATTCCGGCAACGGCACGCTACGAAATCGACGACTACCCGGTCTTGGAAGGAAACATCCAAACCGGAACCGCGCTGCAGGACACGATCACGAACGACGCCAACCTGGATGGCTCCGTTGATAACGGTGCGGACTACGACGTCACTCTGGGATTCCGCAACCTGTACAGCATCGCCCCGGGTGCCACCGACATCTACACGACGCACACCATCTTTGGATCGGGCATTCCGGCCAACGTCGTTCCGCCGAATCAGGCTCCCGTCGCCGTGGCGAATCCGGGAGTGACCAGCGCGGGCGGTGCAGTGACGATCGATGTCGTCTCGGATGACAGCGACCCCGATGGAGCACTCGATTACTCGACGGTCACGATCGTCACTCCACCGGCCAACGGCACGGCCGTCAGCCTCGGAAACGGCTTGATCACCTACACGCCGAATCTCGGATTCAACGGAGTCGACTCGTTCAGTTACACGATTGCCGACAATCAGGGAGCGGTCAGCAACGCGGCGACCGTGACGATCACCGTCACCTCCGCCGAAGCGACCGGCGACGTGCTGCTGGGCGGCGATGAGAACGACACGCTGATCGGCAGCCTCGGCAATGACACGATCAGTGGGCAAGCCGGGGACGATTCGATCCTCGGCGGCGGCGGCAATGACTTGCTGCTCGGCGGGCAAGGCAACGACACGCTCGATGGCCAGGCCGGCGACGACACGCTCGACGGTCAAGGCGGAGACGATGTGCTGCTCGGCGGCGACGGCAACGACACGTTCATCTCGGCCGGAACCGGTGCGGGGAACGACACCGTCGATGGCAGCGAGGGCTTCAACGGCATCGTCGTCAACGGCACCGGCAGTGCCGACACGATCACGATCTCGGCTTCCACCGGTGCGATCACCGTCACGAATTTCAATGCGACGATCGAAGTCGGAGCCAACATTCAAGTGGTGACGGTCAACGGCCTCATCGGCGATGACCTGATCACGATCGGCGACCTGTCGCTCGTGGAACAGACGCTGCTCGTCGTCAACGGCGGCGACGGAGACGACACGATCACCGGACAAGGTTCGAGCATCGGCGAAGTGCGGCTGTTGCTCAACGGCGACAACGGCAACGACTCGATCATCGGCACCGAAGGAACCGACTCGATCAACGGCGGAGCCGGCGACGACGCGGTCAACGGCCGAGCTGGCAACGACAACCTCATCGGAGCCGACGGCAACGACATCCTGGCCGGCGGAGCCGACAACGACACCGTCCTGGGCGGAGCCGGCAACGACTTCCTCACCGGCCAAACCGGTGACGACAACATCGTCGGCGGCGACGGCAACGACACGCTGCGAGGCTTTGAAGGAAACGACACGCTGCAAGGACAGTCGGGCGACGACCTGCTCAACGGCATGGACGGCGATGACTCGATCCTGGGTGGCGTGGGCAAGGATCAAGTCACCGGCGGTGCGGGCGACGACACGCTCGACGGCGGACGCAACGACGACACGATCAACGGCAACGCCGGCAACGATCTGATGCGTGGCGATCACGGCAACGACGCGATCGACGCCGGCGACGATGACGACACCATCATCGGTGGCGACGGCGATGACACCCTCTTCGGTGGTCTCGGCAACGACGCGATCAACGGCTCCGACGGCGACGATCAAATCAACGGCGCTGCCGGAACCGACACACTCCTCGGTGGCGACGGAGCCGACACGCTCGGCGGTGGTGGCGGTTCTGACGTTCTCCTCGGCGGCGACGGCGACGATTCGATCAACGGCCAAGGAGGCACCGACACGATCGCCGGCAACCAAGGACTCGACACGATCATCGACCCGGCCTCGGAGATCGACGAACAGTTCGTGCTGTCAGCAGCCCTCATCCTGTTGTTGGACGCGGCGTCGGTTCCATGATTTTCGATGGAAGATTTGGTTGATAGCTCCGGCACGAAGTGCCGCAAAGTTGAAAAGCCCCGGTCGTGGCCACGACCGGGGCTTTTTTGTTTTGGGAAGGAAAGATTGGTCATTGGCTATTGGCTATTGGTCATTTGGAAATAGCCAATGACCAATGACCAATTCCCCCGGCGCTTCGCCCCCCCGACCTTGACGATCCTACCGCCCGCGCCGGTCGTGCCTGATCTGCACAACATGCTTGACCTAACGCCCCGGCACGGTTTTGTCGCGCGTGACGAGGGCCAGCGCCGATAGCACAACCGGAAGGACCGTGTCTTGCGCTTCGATCGTTGTCGCCGTCAGGTTGGTTAAGACCTGAACCACAGCTAGGACGAGCAAAACCGGTGAAACCAGACCGTTCTCAAGGAGGAGTCGATCGTGCGAATCACATCTTGGCT
This sequence comes from Planctomycetota bacterium, assembly GCA_003669125.1. Lineage (GTDB taxonomy): Bacteria > Planctomycetota > Planctomycetia > Planctomycetales > Planctomycetaceae > SXKJ01. Next base: position 14,364 of record QWQF01000184.1, read on the forward strand.
GAAAAGCTGGCAGCATCAGCGTCGCGGTTCACAGGCCACTCGGAATCGAGTGCCGTCGCAGGCCGCGGAGAATCTGGAATGCCGCGTGCTCCCCGCGGCGAACGTGCTGCTCATCGGGGGCACGGAGTTGAACATCTCGTTGAGCAGTGGGGACGCAGTCAGCATCAGCGCAATCGCGGGACAAGTCGTGGTGTCGACCGGACCCACTGGCGGAGTGCTCACGCCGACCCCCTTTCTGGGTTCGGTCAACGCCAGCGTCATTCAGTCCATTGTCATCACTGGCGACGATGATGTGAACGCCCTCAACTTGGGGAGCGTGCTGGCTGCGGACTACACCGCGCTGACCAGCATCGTGGTCGATGCGGGCAACGGAGACGACTCACTAACCGGCAGCCCGGATTTTGCGGACAGTCTGTTCGGCGGAGACGGCAACGACACGATTCTCGGCCAAGGGGGCAACGACACGCTCGACGGTGGCGATGGCAAGGACTCGATCGACGGCGGCACCGGCGGCGACTCGATTCTTGGCGGTGACGGAGCCGACCAACTGATCGGTGGCGACGGTAATGATTCGATCAACGCGGGCAACGGTGCGGACAATGTCGATGGCGGACTCGGAAACGACACCGTGATGGGAGCCAACGGCGAGGACACGATCAACGGCGGCGACGGACTCGACTTCCTCATTGGCGATGGCGGTGCGGACACGATCAACGGGGGACTCGGAAACGATTCGATTCTCGGCGGCGAATTCGGAGACCTGCTGCACGGCGACGACGGCAATGACACCATCGACGGCCAATCCGGCAACGAC
>QWQF01000006.1 GCA_003669125.1 Planctomycetota bacterium
TGGCAAGGGTGAGATGCCGACGTGGCTGTCGGTTTACCGAGCCAAATGCTGGGTCAAAATGTTTGGCAGCGTTGCCGAGAACTGGCTACGCGGCATGACCTCGGCACCGGCAGAACGGGCGGACTCCAGCAGTTCGACATTCACATGCGAGCCGAAGGCGATGATCGGAACTCGTGCCGAATCGGGCATCGCGGCGAGGAGTTCGGCGACCGACACTCGCGGAGCCGCGAGGTCGAGCAGGACGCAGCCGATGTCTCCCGCCTCCAACCGCGATTTCGCGGTGGCAATGTCATCGACCGAGTCCACTCGCAGGCCCAAGGCTTGAGCGGTGCCGGTGACTTTGCTCGTGAAGAACAAGTCGGGAGAGATCAGCAGGCCGACTCGCGATGCCGGTTGGTCAGTTGTCATGAAAGCGATCTACGCCGGGATCGAGCGGTGAAAATGGACGTGTTTCCAAACGCCGTTTAGTTTTTGCCAGACGCGAGTTTCCTCGCTGGCGAACGTGGCCGGGTCGCCGTTGGCTTCGACTCGCTGAGTCAGGCGGATGTACGAGAGGATGGCGGTGTCGCCGATCACTCGAACGTGCGGCGAGGCCATGATCGACTGCTTCGGGCGGCCGGAGGCTTCCAACTTGAAATAGAAATGGTGGAAGTCCATGCCTTGCACGACGTGGCCCAAAGCTTCCGGCTCAAAACAGGTCAAGCTGGGATCGCAGAGTTCTGCATACGCGTTCCAGTTTTGGGTGGTGATCGCGTCGAGCAGTTTTTTATTGGCTTGCAAGACTTCGGCAGTAACGTCGGCCATGAGAATGTTCCTTCGGTGTCGTTCGAGATTCGCAGCCCAGTGCCGCGCGGGCGGGATGATAGCGTCCTACTTTTTCGCTTTCACGCAGCGCAGCCCGATGGCGTCGTCGCCATCGGCGACGGAAATCGCCCGGCGAGCGGAGCTGGTCAGTTTTGAATGGTTGTCTTTCCACGATCCGCTGCGGACGACGACTTTCTTGGGAGCCGCCTCGGACCACGCGCGGCCATCGGCCGGAGCGCCTTCGTAGTTGTCGTGCCAACTGTCTTCGACGAATTCCCAAAGGTAGCCGTGGACGTCGTACAAGCCCCAGGCGTTGGGCTTCTTGGCTCCGACCGGCGGATCGTTGCCGGCGGCGTTGCCGGTGTGCCAACCGAATTCATCGAGGAGTGACGCCTTGTTGCCGGCGTCGCCGTCCTTGGTGGCTTTGTCGCCGAAGCTGTAGATGGTTGTTGTTCCCGCTCGGCAGCAGTATTCCCATTCAGCTTCGGTCGGCAGGCGGATGACTTCGTCGTTGCCGAGTAGCTTCTCGGCTCGCAGCAACTCCGTCAGTTTGTTGCAGAAGTCGCGAGCCTCTTGCCACGAAAACATCTCGACCGAATTGCGTGGGCCTTTCCACTTGCTGGGATTCGCACCCGTCACGGCCTCCCAGAGATTCTGCGGCACTTCGTACTTGGCAATCGAGAATTTCTGCTTGAGCGTGACTTCGTAAGCCGGTTTTTCGGAATCAACTTGGTCGCTTCCCATGCGGAACGATTTCGGAAACGAGATCGAGCCGTCACGAGATTTTTCGCCGGGAGCGATCTCGACGAACTCGTCGTTGAATCGCTTGAGGAGTTCCGCCTTCGTCGGCTTTGCGGTTGGTTTCACGGTTTGGTCTCCCGATTGAAGGGTCGCCACACAGACCGACAGGGCCACCAGGGCAAAAGTTGTGATTCGAAGCATGATGTCCTTTCAAAAATCTACGCTTGGCTGCGAGTTTGTTTGACGAGGGCGACGTACTGGGCGGCGAGTTCACGGATGCGGGTCATGTTGCCGGACTCAACGGCGGCCTTCTCGACCAATTGGCTGCCGAGTCCGACGGCACAGGCTCCGGCTTTGAAGAAATCGGGGAGCGTTTTCAAATCGACTCCTCCGGTTGGCAGGATACGGACTTGAGGGAGCGGGCCGCGCAGCGCCTTCAGATAATTCGGGCCGACGCAATCGGCCGGGAACAGCTTGACGATGTCGGCTCCGGCTTCCCAGGCGGTGACGATCTCGGTCGGCGTGAAGGCTCCGGGCATCACGAGCTTGCCGTAGCGTTTGCAGAGCTTGATGACTTCCAGGTTCAACGACGGCGAGACGATGAATTCAGCTCCAGCCAGAAGTGCCGCTCGACAGGTTTCCGGATCGAGCACGGTCCCGGCTCCCAGCAGAATTTTTTTGCCGAGGTCTTTGCGGACAGCAGTGAGGATCTCCAAAACATTTGGAACGGTGAACGTCACTTCAATGACGTCGATGCCTCCCTCGTGCAGCGCGCGGGCGACATTGACCAGTTGCTCGCCGGAGGTGGCACGAATGATGGCGACGATACCGCCGTCGAGGACTCGTTGCAGGTCGGACATGGTGGCTCCTTGGTTGGGGCGAAGATGTTAGCCAGGTCGTCGGAAAAATCCGACCTTTGCGAATCGAGGTTTATCATTCCTTCAATTTTCGAGTTTCAAAATTTGGGAGTCGCATCGCGGTCTTGTCGCAGTTTCAGCCGGTGTCCATAATTCACCGCGTTGAATTTTCAGGGTCTTGATTCGCTCGGTGAGGCTTCGTCGCGTGCTATTGGCAGAGATGAAACGCCTGAGTTCGCAAACGCTCCGCGACAAGTTCTCGACAGGAGGGGGCTGGGAGACCCTCGCGCTCTTGGCTGGTGCGCTGTGTCTGTTGATCATGTTTCACCACAAAATCCGCGATTGGCTGCGTCCCAAGGGGCTGATGGAAAACTCACCCGAGCGGTTGCTGATGCAGTTTCGGGACATCCACAAGCAAGGCGATTTGTCGGCCGACGAATATAAAAACATTCGTGAGCAATTAACAAAAAGGTCCGGTGAGTCGGGTCGTGCGGGGAATGCCTCAAGCGGACCCTCTGCCGATGATTCGGCGGGAAGCTCATCCACGATTCCACAGTGATGACCCTTCACAAAGGCTGCCGATACCGGTGGGTACTCGCTGCCCCGCGAGTCAGCCAACGTCTTTGAAAACCCCATCGGGCTTGTCCCATTGGAGTTGGAAGATACGTTTCCAGGAGACCACGGATGCTGTCTCCTCAGCAGGCGAATGATTGTTTCGCCGTCCCAAGGTGTTGAGGTTTGACCGACAGCGTTGAAGGAACCCACATGGCCTCGTCTGGAAAAGATTTTACGTCCGGCAAGCGCACTCCGACCGGCAAAAAAAACGCAAGCTGCAGTTTCTGCCGCAAGAGTTATCGGGAGGTCGGACCACTGGTCGAAGGACCGGACGACGTCTACGTCTGCGGCGAGTGCGTCGAGTTGTGTCAGTCGATCCTCGACCAGGAACGCCGCCGCCGAGGCACCCCGCACAAGCTCTTCACGAAAGTCCCGTCGCCGCGCGACATCGTGGGACATCTCGACAAGTACGTTGTCGGGCAATCGCAAACCAAAAAGATGCTCTCCGTCGCGGTTCACAACCACTACAAGCGGCTGATGCTCAACACGGACACCGAAAACGACGTTGAGATTGAAAAATCCAACGTCCTGATGATCGGCCCGACCGGTTCCGGCAAGACGCTGATTGCCAAGTCGCTGGCGAAATTCCTGCAAGTCCCGTTCGCGATCGGCGACGCGACCACGCTGACTGAAGCTGGATACGTCGGCGAAGACGTCGAAAATCTGCTGCTGAAACTGCTGCACGCTTGCGACTTCGACGTCGAGGCGGCTCAACGCGGCATTGTGTTCATCGACGAGATCGACAAGATCGGCAAGACCTCCAGCAACGTCTCGATCACCCGCGATGTGTCTGGCGAAGGAGTTCAGCAAGCGTTGCTCAAAATGCTCGAAGGAACCGTCGCGAACGTCCCGCCACAGGGAGGGCGTAAGCATCCCGAGCAGCAATACATTCAACTCGACACGACGAACATCCTCTTCATTTGCGGCGGAACATTCGTCGGCCTGGAAGACATTGTCGGTCGCCGCATGGGCCGCAAGATGATCGGCTTCGGCCAGGACAACTCGTCACACGAGGACAAGCAACGCCGCTACGAAATGGTCCACGAAGCGACCGTCGAGGACATTCTCGAATTCGGTCTGATCCCGGAGCTCGTTGGCCGTTTGCCAGTGCTCACGACGCTCAGCAAGCTCAGCGAGTCCGACCTTGTCCGCGTGCTGACCGAGCCAAAAAATGCCCTCGTCCGCCAATTTCAAAAATTTTTCGAGATGGAAGAGTCGAGCCTCGACGTCACCCCGGAAGCAATTCGCGAAATCGCCAAGATTGCGATTCAGAAGGACACCGGCGCTCGCGGCCTCCGCAGCGTCATCGAAAGCGCGATGTTCGACATCCTCTATGAATTGCCCGACCAAGAACCGGGCAAGAAGTACGTCCTCACCCCGGAAGTCATCCGCGGCGAGTCGCACCTGTTCCCGCAAGACGGATCGGCGGCGGCCTAATCTGGAATGCGGTGTATCAGCACCGCACTCCAAAATTCGTCACGCCCAACGCAGCAAGTCCGCTTTGCGCACGTCCTCGCCCGCGAACTCATGCGCGATGCGTCCGCGCTGAAACACCAGAATCCGATCGGCGTGAGCCAGCACCAATTCAGGCTCCGTCGAGGCGAGCACGACCGCAGCTCCCGACTTTTTCAGGCCCGCGACCAGTCGCATGACTTCGTCTTTCGCGCCGACGTCCATCCCGCGAGTCGGCTCCTCCAAGACCAGCGCGCGGACTGGGCCGAGCAGCCATTTCGCCAGCACGACCTTTTGCTGATTTCCGCCCGACAAATTCCCGGCCAACAATTCTGGCCGAGCAGGCCGGCAACCGACTTGTTCGAGCAGCGGTCGCACGACCGCATGTTCGCGCCGACGATGCAGCCATTCGCCCATTGAACGTTGCAGATGTGCGAGCGTCGTGTTGCGAGCGATCGAACTGCGTCGCACCAAGGTCTTTGCTCGATCGGCCGCGACCATGACGACTCCACGATGTACCGCCGCCGAAACATCACCGCTGGGCAACACCGACTGATCCAGCGACACCGATCCCGCATCGACTGACGCGGCTCCGGCCACCGCGTGTGCCAGCTCCTGATGCCCCGCGCCGACGAAGCCGTACAGACCGACACACTCACCGGGCGCGACGTCAAAGCTCACGTCGTTGAACTCTCCTTTGCGAGACACTCCCGCGACTCGCAGAGCGGGAACCGCCGTTGACCGCGCGGGAAGCGTGACCGACTCATCGAGTTCCGCACCTGTCGCTCCGGCGTCGCGGCCGAGCATTCGCGTGATAACTTCCGCTTTCGTGAGATCGGCGGCTAACGATGTCGAGACCTTGCGACCATCTTTCAGCACCGTTACTCGGTCACAGATTTCGAGGACGTCTTCCAAAAAGTGGCTGATGAAAATCACCGCCACGCCATTGCGTTTGAGCTGCCGAATCAACTCAAACAGCCGCCGTGTCTCCGGCGGGCTGAACGCACTGGTCGGCTCATCGAGAATGAGGACTCGCGCCCCGCTGTGCAGCCCGCGAGCGATCTCGACCATCTGCCGAATCACCAACGGAAACCGATCCAATCGCCGCCGCACATCGACTTCGATTTGCATCTCGCTCAAAAAGTTCTGAGCCTGCCGGCGCATCGAACCCCAGTCGATTCGCCCCGCGCGCGTCGGCTGCCGACCGAGAAACAGATTCTCCGCGACCGACAACGCTCCGATCCCCGACAGCTCCTGATAGACCATCGCGATCCCGCACGCCTGAGCCTCGCGCGGCGACGACAGCGATACCTCGCGACCTTCGATCAGCACAGAACCGGCATGATCGGGATGTGCTCCGGCGAGGATCTTCATCAGTGTGCTCTTACCCGCTCCGTTGCAACCGACGAGTCCATGCACCTCACTCGGCTGAAGATCGAAGTCCACACCCTCCAAAGCGGCGACACCGCCAAAGCTCTTGCCGATCGCACGGCACTCCAGCAGCGTTTTTTTTTCGACGACGACAGTGGACATGCAATGATTCCTGCAACAGGTCGGAGACGAAATCTATCCGCATCAGGCGAGTTCAAGAAGCGATGGAGCGACTGTGAATATCGTCTTCGTCAATGGCGATGTCGCCGTGAAGGACGGCTCGCCGACAGGAGCGTTAGCCGGCCGAGGACTCAAGCGTCCGCACACAAAGCAGGGAGTTCCGCGCCCGTTCTATTCGCCTTTGATGAATCGACTGAGTTGCTTGAACTCCGGCGAACGGGCGGCGGCACACCATTCGAACATCACGGATTCGGTCGTGGTGATGATCGCTCCGCTGGCGGCCATGCGGCGGAGGGCGATTTTCCAGTCGAGTTTGGCTCGGCTGGCGAGGGCGTCAGCGGGGACGAAAACTTGATAGCCGCTCGACAGCAGGTCGAGCACCGTTTGCAGCACGCAGACGTGAGCTTCGATGCCTGCCACGACGATTTGAAAGCGGCCGGCGGGATGCTCGGCCGCCGTGCCCCAACCTAGGCACTCGGCCGCGCTGAAGCAGTTTTTGTCGGGGATCGGCACGCCGTCGAGCAACTCGCGCAGTTGCGGCACCGTCGGGCCAAGTCCCTTCGCGTACTGCTCGGTCGCCGAGACCGGTACGCCAAAGAGCTTCGCGGCCTCGATCAACTTGCGGCAGTTCGCGATCAGCGACTCGCGCACCGGAATCGCCGGCATCAGCTTTTCTTGCACATCGACGATCAGCAATCGGCTCTCGCCGCGCCCGATCAGTTCACGACTGCGTTCGTAGGACATGCTCACACTCCCAAAAATATTGCGCCCGCGTTTTGTGCCGCCGTGAGATGAATCGTGCAAGCTCTGGAAGATGGGTGCGACGCGATCTCGTCGCGGCGACGAAACGCTTCTGACTCATCGCGGCAGAGACTCCACAGCGTCGGCCCCCACGAGGATTGGCCAACTCCGACACATTCTTGATCGGTCAACCACTGGGCCAGCTCGGCCATCTGTGGATCGGCGAAAACTCCCCCTTGGACCGGTGCGAAATGCGATCCGTTCAACTGTCCGAATTCTCGGAGCGCGGATGCGGCCGACGGAAAGTCGATGCTCGCGATGGCCGGCAGCAACTCCATCAACACGATTCGGCAAAGCGTCTCCGTGAGCGAAGTCGGCATCGGCGCGAGTCGCGAGAACGCGGCACGTTCGGCGTCACTCGACAAGCCGTGGCGGTCATTGGGCATGATGAGCAACACACGCCATTCCGAAGGAAAGTCGAGCCGCGCGACGAGCGGGCTGATCTCTTCCGGATGCCGCTTGCCTCCTTCGACCAGCAAGCCGCCACGTTCAAAACCATGAATGCCGAGCGCAGAACGAGCGCCGCGTCCGATTCGGCGAGCCAATTCCGGGGCCGAAACGTTTTCCTCTCCGACCCATCGAGCCATCGCGGCGGCCAGAGCCAGCGCGGTCTGTGTTCCCGAACCCAAGCCGGCATGTGGCGGAATCCTCTGCGAGAGACGAATCCGACAAGCAGGCGGCCGCCGCTCAACGGGACATCGGCGACGATACTCGTCTCGCCAAGCGGTGAGCCGCGCGGCGATCTCCGGTTCGGCCAAGCATTCGTCGCGGTCACTGGCTTCGACCGAGAGCACACCGCCAGGCGAATCGACCATCAATCCCACGCCGCCGAAGTTGCGGCCGCTTGCGGCTTGCACGGCGAGCAATCCGAAATGCAGTCTTGCGCCGGTTTGGACGGTGATCGGTGGCATAAGATTAGGCCAGCCTTTCCAAGCTGACCGGATTGGCAATCGACGTCGGTCGAGCGTTCGGGCCAGGCTCGAAAGCCTGACCGACATCAGTCGTTATTCCCGACCATCCAGCGAACGAGCAGGTCGAGTTCTTTTTCGGTCAGTCGCTCGCCGAATGCGGGCATGGCGTTGCTGGAGCCATAGAACTTTTCATGGCCGGGGTTTTGGAGAAACTCGCGGAGCCAACGATCGCCCGCGTAGTTGGTGAGCGACGGGCCTGCTCCAACTTCGCCGAGCAGCTTGTCTTCGCCGATCGGTTGCAGCGAGTGACAATCGAGACAGTTCGATTCAAAGTCGCCGACGGGAAGCTTGCCGGTCTCGAAGATTTGGCGTCCGCGCTTCGAAGCCTCGTCCGGCATTCCTGCCGCTCCAGGGCGTTGGCCTTGCGAATACAGGAACGCCACGAGGTCGCTGAGTGCTGGCTCATTCTCTTTCACTCGCCAACGCTGAGCATGCGAAGTCGACCAACTGGCCATTTCGCCTTCGAGGAAATGTTTCGAGGATTCGGCAACTGCGTTTGGATTGTCTTTGTCTTTGACGTTCTCCAACGCGGCAAACGTCCCCTTGAAGTCGGTGATGATCGCCTTGATCCATTCAGGTGAACCGAAGTTGCCGAGGTCGGTCGCGGTCGGCTTCTCGACAATGCGTTCCTCCGTGCCGTCGCCCTTCTTCACGATCTTGACGATTTCACGGCCGGTTCCATCGTGTCCGTCGAAGCGATGGCACGGGGCACAGTTGCGAGCGAAAATGCGCGGACCTTGAGTCTTGGGGTCGCTGCGCATCAGCGAGATCGCCCCTTCGATGGGAATCCCCGCGGGCCGCTCGGCCAATTCGCGGATGCGCTCGCCGTCCCGGTGAGCTTCGTTGACCGAGGCTAGGAAATCGGGATCGCGCGAGTCGTTGTACAACGCCAGACCTGTCAGGCCGGCGATGCCCAGCATCAGCGCGAAAATGGCGCACACGTTGAAGACGTGGCCAGCACGCCAACGACCGATGATCGGCATCGCGACGACCAGTGCCATGAGTGCGCCGGGGGCGTAGATCGCTCCAAACGCCGGGCCTTTCGTGACGTGCTCGACCCATTCGAAGCGCAGGAATTGGAACAAGAACAAGAAATACCACTCTGGCCGCGCGGCGGAAAACGGCTCGGACGGATCGGCGGGAGCACTCAGTTCGGCTCCTTTCCAAATCGTCAGCGCCAAGACCGTCGACAAAATCGCCAGACAGGCCACGGCGTCTTTCAAGACTTGATCCGGCCAAAACGTGGCGTTGGGTGCTCGATCGGGATCAGGAACCGTGATGCCGTGCCGCCGGAAGACGGCGATGTGCAGCACGAGAAATGCGATCATCAACGCTGGCAAAACCATGACGTGCATCGTGAAGAATCGCGTCAGCGTGTGGTGGCCATACTGCGGCCCCCCCTGAGCCACAATCTGCGACTGCGGGCCGATGACCGGAGCCGCTCCCATGATCTCGGTCGAAACTTGCGTGGCGTAAAAACCCTTCTGATCCCACGGCAACAGATAGCCCGTCAGACCTAGCCCGAGCACAATCTGCATCAGGATCAGTCCCAGCCAGAAATTGACTTCGCGAGGTGCTCGATACGCACCATCGATGATGACCTGCATCAGATGCAGCGCCAGCAGGACCGTCATCGCCTGCGCCGAAAAATGGTGGAGTCCACGCACCAACCAGCCAAATTGCATGTGGTGCTGGATGTGATAGACGCTCTCCCACGCCGTCGTCGTACTGGGTGCGTAGGCCATTGCGAGAAACACGCCGGTGATCATCTGCACGGAGAAGGTGAAGATCAGCGTGCTGCCCCAGACGTATCGCCAGCGAGAACCGCCAGGAATATTTTCGTAGAGAGCCTCGTGCATCAGCTTCTTCAGGCCGGTGCGGTCGTCGAGCCAAGTGATGAGTGCGTTCATGTTGAAGTAGTTTCGGGTGGATCGTTCAACGTAGCCAACTCGTTCCGCGAGGCGGAGCAACATGGCGACGACGTTGAGTGTTGAGGAAAGGTCAATGGAGCGGTCGCGTCTCCTCGCGGAGCGAGGCGGCTACGTTGACGCGACCGGAATCTTGTCTGGAGTCGTCGCACGGAAGTTTTGGAATTTGAGCCACACTTCGGTGCCGTTGCGAATTTCAACGTCGAGGGAGTCGAGGTCGCGCGGCGGGATTTTGTTCTGTTGGGTGCCGTCCAGGGCAAAGGTGCTCGTGTGGCAGGGGCAGTAGTAATGCTTCTCGGCGGACTTGTAATCGACGGCACAGCCAAGGTGTGGGCAGCGCGAATTGAAGGCGACGATTTTGTCCTTGTCCGTTCGTCGCAGAAAGACCGCTCCGACCGGCTGTTGGAGGTAGGTATTCCAGGCGTCGACCTTGTCCATGATGACCTTCACCAACTGCGGTTCGCCGTTGATTTCTAAGGCATCGAGCGCGACAGGCATCTTGAGAAAACCATCGCCGCCGCTCCCTTTCTTCGTTCGCAGTAGCGGATCGAGGAAGAAGGCCAGGCCCGACACAGCGGGCACGGCTCCGACCAAGAGGCCAATTCCAGCCGCGAGAATTTGCGTCAGGAAACCGCGACGCGGTTCGCCCGGCGGGCCATCGTGGTTGAGTTCGGGATGAGGCAGAGACATCGCGTGACTCTCTTTTCAAAGGCGGGAGTTGGGGGAAGGCTCAAGTGGACAGAGCCGCTTTCACGGCGGTCAGCACTCGAGCAATGGCGGTGGGCACAGGTCCGGGGAGAATGGCTCCGGCGGCTTGCTTGTGGCCTCCACCACCGAAGCGTTCGGCGATGGCGGCGACGTTCAAGCCGACTCGGCTGCGGAAACTGATCTTCACGGATTTGGTGGGTTGTTCGATGGCGATGAACGCGGCTTTGGTCCCCGCGATCTTCAGGCATTCGTTGACGAGGTCTTCGGTGTCGGCCGAAACCGCGCCGGTGTCGGCAAAGTCTTGCTGAGTCACCGTGACGTAGGCCAGTTGGCCGTCGAAATCGAGCTTCACGGTACTCAGCACTCGGCCCGCCAGCTTGGTTCTGGAGAAGGTCGTCAACTCATACAAGGTTTGAAACAGTAAATTCGGCTGCGCCCCGGCGTCAATCAAGTCACCTGCGATGCGCAGCGTGTTGGCAGTCGTCGATGGAAATCGAAACCAACCGGTATCCGTCGCGATCGCACAGAACAGAGCGTCGGCGGCAGCCTTCGTGATCGGCACGTCGAAGAAGCGGAACAATTGAAAGACGAGTGCGCCAGTCGCCTCGGCCGTCGTGTCTTTGAACTCGATCGCCCCGAGATCATCCGAGCTGACGTGGTGGTCGATCAGCACCTTCTTCGCTTTGGTGTGCTTGATGACGCTGCCAAGTTCCGTGAGCTGTCCCCACGCGCTCGTGTCCAAAATGACGTGGACTTCCGTGTCGAGGGCCTCGGCGGAGGTCATCCCCTCACCGAGCTTTTTGACTCGCTGCGTCGGGTCCAAGAACAGCAGATTGGCTGGCGAACTCGACGGATTGACGATCCGCACTTGCTTGCCCATGCCTTCGAGCAACGCCGCCATGCCGAGTTCCGAGCCCAGCGCGTCGGCATCGGGCCGCACATGGCTGGAGAGCACAAAGCGTTGGTGCTCGGCGATGATCGGGCGAAGCGGTTCCCAGTTGATGGTCATGCGGCGGGCTTTGTGGTGAGTTTCGTTCAAAAGGCGGGAGCTGAGGCGATGACAAAACTACTGCCCTCACGCCTCATTCGCCAGAGTACGCACGGTCTCTAAGTCCTGATTGAGCTGTTGCTTTAGGGCATCACTCGACTCAAACCGTACAACATCCCGAACCCGCGCCAGCAAGTCGACATCGAGCGTCTGCCCGTACAAGTCCCCTGTGAATCCGAGCAGATGCGCCTCGAACTTCCGAGCGGCCTCCCCGAATGTCGGATTGGGACCGAGGTTAATTGCGACGGGATACGCGGTCCCATTGATCGAGCAACGTCCGGCATAAACTCCATCGGGCGGCAGCAGGGCCGTAATCTTCTCCAGATTGGCCGTCGGGAAACCAATGGTCCGCCCTCTGGCAGCACCGGAACCGACGAACCCCCGCACACGGTACGGATGACCGAGCATCTCGACCGCTTCGGCAATTTGGCCGGCCGCGATGCGAGAGCGGACTTCGCTGGAAGAAATCATGCGGCCGTTCACAATCACCGCGGGGACCACTTCCAGTATTCGATCGGCAGCATCGCACAGCGATTTCAACGTGCCGACGTTGCCCGCGCGACGATGCCCAAAAAAGAAATTGGGCCCTTCAACTAAGCCGACCGCGTTCAATTCTCCGAGCACGATCTTTTGGAAGAACTCGTCCGGCGTGAGTTGCAGCAGCGCATGGTCGGTCGGGTAGATCACGACGGCGTCGATGCCGTGTTGCTCAAAGAGCTTCAACTTGTGATCGAGCAGGCTCAGAGCTGGCGGCGTCTGCTGCGGACGCAATAGGGCAATCGGATGCGGATCGAAGGTCATGACGACAGCCGGAGTCCGCGCCGCATGAGCCTGCTGGACTAACTTGGCCAACATGCTTTGATGGCCGCGATGCACGCCGTCAAAGTTGCCGATCGTGACCCAGCCGCCGCGGTATTGATCAGGTTGTTGAAAGCCGCGTTGGATGTGCATCGAAACCGAAGTGGTGAATTGCAAATTGAAAATCTCAAATTGGCGAGGCAGCGAATTCCGTCTGATAAGCATCAGACAACAAGCCGATCAGCGACACAACCCTGCCGCTCAATTCACAATTTGAAATGTGCAATTTGCAATCGCAGCCAGTTCCGCTATCACCGGAAGTGTGCTCGGTGGCGGATGATCTCCCCTTCCACCAGATAGACCACATCCTCGGCAATGTTCGTGGCATGGTCGGCAACCCGCTCGATGTGGCGCGTCGCGGAAAAGAGGCTCATCGCCGGCTCGATGAGATTGGGGTGATGCTGCATCGTGTCCATCAACTCGTCGATGATCTCGCGGTTGAGTTCGTCGACAACATTGTCGGATTCGACAATGTGTCTCGCCAGGTGGCTGTCGAGTCCGACGTAAGCGTCGATCGCCTTGTGCAGCATGTCGATGGCTCGGCCGGCCATCTCTTGGAGCTTCTCCGGAACTTCGATACCCGGCTGATTAACCAAGGCACAAGCACGTTCGGCGATGTGGACGCTGATGTCGGCCACACGTTCCAGTTCGCCGGAGATTTTCATGACCGTCGTGATCCGTCGCAAATCGGTCGCAACCGGCTGATGCAGCGCGAGAATCTTGAGGCATTCCTCTTCAATGCTGACATCGAAGCGATCCACCTCGTCGTCCTGCTTGGCAAGCTCTTTGGCACGGTCGATGTCGGGATTGGAGAGTTCATCGACGGCCTTGTGGACCAATTCCTCAACCGTCGCACACATCGACAGGAGATTGCGGTGCAGAACACCAAGATCGCGAGTGAGAGGAGTGCTCATAAATGGAGTTGCAAATTAAAAAATGAAAATTTGAGATTGAAGACACGAACCGCAGTGATCAATTTTCGATCTCCGACTTGGCAATCAGCCGAACCGTCCCGTGATGTAGTCTTCCGTCTGCTTCTTCTTTGGCGTCGTGAACAGCTTCAGTGTGTGATCTTTCTCGATCAAGTATCCCTGATAGAAGAACGCGGTCCAGTCGCTGATGCGAGCGGCTTGCTGCATGTTGTGGGTCACGATGACGATCGTGTAGTTCTGCTTCAACTCGAAAATCAAGTCTTCGACACGCGATGTCGAGGCGGGATCAAGTGCGGAGGCGGGTTCGTCCATCAGCAGCACATCGGGGTTGGTTGCGAGCGCTCGGGCGATGCAGAGCCGTTGCTGCTGCCCGCCGGACAGAGCCAGGGCGGAATCTTGGAGGCGGTCTTTGACCTCGTCCCACAGTGCGGCTCGTTTGAGCGACTGCTCGACGATTTCGGAGAGAGCTCGATGATTCCGCTGGCCGGCGACCTTCGGGCCGTAGGCCACGTTGTCGAAGATCGACTTGGGGAACGGCGTCGACTTCTGGAAGACCATGCCGACTCGCTTTCGGAGCGCCACGACATCCACGTCCGGAGCGTAGATCTCTTGCCCTTCCAGCAGCACGGTGCCGTTGTGGCGTGTCCCCTCGATGATGTCGTTCATACGGTTGAGCGTCCGCAGAAATGTGCTCTTGCCGCAGCCGGAGGGGCCGATGAAGGCGGTGACGGCGCGTTCGGCGACAGTCATCGACACGTCGAACAGCGCCTGTTTCTCGCCGTAGAAAAAGTTGAGGTTGCGGACATCGAGCTTCGTGACCTCGGTTTCCACGGGGCGGTTCCTCTTGGCCGATTCACGTTGCTGCCGCTGATGCACCAGTTCGGTAAAACTCTGCATAATGGTCATGACAGCCGAGCCTCGGAGCGGGATGCGTTGTATTTGGTCGAAAATGGAATGGCTACCAGCGAGTACTCTTTTGAAATTTGTGTCGAATCACGATCGCGACAGTGTTCATCAGCAATAGGATCGTCAGCAACACCATGATCCCCGCTGCGGCCAAGTGCGCATATTCGGCCCTGGGGTGATTGATCCATTGGTAGATTTGCAGCGGCAACGCCGTGAACTTATCGAACGGAGCGTCCAGCAGGCCGTGCGGATTCTTGAAGATGTCGCTGACGTTGGTGATGTCGCCAGGAGTGTAGGCCACATAGGTCAACGCTCCGATCAGCATCAGCGGTGCCGCTTCACCCATCGCACGGGACAGAGCCAGAATCACTCCGGTCATAATCCCCGGCATCGCGGCGGGAATGACTTGGTAACGAATCGTTTGCCACTGGGTCGCCCCTAGAGCGTAAGAGGCCGTGCGAATCGAGGACGGCACAGCTCGCAACGCCTCTTGCGACGCGACGATCACCGTTGGCAGGACCAGTAGAGTCAGCGTCAACGCTCCGGAGATCAGCGCGCGGTCGAATGGCAGCGGTACATCGACGGTCGTGAACAGCAAGTTGATGACCAGCAATTTGCCTTCGTCTTTCGTGAAGAAGCCAAACATCTTCACGAAGGCAGTCATTCCCAGCAGCGCGTAAACGATCGACGGTACTCCGGCAAGGTTCGACAGGTTCACTTGAATGATCCGCTTGAGTCGTCCTTCGTTGGAGTACTCTTCAAGATACACCGCCGAGCCGACGCCGATCGGCACCGAAAACAACGCCACCAAGACAATCAGCCACAAGCTGCCCCAGATGGCCGCGAGGATTCCCGCCTCACGCGGCTTTCGAGAATCGTAGCTGCTGAAAAACTTGGTGCTTAGCGGTGCCGAGGTTGATTTCACCTCGACCGTTGGCGTGGAACTATTCGCGGGCTTGTCCTTGGCCGGTGGCCAGGTCAGAGCTTTCCATCCGACGCTCAGCAGCAGCACGCCCAGCACGACAACTCCGAACCACGTCGAACCGCAGCACGCCCACTCGAACGCTTTACCGATCCGATGCCGGCGCGCCAAATGAGGTTCCTGAAGTTTCGTCGGGACGCTCATTCGTAAACCTCCCGAAACCGATTCATCACCCAATTCGCCAGAATGTTCATCCCCAATGTGATAAGAAAGAGCGTGAAGCCCACGGCGTACAGACTCTTGTATTCGATCGTTCCGGCGGGAGTGTCTCCGAGACTGGCACTAACCATGTACGCCGTCATCGTCTCCATGCTGCGGAACGGATTGAGCGACAGTCGCGGCATCTGTCCAGCGGCGATGCAGACCGCCATCGTCTCGCCGATCGCGCGAGAGATCGCCAGCAGGAAGGACGCGACGATTCCCGAAAATGCCGCCGGCACGACGACCTTCAGAGAGACGTCGTACTTCGTCGAACCAAGCGCGTAGCCCGCCTCACGCAACCCACGCGGCACCGCCCGCAACGCATCTTCGCTCAGCGAGCAGACGGTCGGGATGATCATCACGCCGAGCACCACTCCCGCGCTCATCGCGTTGAAGATGTCCACGTCGATGCCCAGCATGCTTTGGAAAATCGGCCGCAGGACATACGGCGTCACGAA
The DNA here is from genome assembly GCA_003669125.1 of Planctomycetota bacterium. Lineage (GTDB taxonomy): Bacteria > Planctomycetota > Planctomycetia > Planctomycetales > Planctomycetaceae > SXKJ01. The sequence goes on from QWQF01000006.1 coordinate 15,814, forward strand.
CACCAGAGCGAAGTAGCCGTAAACCACCGACGGAATCCCGGCCAAAACTTCGAGCACCGGCTTCATCATGCGGCGAAATTTTGGCTTCGCGTACTCGCTGAGATAGATCGCGGCGGCCAAACCAATTGGCAGACCGATCAAGCTGCCGATACCAGCGATGACGAACGTCCCGCACAGCAACGGTAGAATGCCGAAGTGTTTGTCGGCGAACTGCGGACTCCATTCGGTGTCGGTCAGGAAGTCCCACAGGGACACATCTTGCAAGAACGCGGTCGTGTCAGGCGTGACGGAGTAAACCGCCTCGGTGAGAAACATGTAAACGATGGCGAGCGTCGTCAGCAGCGACAACGACGCACAGCCGAGCAGCATCGCGCGCACGCCAGCCTCTCTCGCCCGAGCCCACGAAAACTGCTTTTGCAGTCGTAAGCCGGCCTTTGTAGGAGTCAGCGGAGAGGCAACATTCGCGAGCGACAAGCGGTGTTCCTTGGAAGTTTTCCCAATGAGCGAACGCGGTTACTTCGCCGACAGAGCCTCGGTCAGCCGCTGTTGAGCCTCTTTCAGATCGTTCTCAGGCAACTGGATGTATTGGACTTCTTTGACGTAGTCCTGACCCTTGGCGATGTAGTACTTCACGAACTCGCGGACTTGCGGCTTCTCGAAAGACTTCTTGTTGACGTAGATGAACAGCGGCCGAGACAACGGCTTGTAAGTGCCATTGAGGATCGTTTCGTCGGACGGCAACACAGCCGTCGAAACGTCGTCTCCATCGGCGATGGCCACCAATTTCACCTTGTCTTGATTGTCGGAGTAGTACGCATAACCGAAGTAGCCCAGCGAGTTTTTGTCGCCATTCACGCCTTGCACCAGCACATTGTCGTCCTCGCTGGGGGTGTAGTCCGAACGGCTTTCTTTCGCCTTGCCGTTGACCGCTTCCGTGAAGTAATCGAACGTGCCCGAATCTGGGCCAGGCCCGTACAGCCGAATCTCGGCGTCCGGCCAAGACGGGTCGAGTTCATTCCACTTCTTGACCGTGCTCCCTTTGTTCCACAGCTTTTTGAGCTGCGAGACGGTGATGGCCTTACACCAATCGTTTTTCGGATTCACGACGACCGACAAGCCATCGATTGCAACTTTCAGTTCGAGATACTCGACGCCGCTCTTCTTGCAGGCGTCGACTTCTTTCTCCGAAATTGGCCGCGAAGCGTCGTTGATGTCCGTCTCGCCGACCACAAACCGCTTGAATCCGCCACCAGTTCCGGCGATGCCGACGCTGACCTTCACGCCCTGATGTACCTTCATAAACTCTTCGGCGACCGCCTGAGTAATCGGGAACACGGTGCTGGAACCATCCGCGAGCACCTCGCCACTGAGCTTCACTGCGGGCTCGACTGGAGCCTCACTATTTACGGGAGGTTTCGGGCTTCCTCCGACTTTCGTGGGTGCGCTCTCTTGCACGGAACAGCCTGCGGCCAGAATGGCCCACAAAGAAGATGTCAAGAACGTACGTCGCAACAAAGAAGTCATCGGCCTGTCTCCAAAGAAATCGGGGAACTCAAAAAACCCACTGGCGAAGAAATCTACGGCGTCTACATACGGCCTGCGTGTTAACAAACGATGAAGGCCGCCGTCTTCCGGTCGTGGTGGTTCGTGCCCGGTCTCTTGACCGGAGTCTCTGCCGCCGTAGCGAATTCATGGCTGCTGTGTGAAATTTGTCGGGATCTCCAACTCGCAACGAATTCCTCGGCCGCTACGATGGCTTCCTGCACATGACCGTGAGGAAGTGACCCATGCGAGTTCGAAATCCGAATCTCCTACAGTGGCTGCGAATTGGACTGTTTCTGATCACAGTCACCTCGGCGGCAGAGGCGGCCGATCGGCCGGTGGCTGATCAAGTGACGCTACGGAACGGCTCCAAACTGCGCGGTGTTTTGATGGAGCAGTCCGATAAATCGCTCACGCTATTGGTCTCGGCGAAATGGTTGTCCGCCGCGAACGCGAAGCTGCATCAAGCGGCTCGACAGCACACGATCGCCGCCAACACCACCGGGCTGGAACAGGCCGTTCGGCGATTGAAAGCCGAGCCGCCGCCGGTTGGAAATGCGGCGTTGGCGGCTTTTCTCGAACAGCAGTCGGACGCCGCCGAAACTGCGTTGGAGAAGGCTGACGACTTTGATCCCGAATTCCTGTGGCTGACGTTGTCGATGAAAGAAGTTGCACGAATCGAAGCCGCCTCGCCGGAACATCGGCAATTGTTGACCTGGGCGTGGACGGAGAACCTCGATCGCGTGGAAACTCGTTCGGCGGAGGAATTGTCGCGAGAATTGAAGGCAAGAAACGTGTCTCCAATCGGCTGGCCGCTGGCGTTCGTCGAGCGATTGCCGGCGCGCGAACAAAACGATGATGAGTGGGCGGCCCGACGCGCACTCGTTGAGTACGCACTGGGACCGCGGCTTGATTTTCAGGGGACCGGCGACGTGCTGGCTCGTGCGGGGAAAGTGGCTCCGACGGAGATCGGCGAACTACTGGTCGAGTTGCTGCGGCAGCAATTGCAATCGCAGTTCGGCGATTTGCTCGGTGAACCGCGTCCCGCGAAGAACGGTCGGGACAATGCCGCGAAGGCGGAGTCGTTGGCGAAGGCGATTCAGACCGCCGAGTCGGAAAAGCGGAGCGGCTTCCGTGTGACGCGACTGGAAATGGCGGGTGACTTCCAGCAAGCGAGTGTGACAACACAATTCGTCGCTCGTCTGGCAGACGGTTCCTGGCGGACGATCTTCCAACACACCGAACTCGCGGATGCCAAGCAGGCTCGGCCGGAGATCGAGAAGCGAATCCAAGACGACCCGCAAGTGAAAAAAGTGCTCGACCTGACTCGGCAATTGGGGGTCGCAGCCGACGGACAAATTCAACAAGCCATCCGATTTGGGGCCGCGACGATGACCGCTCAACAGAGCTGCGACCGCGAATTCGCCGCGTTTCGCGATGTCTATTTGCCGTCGCTGGTGAAGCCCGCTCTGTCCATCGGGCTTGGAAAATGAGACGAGGCTTGTCGCCCGAATACCCACATCCCGGTGCGGTGGGGCCAGCTTAACGACGGACTTGTGCGAATTGTCCGTTTCGGCAAAATGCTCATCCCGCTGGCAACAGCAACGTGAAGCTCAATTTGGTTTCGATTCCTGACGATCTCTGCATCCATGACGTTCGATTCTTTCCATCATTCCTGGCTGTGCGTGTGGTTGAGTTGCGTACTGTCGGCCCTGCTGCCGGCATCGCCCTTCATGCTCTCGATGTTGCCGGACGAAGCACGCTGTGAAGAAACCGACCCTGCCGACACGAGCGCGGAAGTCGAAGTTGGCGAGGTGACGTTGTCCGAGTCGAACAGTGGACAGCGTCGCTCACGACGCGAGCAGTCGGGGGTTCGACGAGCCTTGCTGGCCTCACGAGGCGTCTGCGCGATTCGACCGAACTGGTGTGCCCAACGACCGTCGGCAGGACAAACCTCGTTCTGGGGACGCTGCGGCCCGCTGCACTGTTGAGCTGCCGCCGGACATGTGACTCGCCTTTGCTGCGAGCGAGTCGCCGTTTCGTTGAATCCCTGCGCCTGAGGCTCTCGTCTCGAGTTGCGCGTTGGGATTCCGACTCTGTGTTCAAAACAGACGGAGCCTGCGCCGCGTGACGCGCGCGATCCGTAAATCTTCGAGGAGGTTCTCTCATGTCGATGAACAGACTTGTTTCGCCGAGTACTCTGCCACGTGACCTGACCGCTGGCTTGGTGGTGTTCTTGGTGGCGTTGCCGCTGTGTTTGGGGATCGCGCTGGCGTCCAACGCGCCGTTGTTCTCAGGTCTGCTGGCTGGAATTGTCGGCGGCATTGTGGTGGGCGTCTTGAGTCAGTCGCACACCAGTGTCAGCGGTCCAGCCGCCGGCCTGACCGTGATTGTCGCAGCACAGGTCGCGGCACTCGGATCGTTCGAGACGTTTCTGTTGGCCGTGATGATCGGGGGGCTGATCCAAATTGGCTTGGGACTCGTGCGAGCCGGTTCGCTCTCCGCGTTTTTTCCCAGCAGCGTGATCAAAGGTCTGCTGGCGGCGATTGGTGTCATCCTGATTTTGAAACAGATTCCACATGTGCTGGGACACGACACCGATCCCGAAGGCGAGATGTCGTTCTCGCAACCGGATCATGAAAACACTCTGACCGAAATCTACGCGATGTTGAGCGACCTTCATCCGGGCGCGGCCGTGATCGGCCTGCTTTCGACCACGCTCTTGATCGTGTGGGGAAAAATTCCATTGTTGAAGAAATCGTTCATTCCGGCTCCGCTGGCGGTGGTGCTAATGGGCATTGGGTTAACCCGGTCATTCAAACACTGGGTTTCAGGATGGGAGATCGAAGCCAGCCACATGGTCCAAGTGCCCGTCTCGAAAAGTTTGGGCGAGTTTGTTGGCTTTCTGCGCATGCCCGATTTTTCTCAATGGTCGAACCCTGCCGTTTACACCGCCGGACTGACGATCGCGATTGTGGCCTCGCTGGAGACGCTGTTGAACTTGGAAGCGGTCGACAAGCTCGACCCGAAACAGCGTTCCTCGCCATCCAGTCGCGAGTTGGTGGCTCAGGGTCTCGGCAATGTGTTGGTGGGATTGATCGGCGGAATTCCGGTGACGTCTGTGATCGTGCGGAGTTCGGTGAACATCAACGCGGGTGGTCAGACAAAGTTGGCGACGATCGTGCATGGTCTGTTGCTGCTGGTCTCCGTGATGTTTCTGCCAGCCTGGCTCAACCTCATTCCGCTGTCCTGTCTGGCGGCGATCCTGCTGGTGACGGGATTGAAGTTGGCCAGCCCCGCGCTGATGCGGCAGATGTGGGACGAAGGGCATTATCAATTCGCGCCGTTTGTGCTGACGGTGGTTTCGATCGTCCTGACCGATTTGCTGATCGGAGTCGCGATCGGCTTGGCGATCAGTCTGACGTTCATCTTGAGCAGCAATCTGCGACGTCCACTGCGAAGTATCGTCGAGCGGCATTTGGGAGGCGAAGTGCTGCACATCGAACTGGCCAATCAAGTCAGCTTCCTGAACCGCGCGGCGCTGAACCAAGTCTTCAATTCGATTCCTCACGGCGGCCACATCCTGCTGGACGCACTGAACACGGTCTACATCGACCCGGACATTCTCAGCATGATCCGCGAGTTCAAGGAGCAGACGGCTCCGATTCGCGGCGTGCGAGTCAGTCTGCGCGGCTTTCGGGATCGGTACAAACTCTGCGACGAGATTCAGTACGTCGATTACTCCACCCGCGAACTGCAAGGACTGCTCACGTCGGAGCAAGTGCTGCAGATTCTCCGCGAAGGCAATGAACGCTTCCGCACGGGACGAAGATTGACGCGGGATTTTGGACGGCAAATGCAGGCGACCGCTGTCGGACAGCACCCGCTCGCCGTGGTCCTGAGCTGCATCGACTCGCGCACGCCCTCGGAGTTGATCTTCGACCTGGGACTCGGCGACATCTTCAGCATTCGCATTGCGGGCAACATCACCAGTCCGAAGGTACTCGGCAGCCTGGAATATGGCTGTGCCGTCGCCGGTGCGAAGCTGATTGTCGTGATCGGCCACACGCAATGCGGAGCAGTGACGGCCGCCGTCAATCTGTCAGGCTCACCAGAAACCGCTGAGCAGGCGACCGGCTGCCAACATCTGGAGTCGATCATTCACGAGATCCAACTGTCGATTGGCCCACAGGACTGCCAGCCCTTGGAGCCGCGGCCTGAGCAAGAACAAGCCGATTTCATCAATACGGTCGCGCGCCGCAATGTGGCGCTCAGCGTCGAGCTGATCTTGCAGCAAAGTCGCACGATCAACCAACTCGTCCGTGAAGGTCAACTTGCTGTGGTCGGTGCGATGTACGATGTCGTCACCGGAGAACTTGACTTCTTCCCCAATCAGCCGGCCGCAACACTGTCTGCCGTCGCTCGCTGATCGCTTTCCGCGCATGAAAAGAGCCGGACGAAAACTCGTCCGGCTCTCGAAGAATTCCACCACGAACGATCGCTACTTTTTCTCTTCGCTCGCCGGTTTGATGGGCGTCGGAACGTAGGCCGGATCAATCGCCGGTACCGACGTCTCGCGAGTCTCCGGCGTCGGCTGGAACAGCAGAATGAATCCACCGCTCCCACCACCGCTAATCGCGTTCGCGTTGTAGATGTACTCGGCGTTGAGTGCCTTGCTGATCTGCGTCTGCACTTTCTGCAGGTGAGCCGAGGTGTACGGATCGAGGTTGGCCGGAGCTTCCTTGAGGATTCGCTCCACGTTCGTCTGAACCTTTTTCACTTCGACCAAGGCCAGATTGGCGATCGCCTTGCTGGCTTCGGTGTCGATGAACTTCGGCGGCAGGGTCAGTTCGATCAGGCGATCGATGTGCTCTTGCTGCAAGTTGCGGCGCAGGCTGCTGACCATCGGCACTCGTGGCGTGTGCGGCTTGTCCGGGTTCTTGTCAGCTTCGCGCCAGACGTTGGCCGTGATCGCCGCGAGCACTTCCGGCAGCGTGACCGCGTCTTGATCCGGTGGGATCGTCAGCTCGTTGTCGTAGATGCGACGCAACGTCGCAGGCCGCAGCAGTGACGACATGATCGAGGCCTGGAAGCCGGCGATCTTGTCGTTAATCGGCCAAGTCACGTCGGAGCTGTCGAAGCTATCGCCGTCGATCCACTTGTCCTTCGTCATGCGAGCCAGCAAGGCCGGCGTCAGGCCGAACGCGCCGTCCTCAAACGTGTTCTCGATCGTGAACTTCAAAGCCTCACGCTGCATCGCGGCCGGGACCGGTTCGATCGGAGCACGACCGTTCTTGTCCCCCTTCTTGTCGCGATTGACGAACGCTCCGCCGAGCCAGTTGGCCATCATGCCGACCGACTGCATCTGCATGTTGAAGGTCAGCTCATACCCTTGTCTGGCCTTGGCCCACGACTGCCCGTCTTTGACGAACTTGTCGAGAATCTTCGCGCGGTTGTTCTTGATCAAGCGGGACTGATTCTGAGCGTAATCGAGCGGGTTCTTGCTGAAGTCGTACCGGCGAGCGAGCGGGTCGGGACCCATCGTGTCCTCGTCGGTCGCGTACGCCAGTTCCGGCTCGGCGACTCGGTCGAGGATCGGCTTGAGATCACTCGCGAATGTGTAGCCGTATTCGATGGCCCACATGTCGTACGGGCCGACGCCCGTCATCGACCAATCCCCTTGAGCCTTGTTGTTCGGATCCGCCGGGACGTGCATGTTGATTGGCAGATAATCCATGACCGAACCGGCCAGCGGCTTCTTGCCCTTGATCTCGTCGCTGTTGATTTGGGCGAGCGTGTAGGCGCTCGACGCTTTGAAGTTGTGCCGCAGGCCGAGCGTGTGCCCGACTTCGTGAGCAACTAACTCCGCCAGCAGCGGGCCGATGAACGATTCCGGCATCCCGTCGAGCTTCGGCTCTTCAGGAGCAGCCGGAGCACCACCCGGCGCGGCCGGTTGCTGATCGTTGATGCCACTGAGTTCGGCCATCTCGAAAGTCATGCGAGCCATCGCCAAGTCGAGCATCTTGGCTTGACCGGCCATGCACATGCCGTTGACTTGGCTGGTGCGGCCGAGCAGCCCGTCGAACGGATCGTCGCCGAACAATACCGTGCGATTCGATGCCAGCGGATGCCCCGAGAACGGCATCGCAGCATCACGTTGAATCTGCTGTGCGACATGGCTGCGTTGCGACGGAGCGGCCAGACGAACTCGCGGATCCCAATTCGGATGCTTCGCCAGCCAGGCGAACGTGTCGGGATCAAAACCTTCCATCGCCAGTTGCGGCAGCACGTCGTTGAACTGTCGATTGAAATGCCGAATCCAACCGTCGGTGAGCACGATGTCGGCATCAAGAATCTCGCCCGTCCACGGATTGACGCGGCTGGGGCCGATCGCGGTGCCGACGTTGTTGTTCAGCCAGCGGATGAAATTCCAACGGACATCTTCCGGGTCTTTGTCCATGTGGACCGGATTCGGTTGGCTCGCATCCTGCTGCCAGACCTGGATCGCATCGACAATGCCGACCTTTTCGTAAGCCTTGTTCCAGTACAACACGCCCTCTTTGACCCAGCGGCGATACCGAACCGGCGTGGTGTGCTCGATGATGAACAGAATCGGCTTCTTCGGCGGACTGAGTTTCAGCGTCGGGTCGCGCTTCTCCAAATGCCAGCGGTTGATGAATCGGATGCGCGTGTCATCAGTGACGTACTTGCCATAATCGCTGTAGCCGGTGGTGAAGTAACCGATGCGTTCATCGGCCTTGCGCGGCTGGTAGCCTGAATTTGGCGCGATCACACTGATCGAGTAATGCAGCGTCTGCAATTGCCCTGCTCCGCTGGGAACCTCGAAGGCAACCTCGACGTTCTCACGGAAGACCTTGGCCTTCTTGACGGTGACGATGTTCGGATTGCGAATGCCTGAAGCACCACTCCGTCCGCCGCCGAAGAACAGACCCGATTGACCGATCAGCAGTTGATTGAGGTCGATAATCGGCGAGCCTTCGGGACTCATCGTGACGATGGGTACTTCGGTGATGAGCCGATCGGTGAAGAGCCGGTTGACCGAGCTTTGCGATTCGGGATCACCCCCCGATCGAATGTCGATGTTCGGGTCCATCAGCGCGAGCCGCTTGTCGTAACGGCGCCAGTAGACCACTCGGTCACCCGCCTGCAGGCCGGCAAATTGAGCACCGCTGGCGACCGTCATCGCCATGAAATACTTCTGGCTCAAATAATCGCGAGGCAGTTCTGCCAGGACGTGTCCGTCCTTCGCTCGAACATACAGGTTGTAAAGTGCCATCTCGCCTTCGGGTGGCGAGACCTTTTTGAAATCCTTCAGCACGTCCGCCGCCGGAGGAAAATCCGGAGGAGCCGGAGCTTGTGCTCGCACTTCGCCGGCCGTGACCGTGATCGTCAGCAGCAAAGCAGCGATACCTAACCAACCACATCGCCAACCAGAGGATTTCATAAGCTCACCTTCTCGCTCAGGCTTGGGGGACTTTGCGAATCACTTCTCCGGGGACATCCCGGAGCGTGCCGAATGAGCGATCTTGTGATCTGGCCAGCGTTTCAGTCGCCAATTTGCCCGATCCGCACAATCGCCACAGGTTGCCAAGTTTAGCTGCAGATCGGCCGTTGGAAACTCACGAGTCCAACTTCGTCAAGATTTTCTCGCGACGGTTGGAACGTTTGGAGACGCTACGACTGCGACGTTGCCGGAATGCAACAACGGAATCAGGCCGCGCGCTCATCCTGGTGGAGCCTTTCAAGAGTCCTCTCGACTCTCGGCTTGTCTTCGAGAATTTCCGCTTTCCCGTGTGGCCCACAACAGCAGAAGCGATGCAGCGAGCGTCAGACCGGCTCTGGTGCCGAAAGCGGCCAGACTGCCACCGAACACCGTGACGATGAACGTCGGCAGCAGCGGACAAATCAAGCTCAACGGGATTGGATCACCAGCGGCCAATACCTGCCGTGGTGGGTCGCCGGGGCAACTCACCTGATCTTCGGCGGAACGATGGCATTGCTCGCCCCGGTGGCTGACGTTTGTTCGATGAACCCCAACGTCGTCAGCGATCACTCGACCACAATCAGGTCGCGGCTGAATCGCGAGAGCAGTTCTGTGCCGTCGTCTGTGACGAGCACGTTGTCGATGATCCGTGCTCCCAGACGTTCCTCGCCGATGAAGACGGGGGGTTCGACAGTCAGCACCATGCCGGCTTGAAGGGTGTAGGTGCTGCCGCCGAACAGATGGATCGGCTCGGCCCAAGTCGGTGGCGATCCGGGAGCGAGGCCGTATCCGCTCAGATGGACTCGCGCGGAATCGAGTCCGGCTTCGGCGATCACTCGCTTCGCCGCCTCGTGCGGAACGACGGCGGGGACACCGGCTCGAATTTCGGCGATGCAGGCGTCCGAGGCACGGCAAACAAGATCGTACAGTTCTCGCATTCGCGACGTCGGTTGTCCCATGCAGAACTGTCGGCCGATCGTGGCGGTGTAGCGTTTGAAGGTCGCCCCGTACTCGACGTTGCCGAAGTCACCGCGGCGCAGCCGTCGATCGGTGGGTGCTCCGTGACTGAAGCACGAGCGTTCGCCGGAGACGAGATTGATCGGACTGGCCGCGAGTCCGCTGCCGGACGTCAACAAGGCGTGATAGACCTCGCCCGCAATTTCGAGTTCGCTGCGTCCTTCGGCCAACGAGTCCGTAAACCGCTGCATCGCCACGCCGGCGATGCGGTTGGCTTCGCGGATGTACCGCAACTCGGTCGCCGATTTCACCAGCGTGAGATCGTGAATCAAGCTCGTCGCCTCGGTCACGAGCGACTCGCCGAAGAGCTGCTTGATTCGGACGTAGTGATGCGGATGCAGGTAGTAGCCGGGCACTTCCATGCCGATGCGAGTCCCCGTCACGCCGAGTGATTCTGCCAGCCGCGAGAGAGCAGCGATCGGGTCTTCCGGTTCTCCGCCGCCCCAAGTCTGAAGTTGATCGACCAGAGCGTCGTCCAAGAACTCATTTCGTTCGCCATTGCGAGTCAGCACGGTAATCGGGCCGGGCTTGGCCGAAATCAACAGGCATTGAAACTCCTGATAACTCTTCGCGTCCGTCCCCGTCAGCCAACGGATCGACACCGGATGAAACAACAGCATCCAATCGAGGTCGGCATTGCCGATGGCCTCGTGGCCGCGTGCTCGGCGGGAAGCAAATTCATCGGCAGAGAAATCGTGTTTGGACATGGACGATCCGTTTCTTCGATGACGGCTACGTTGGCGGAGGCTTGATCCAGAACCAAATCAGTCCACCGAGGCCGGCGATGACGCAAGCCACGGAGATCGCTCCGGGCCAGCCCATTGATTCGGCCAGGAACGGCGTGAGCACCGGTGCGATAAATCCGCCAATGTTGCCGACGGTGTTCAGGAACGCTCCGGAGAAGCCACGAGCCTTGCCGCCGATATCGGTCGCCGTCGTCCAGAAGACTCCTTCGCACATGCCCAACAAACACATGGAGATCGCGAGGCATATGGAAACGCTCAAGTAGTCATCCATCTGCACGCCCAGCCGAGCGAACAGCGCGCCCAGGATCAGGCCGGTCATGACAATGCAACGCCGCCCGCGAATCGTCCCGAGTCGCTTGCACAGGACTCCGGTGCTGAGGCCGCCGATGGCCATGCCAGCTCCCATCGCCAAGAAGATGTAGAACGAGGCTCGCCGCGAGTCGGCGTCTGACACTTTCAACACCATCTTGAAGTAGTAGTCCAACCAATAAAAAAAGAGGTATTGGAGATAGCTATAGGCGGCATAACTGAGCGACAGCAGCCAGAGATTGCCTTGTCTCAGCAGTAACCACGCCGCGCGGGAATCGGACTCGGCCGTCGCCACCGAGGCAGACGGTTGAGGTGCCGGCAGTGACGGCGACGCGACGCACTTCCACAGCACACCGAACACGATCAACGCAGAACCGCTCACGACAAACGCCCAAGGCCAGCCGAACGTATCCATCAGCCAGCCGAAGATCGGGTAACTGAACGCGATGCCGATCAAGGCTCCGGCCGTGCGCATGCCGTTCGCGGTGGCTCGGTGGCGATCAGGCATCAAATCGGACGCGACATGTGCGGCTCCCGGATGCAGCGGCGCGCTGCAGGCACCAGTCAGGCCACGCAGCAAAAGCAGGCCAATAAAAAGACTCGCCGGGGTGTTGCTGAGCCAGGTCAGTGTCCCGGTCAGCGCAACGACCGTTCCCATCGTCAGGCCAAGCAACGTCAAAACTCTCGCCGATCCAAAGCGATCGACCAGCCAGCCACCGAGCAACATTAAAGTCGTGTAAACAATTCCAAACGACGTGTAGACCCAACCCATTTCCACTTCAGAGAGGCCGAGCTTTTTAATGAAGACTTCACTGCCAGCGACCGCCAGTCCTTCACGGTTGAAGTGCGCCAGCGCCGTGTAACCCATGAGCAGAACCACAATCCGCCAACGATCAAACGAGGATGGCGAACTCGCAGCGGAGGTGTCTGTCATGTGAGTCGACTTCACTTTCATCCGATTTGGAAATTCGCGGCAAGAAGTTCTGGGAGCCGATAACCGATTCCTGGAGCATCCGGAAATTCGATCGCACCGTTCTTCACCGGGAAGCCGGCCGCTTGAAGTTCTCGTCGCAGAGGCGAATCAAAGACTTCGGCCGGAGCGAATTCAACGAATGGCGTGATCGGTGAGTACGCCGCCAAGTGGACTGACGCCGCGCCGAGAATCTGCGTCGACCAATTGCCGGGACAGACCAACGCCCCGCGCGGCACGGCGAGATCGACGAGCCGTTTCGCTTCCGTCAGTCCGCCGCAAGTCGTCATGTACGGCTGCATGACTAAGACTTTTCCCCGATCCATCATGTCGAGAAATTCCCAGCGGGTGACACCGTGCTCGCCCATCGCCAGCGGGATCGAAGTCAGCTCGGCAAGCCGCGCGTACGGTTCGGGCGAGTCGATCGGAAACGGCGTCTCGAAAAAGAAGATGTCGAACTCTTCTAACTCACGGCAGATGCGAGCCACCGTCGGCACGTCATTGAACAAGTAGCCGACATCGACCATCAGCGTCGGTTCGGGGCCGAGCACTTGTCTCGCGCGGCGAGCCATTTCGACGACGTCTTTCGGCGACGACATCATCGGCTCGACTTTGAACGCTCGGTATCCGAGATCCCGCAACCGCGCCGCACGCTCCGTCTGCTGAGCGATCATGCGCTCGCCACCCCAGACGTCGGAGACCAACGTGCAATACGGCACGACACTCGACGTGCGTGTTTCATCATGTGTCTGAAACGGCCCGCGCTGCGCCCCGCCGAGCAACCGCCACACCGGCTGACCGAGCGACTGCCCATAGATGTCCCAAATCGCAACATCCAGCGCGCCGAGGATAATAATCTCCCAGCCGCGGCGATTCGTGTGGATCAGCGAGTCCCAGACATGCTGCCACAACCGCTCCGGATGCGTAATTTCCTGTCCGATCAATAGCCGACCGAAATGCGTCTCCGTCCCACCGACAGTCGCTTGCACAACTCCGGGAGGCACACGAAAGACTTCCGAGAATCCGGTCAGTCCGTCGTCGGTTCGCACGCGCAGACACGCGAGCGGCTCGATGCCCCCCTTGTCCGGATCGACTTCCGGGCCATCGCCGATGACGAACGTTTCCAGCCGAGTGATCTTCAACATCACGAGCACGCTCCTCGCCGTGCCTCGGCCACTGTAATTTGTCCCGCACAGAAATCCGAAGCGTGAGCGAGGGCGAACGCTCCAATTCGTTCCAAATTCACAGCCATCCGGATCGTAGGCCCTCCACCACCATGACTCACATCGCACGCTATCGGATCGAGGGAATGCACTGCGCCGCCTGCGTCGTGCGTGTCGAGACGGCCATCGGCAAGTTGCCCGGCGTGGCGGCCGTCGCCGTGAATTTGGCGACGAACGAGGCTCGCGTACAACACGACACCGACGCCCAACCGGACATCGCTCACGCGGTGGAGTCGGTCGGTTATCGCGTCTGCGAGTTGCCGTCGTTGTCCACTGACGATCAGACGCCGATCGCCGCGTTCCAAGTTCGAGACCTTCTCCGACCCGCAGTGCCGGCGCTGGCCGTTGTGCTGCTGGCGTACTTCGTCGAGTCCGTGCCGCTCGCGCCCGTTTGGATGCTGCTGCTCGCGACGTTGGTCCTTTTCATGAGCGGTCGCGAGTTTTTCGTCAACGCCACCCGATCACTGCGTCACACGGCCCTCGACATGGATGTGCTCGTCGCTCTGGGGGCCGGCTCCGCGTACCTCGCCGGAGTGTGGTCGTTTCTGGATCTGCTGCAATCGGAATTGAGCCACCTCGGACATTCCGCCGCGAGCGGCCAGTGCGGTTCGGACTTCACCGCCGCCGTGCTGATCGTCGTGTTCGTGCGACTCGGCCGAACGCTCGAACTACGAGCGCGTCGCAAAGCCTCGGATGCGATTGGTCACCTGTTGAACCTGCAATCGCCGACGGCGCATGTGCTGCGGTCTTCCGGAGACTTGCTGGCTCAAGAGAGTGAAGTCGATCTGCCAGTCAACGAAGTGGTCGTTGGTGACGTCGTCTTGGTGCGTGCGGGCGAGCGTGTCCCGGTGGATGGACTCGTCTTGGCTGGAGTCACCGAGATCGACGAAAGCAGTTTCACCGGCGAACCGTTGCCGGTTCGCAAACAGCCGGGCAATCGAGTGCTCGGAGGGTCGGTGAATCAATCGGGGAGCTTTCGCTTTCGTGCCGAGCGAGTCGGCGACGAGACGACGTTGCGTCGCATCGCCGCGCTGGTCCGCGACGCTCAGGGGAGCAAAGCGCCGATCGCTCGGCTCGCCGATCGAGTGGCCGGCATCTTCGTGCCAATCGTGCTGGCGATTGCTGCCGTGACGTTGACTTGGTGGCTGACTCACGCGGACGTTCACACTGCGATCTCGCGAGCGGTCGCCGTGTTGGTCGTCGCGTGCCCATGTGCTCTGGGCTTGGCAACTCCGACCGCTGTCATGGTCGCGATGGGCAAGGGCGCGGAACTGGGTGTGCTCTTCAAGGACGGAGCCGCCCTCGAACGAACTGCGTCGCTGCAGATCGCGCTGTTCGACAAGACCGGCACGCTGACCGAAGGCCGGCCAGAGATCGTCGAGGTGCTGCCGTGGGATGGCGTCTCTCGCACCGAGTTGCTGCGCGTCGCGGCGACGATTGCGTCCGGCTCGAACCACCCGCTCGCGCGAGCCGTCGTGGCGATCGCGAAGCAAGAGTCTGTTTCGCTCGATGCGACGCCGGATCGTGTGCATTCGGAACCGGGTCTTGGCCTGAAGGCTGAGGTCCGTGGTGAGATCGTGTTGCTCGGCAGTGCCCGATGGCTGACGCAATTCGAAATTCAAAACGGAGACTCGCCCTTCCAATCACTTGCTGATCGTTGGGCGACGCTCGGCCGCACACCCCTGTTCGTCGCACGAGGGCGTCAAGTTCTGGGCGTCCTTGCCGCTGAAGACCGAGTGCGATCGACGGCGTCCGACGCGACGCTCGCGCTGCGACATCTGCACGTCGACACCGGCCTCGTCAGCGGCGATCGGTTGGCCGTTGTAAAAAACGTCGCGCACAAACTCGGCATCACGCTGATCGAAGCCGAACGATTGCCCAGCGAGAAGGCCGACGTCGTCCGCTCGCTGCAAGCGACCGGCCGCCGAGTCGGCATGATCGGCGACGGAGTCAACGATGCGCCCGCGCTGGCCTCCGCCGATGTCGGCTTCGCGATCGGGGCCGGAGCTGATGTCGCCATTGAAGCGGCTGACGTGACGCTCGTCGGCAGTGATCCGCGAGCCGTGCCACACGCCATCGAATTGGCTCGGCGAACGCTGACCATCATTCGTCAAAATTTGTTCTTCGCGTTCGCGTACAACGTGATCTCGATCCCGCTGGCGACCGGGTTGCTTTCGGAGTTCGGCGCGATCATCCTGCCTCCCAGCTTCGCCGCCGCCGCAATGTCCGCCAGCAGCGTGCTGGTCGTGACCAACAGCCTGCGACTGCGACGGTTCAAACCCAATTCGTCTTCGTAGGATGGGAACTCCTGCCCGTCCTGTTTCTCTTTCAACGAGCCAAGAGAGTCGATCATGCGATTGTGGACAATGAGTTGTTTCTGTGGACTCGCCTTCGTGGCTGCTTGTGTCGAATCGGATCAGCCCACCACTGCCAACGCCCAGAAGCCAAAACAGAACGCTGCCAAAACAGATTCGGCGAACACAGCGGCTCCGAAGAAAGATGCCGACACGAAGGCCACCTCGGCGAAACAGCCTCCCAAGCCGTCGCTCTCGGCCGACGAGATCGCTGACGGCTGGGTTCAGCTTTTCGATGGCGAGACGCTCTTCGGTTGGAAGCCGAACAGCGATGTGAATTGGTCGGTGGCCGACGGCGTCATCACCGCCGACAAAGGGACGAAGCCGGGACTGCTGCTGACCTCGGTGCCGTTCGCGGACTACGAATTTCGATGCGACTTCTGGATGGCCAAGGGGGGCAACAGCGGCGTGTTTCTGCGAACGCCGACAGTGCCGACCGATCCGGGAGTCGATTGCTACGAACTCAACATCTGCGACACGCATCCGCAGGGCTTCAACACCGCCAGCTTTGTGAAGCGACAGAAGCCGACAAAAGAAGTCTCCGGCGAAGAGGCCTGGAAGACATTTCACGTCCGAGCCGAAGGGCCGCGCGTCGTTGTGAAGCTCGACGGCGAAGAGGTGCTCGACTTCACCGACAAGACCGACAAGCCGTTGCAGTCTGGCTTGATCGGACTGCAAATGAATTCCGGGCTGGTCAAATTTCGCAACGTGTTCGTGAAGCCGCTCGGCACGAAGGACTTGTTCAACGGCAAAGATCTCGCCGGCTGGCGTGAAGTGCCCGGATCGAAAAGCAAGTTTGAAGTGCTCGACGGCGCGATCCACGTCACCAACGGCCAAGGCTATTGGGAGTCCGAGGCGACGTTCGCCAACTTCGTCCTGCAAGCTCAGGTAAAAACCAACGGCGATGCGCTCAACAGCGGCATCTTCTTCCGAGGCTTGCCGGGCAAAGAAGGCGCGTATCCCGGCTACGAATTCCAAATTCAAAACGGCATCAAGAACGGCGACCGCACTCAGCCAGCCGACTTCGGCACGGGAGCCATCTTCCGCCGCCAAGCCGCGCGGTTCGTGGTTTCCAACGATCGCGAATGGACCACTCTGACGCTCGTCGCCAGCGGCCCGACCTTCGCAACGTGGGTCAACGGCATCCCGGTCACCGTCTGGACCGACGAACGCAAGCCCCACGCGAGCGGCAATGCCCGCGAAGGTTTGCGTCTCGAAGGGGGCCACCTCAGCCTGCAAGGTCACGACCCGACGACGAACCTCGACTTCCGAAACCTGCGTGCGGTCGAGTTGCCGTGACTCCACGCATCAATTCGGGCTCTGCGAACTCTTCAACCGCAGGTCGTCCAAATCCAAGCGGTACATGATTTGGTTGTAGTCGTAGCGCGGCGTTTGGTCGGTGTTGCCGGAGAACGTGTGCGTGTAGGTTCCCTCGAGGAACAGGAACCGGCCGGCCGAGAAATACGGATGCTGCTTCGGGTTGTAGAAACTGTATTTATCGTGCGTGACGATCTTCGTCGCCTTGCGCCACGGGCCTTCGGGAGCATCCGCTTCCGAGTACCAAATCTCGCCGAGCAGCGATGAGCCGAAGTGCTGCGTGAAGATCGAGACCCACCGGCGACGATGCTCGTTCCACGTCACCGATCCGGCGTGAGCGATCACTGCCTTGCCCGTGTCGGCGTCAGTGTTTTTCAACCACGCTTCGTCCGGCTTGAGCTGCCCACTCTTCAGCAGCTTCTCTTGTAGTCCCCACCGAATCGGAGCGGTATCGCGTTTCCAAGCCCAGACAACTTTTCCAGCGGCGTCGCGATCGACCTGCGGCGACTTCTCACGTCCGCCGGAGACGAGGCAACTGAAACCTTCGTACTGTTTGAGATCGCGAAAAGCTTCGACCGTCGCGCGGACACGCATGACCGCAGCAGCCTCGGAGAAATAGACGTACTCGACTCCATCGATTTTGTGCAGCAGCGAATGTCCGTCGGGAAACAGCGGCACGTCTTTGTCGAAGCGTTGCCGGTGGACGAACTCCTGGCGTTCGTCGTCGAACTCGGCGATGCCGCGTTCGTAAACCTCCAGCAGGTTGCGGACTTTCATGTATCCGCAGAAAAGCCGCTCGCGGCCCTCGGCATCACGCAGCACCGTCAGGCCGAAGATCCAAGTCGGGCCGTCGCCCGGCATCTTGCACATCGCTTTTGCGAAGCCGTCGTCGCCGACGAAATAGTCGAGATTCACGCCGACAGCCGGATCGAGTCCGCCATCGCTCGGCAATCGCGACGTCGCGCCCGGAACGTGGAACAGGCCGAGCGGATACTTCGGCCGATTCGTGTCCCCCCAAAACCAATGCAGCCGTCCGCGATAAATCGCCGTGACGACGCTGTCCGAACCGGAGACCTGAGCATTGAGCAACGGATGCGCGATCGGCGGTTTCTCGCCGAGCGACACCGTGTCGGCGTAGATGCCGGCTCCGGTGACGCGATACAGCCGCTCGGCGATGTTGAGCCGTTTGATCTTCAGAATCGCTTCACCGCCAAGTTCGACTTTGATTTGTTTGCCGCGGTAGCCGAAGCCGTCTTTCGGAAACTCGTAGCCGTGGCTGCTGACGTGGAAGAAAGCCGTCTGACCAAACAGCTCCAGCTCACGAATCGCCACGACGCCGGCCGAGTCGGTAATGAATCGCTGATTCGTCACCGTCTTCAATTCGACCAGCGGCACACCTCGGCCGGTTTGATCATCGACGACCTGAATCTTGAAGAAGTCGGATCGTTCGGCCGTCTGTCCGACGGCCAACCAATTCACGAAAATCAGGACGAACAGCAGCAACGACTTCATGGACTCGATCACTTCCCCAGTTCGATGTAGAGCGGCAAGTGGCGGTAATAAACTTCGAGCATCAAGAGATTCATGCAGGTGACGTAGTGCCGGCCGCCGGCCGCGCCCCATTTTTCGGGAGTCGGGCGATCGGAACTCCAACTTCCGTTCGGGTCGCCATCTTTGAGTTGCGTGCTGACCAGCGTGTCTCGCAGGCGGGTGTTCCATTCGTCCCAGTGAGCCCCTTGCATGTGGAACATGACCTGCGTCGCGTAGTACCAGTAGTAGGCATCGCGGTCAGCGAGGTCGGGCAAGTGCTGCCGCAGAAAATCCGCTCCGGCCAACAAGCGAGCGTCCGTGCGAACGGCTCCGAGATATTGCCGCATCAGCAGTCCTTCGGCGGTCATCGCCAAGCTGGCGGGGCGGCTGGGGTGATAGGTGAACTGTCCCTT
The DNA here is from genome assembly GCA_003669125.1 of Planctomycetota bacterium. GTDB lineage: Bacteria > Planctomycetota > Planctomycetia > Planctomycetales > Planctomycetaceae > SXKJ01. Next base: position 34,739 of record QWQF01000006.1, read on the forward strand.
GGCGGTTTTGCTTTCGACGGAGTCCAACCATTTCGTGACGCCTGAGTAAACGCCTTTCGAGACAGTCAGACCGGCCATCTCGCCACTCTTGAGCGCCATCAATTGCCAGCCGGAGACGGACGTGTCCGATTCAAATTTCGGTCGATAGCGCCAGCCGCCGAACTGCGGATGCTGCGACGCCACGATGAAGTTGAGCGCCTTCTGAGCCGGCTCGCGCAACGCCGAGTCTTTGGTCATTCCGTAGGCTTCGCAGAGCGCGATCGACGCCATGCCGTGGCTGTAGAACCACACGAACTCGCTCTCGTCCGCGAAGAGATCGCCATCCGGCTTCTGATGCTGAATGAGCCACTTGATGGCACGATCAACGACGGCTTGATGCTCACCGGACTGATGCGTGTAACCGGCACCGAGAAACGCCAGCAAGCCTAAACCGGTCGCGGCGGTGTTCGATTGAAAGCTGCCGTGTCCCGTGCACTGATGGTCTTTGCAATGCAGTTCGTGAATCCCCCAATGCCCGTCGGCATCTTGGTGCTTCACTAACCACAGCAGTCCGCGTTCGACGGCCATCTCTGATTCTTCCGAACCGCCCAGCGACTTGATCGCTTCGCGACGAGATTCGGTCTTGCGCATCGAGAAGCCGGCCGCGATCTTCGCTTCGGGTGAAGCCCCAATTCCCGGAGCCGCGCGTTTGATGAGTCCAGCGACTTGAGCTTCCGAGGCCAGCTTCGGACCTTCGCCACCGACACCAGTTCGCGCGGGGCCGCCGGTGATTCGCGTCGGCTGCGCGGGACTCGATCCGCTGGGTGCTCCGACGTTCGGTCCTCCACTGCCGGGCAATCCGGCCGAGCGACGTGGGACCGAAGCGGTCGATTGCGGTCCCGCCAACTTTCCGCCCGCCGACGGTTGCGCTTGCGGACCGGTGAAGACCAGCGTGCCGCTCTGTTCCGCGGCGCTCGCACCCGATGCCACCGGAGTCGCGGCCGATCGCGTTGTCGATAAGCCGGTGCTGCTCCCCTTCGCGAAGCCGGCGTTGGCATCGAGCTGCGCGGACGGCTCCGAAGACTTCGCTGCCAAGCCGCTGCCAGCGGACGATCGCACCGCCGTCGGTCCGCTGGTTATTGATGCAGAGGACGCTGGACCGGATGCGTCACCGGTTCCATTCGTCGCTCGCGCGGGAACTCCGGTCGCTTGTCGTCCGACCGAGGTATTCGCCGGCCCACTGCCGAGCACTCCCGACTTTGCGGTGGAACTGCCGGCCGCGCTGGCGACATTCACTTCGCCAGCTTGCGTGCCGACCGCATTGGCTTGGCGACCGGTTCCACCACTTCCAAGTTTCGAGCCTTCGGCTTGTCCGAGTTGCGGCCGACCAGCGCCGGTCGATTGCCGAGCAAGGTTGCCCGTGCCGCCTCTTGACGGCGTGCCGGATTGCGGAGAGCTGAGCGCGGTGCCCGTCCCCTGCCCTGCACTCCCCAGCGGAACGGTCGCTGCTGATCCGCGAGTCGCTGCGTTCGCGCCGGACGATTCCGAAACTCTCGGAGCACCCACGCCGGCGGCGGAGGCAACGTTGACGGATTGAGCCGTCGCATTGGCTGCTCCGCCCGGTTGGCCGCTGCTGCTCCGCGCGAGTTGTGCCGCACCACCGCTGGTCGGAGCGGCATCTCCGGGATTGCCCGCGTTGGTCGCTCGCTCGGGGCGAACGCTGCCGACTCCGACATTCGCGGAACTTATTGGCGACGGAACGTTGCTCATCGTTCGTTGTGCGGCGGGAGCTTGAGTTTGGCGAGCAGCCTCGACGGCTCGTTCTTGAGCGCTGGCTTGTTTGGCTTGCGCGGTGGCCACTTCGACGGATTCATTCGCGTTCGTCGCCGCGGCTTTCGCCTCCGGGGCTTGCCGCTCTTGGAATTCCACTTGTTGCTGGGACATCTTCGTCTTGGGGTCCGCGCGATTGGCCTTCAATTGCGCGGCGGCGACACGCGGGGCATTCGATTTCAGTTCCGCCTGTTTGCGTTCGGCCTTCGCCAATTCGCTGGCTCGCTTGGCCTGCTCGACTTGCGAGTCCAACTCCGGCTGCGCCGTTTTTGATGTCTCGACTTTCGGCGCGGCGACGGCTTGCGGAGTTGGCAACTCATCCTCACGCGTCTGCCGTTCTAACTCGGTCTTCGCTTCCTTTTGAAATGCGGCTTGCTCCTGGCGTTTCAGTTCTTCGAGCTTAGCGACTTCGGTTTGACGTTTGATCTCCAGCGATTGCGGCTGATTGGGTTGTTGGATTTCGGACTTCTGCCGCTCCAGTTCCATCTGAGCTTCCGGAGTGATCGACTCCGCTGGTCGCTGCCAGGCGGCTTCGGCATTCGAAGCTTCCATGCCGCCGTAATTTGGCAACGTGATTTCCTGCCGAGACTCGCGCGAGGAATCCTCCGCCTGAACGACCGGCGACAACGGGGCACCGAATCGAAACACCTGCAACGACAAACCCAGCAGCAAGTGCAACAGCAAGCTGATCGCCACGGCCCATTGCAACCCTCGCATGATGACGCCGCGCACCAGCCACGCAGCGACGATCATCGACAGCCCCAGCGTCGTGGCCCAGCCGACCTGTCCCCAAAATCGGTTCATGCCCGGCAGCAGAGTTTCCTCGCCCGGCGAGAATCGCGCCATCATTCCCAAGAGCGCCAGCACGGCACTGCCAATCGCCAAGCCGGCGGCGACCCACACGCGCAGGGCCTGCCGAGCCGACAGTTCGGCGAGTTCTTCCTCCGAGAGCTTGATCAAATCTCTCATGGCTAGCCGTCCGGGGAACGTTCTTCTTCGGGGACTACGGCAACACGATAGTCACTGATCTTCGCCTGATTGCACAAGCTCATGACACGCGCGATGTATTTCCAATCGGCCTGCTCGTCACCGCGAATGACGACGGCCTGCTGGCCCGGATTGTCCACGACCGACCGCCGCAATCGTTCGGCCAATTGAGCTTCAGAATGCTTTTCGCCGCCGACGTAAAACTCACCACGCAAGTTGATGTTGATGATCATTTCGCGCGGCCGCATCACCATCGGCATGGCGGCGGCGGCCTCTGGCAGATTGGCGTCGAGAGCACCCTCGTTGCTGGCACGATCTTCCTCATCGAAGTGGCTGGAGACCATGAAGAACAACAGCAATTGAAACACGCAGTCGATCATGGGCGTCATGTCCATCCCACGTTTGCTGTCGCTGTTTTTTCGTCGAAAACGCATCGCTGAAAAACCTCAAATCTCAAATTCCCTACGTCTCACCGCTCGTTTCGCCTTTGGCTCCCATCACACCCCAGAGTCCTTTGCCCTTCGGTGTTGCCGGCTCGACGCCGGCGGGCGGCGGTTTACTGGCAGCGACGGGCTTGGCGGGAGCCGTTGCTGGTTTGGCGACGGTTCCCTTCACTTGGACTCCCCCTTCGACCGCGCGAATTCGCAGCTTGCCTTCGAACCGTTCGAACTGCGGCAGGATTTCCAAAAACACATCTTCCATGTCGCGGAGCAAACGATCGATGCGGCTCTCCAACCAACTGGCGATCAGCACGGCCGGGATCGCGATGACGAGGCCGCCGAACGTCGTCACCAGTGCGGTGTAAATTCCTTGGGCCAACTCCTGAGACTTGGCCGCGCCGGTGGCGGTCGTGGTGCTCGTGACCATGAAGGCCATGATCATGCCTTGCACAGTCCCCAACAGTCCGATCAGCGGAGCGACACTGACCGACACGTTGATCGGCCTGAGATTATCGGACATCTCATCCGCCTCGCGGCCGACGGCGTCTTGGACGGCTTGCTCTAACTCGGAATGCGGCCGGCCAATCTTCAAGATCGCCGCGCGGATGACATTCGCCAGCGGCGACGGATGCTTCTGGCAAGCTTGGTAGGCTTGTTTCGGATCGATGCCGTTGTCGTCGCTGTTTAACTGCTGAATCGCGAGCAACAGTTTCGGCGGCAGTATCTTTTTTCCACGCAGTCCGAAATGCCGCTCAATCGCGTAGGCCAACACGATGATCGAATCAATAAACAGCGGAATCATGAAGATGCCGCCTTGGACCGTGAGATCCCAAATCGTCGGCTGCGCCGGCGGTTTGCTCGCCACCGGGACCGGAGTTTCGGCTGGCTGCGGCGCGGCGGCCGGTTGATCTTGATCGGCCGGCTCTTGAGCACGGCTCCAGAGTGGGACCGCCACCAAGCTCAACCCCAGCGCGACGATCACGAAACGCAGCCGTCGTAGCGAGGTCCGCGACTCGGAATTGGAAACACGCATGAACGAATTCTCAAAAGGTGTGAGTGATTGGCAGACGCGTTCCGTGCTCAGGACGCACCCAATTCCGCAAGTCGTTTTTTGGCGGCGGCGGCTTTCGAGTGAACGGGATACTTCTCAATGAGCTGTTGGTACGAACTCTTCGCCTGCGGGATGTCCTTGAGTACCTCGAAACAACGAGCCGCCTCGAAGTAAGCCATCGCCGACCATTCCTTGTGGCCGTAGGCGAACGCCGCTTTCAGGAAATGCTTCGATGCCACTTTGTGCTCCTTCTTGGCGAAGTAGCACTCACCGATCATGAACCGTGCTTTGGCCGCGGTCTCGGTCTCGGTTTCCTCGGTGACTTGTTCGTACTGCTTGATCGCCTCATCGAGCTTGTCTTGCTGCTGCAACGCCCAGCCCACTCCGTAACGAGACTCAGGCCGCAGTTCGAAATCGGGAAATTGGTCGAGCACCTGCTGATGGAACTTGAGGCTCGCGGGCCATTGCTCCAACACGGCGGCGCATTCGCCGGAGCGGTGCAGTGCCAGCGCGTGATACGTTGCGTTCTTCGACGCGATGACTTGTGCGTAGCGGTCGAGTGCTCCTTTCCAATCCTTCTGCTTGAACTGGCACTCGCCCAACAGGAAGCCCGCGTCGCCGGCCAGCGGGCCGGTCGGGTAGCTCTTCAACTGCGTGCCGAACGACTCGGCCGCTTCTTTCAGCTTGTCCGATTTCAGGTAGCTCCAAGCCAGTTTGTGGACGGCCTTCTCTCCCAGTTCGCCATTGCCTGCCTTCTGCTGAGCCTCGGCATACGCCTTGATGGCATCGGGAAATTCACCGGCGTCGTAGAAGGACTCGCCGACTCGGAAGAGACTTTCGGCGGCCAACGGACTGCTGGGATAATCCGTGGCCAAGCGTCGAAACGCAGCCACCGCTTCTGGACGACGGCCGAGTTCTGTGTATGCCCAGCCGAGTTCATACGCCACTTTGTCCGCTCCAGCGTATTGGCGATCGGTGCTCAAGATGGCGGAGTAAGTTTTCGCGGCTTCGTCGAACTTCTGTTGCCCCGCAAGAGCCAGTCCAAGCAAGTACTGGGCGTCGAGCAGATCAGTCTTCGGCGGCTTGCTCTGCAAGAACGTTGTCGCATCTTCGGCGGCTGGTTGGAATTGTCCAAGTTGGTAGCGAGCCATCGCGCGAACGTACAGACCCTTGGAGGCGACTTCGGACTTCGCGTGTTTGGTTGCGAGCGTGGTCATCGAGTCCGCTGCTTTTTGAAAGTCGCCACGTTTGAAGTGCGTCCAACCCAGACCGTACAGGGCATGCGGCGCGAAAGTACCCTCCGGCCAGTTGCGAGTGACGTCGGTGTAATGCGCGAACGCTTGATCGAACGCGTTCTGAGCATACGCCGCTTCACCCAACCGAAACGTCGCCTCTTCGACGCGAGTGCTCTTCGGGAACTGTTTGACGAGTTGCTGCAGACGCGTTGCCGCGTCGGATTGTCGATTCAGCTTGCGATAAACGTCGGCCAGAGCCAGCAGGGTTTCATCCGTTTGCTCGCGATCGGGCTTTGTCTTCAACGACGTCTCGAAGGCTTGCGCGGCCTTTTCAAACTGTAATTGAGCGACCCAGGTGCGACCGATCAACGCTTGTGCTTCGCTCTGCAACGAAGGGTCTTTGAGTTCCTTGTTCGCCGCCTCCAGCGCCACCACGGCCTCCGCATTTCTACCGGCCAAGAGCAGCGTGAGGCCGAGTCGCACTCGCGATTGCGGAGCATTCGCGTGCGTCGGGGCCCGCTGCAAGAACGCCCGATATTGCTGCTCGGCATCCGAGTATTCTTTCAGCAAGAGCCTCGCTTCGGCACCGATGAAGAGCACGTCGGGGAGCAACTTGTCGTTCGGGAACTGTGTGAGAAACGTCGTGCTGTGCGCCTTCGCGACCGCATGATTGTCCGAATCGAGCGCCGTCAGTGCGGCCATGTATTGCGCCTGCGAGGCCAATTCGTGTTTCGGATTCTTTTGAGCGAAGTCGGCATACAGCGGCACCGTCTCGCTCCGCCGGTCGGGAAGTTCGTACAAGGCGTCGATCCGCGCCAGAACCAAAAACGGCAGCGCGGCGCTTTGCGGGTGCTGCTTGATCGCGTCGTCCAAAACGGCCAGCGCTTTGGCGGGGTTCTTCTCCTTGAGGTAGGTCCGCGCGATCCACTGCTTGGCCTCGACCGCTTCCGGGGTGTCACGCTTCGCGACATTCTCCAACCCGTTGCGAGCCGCCGCATACTTGCCGATTAAGAAGTAGCACTTCGATCCCGCCACGACGGCGGTGTCGTAGTGCTTCGTGTTCGGGAACTGACGTGGCACGTCCCAATAAATCTTGGCGGCCTCTTCGTGCTTGCCAAGCTCGTACAGGCAGCGTGCCTGCCGCAACAGAGCGGTGTCGGCCAAAGCAAACTCTTTGACCGTACCAATCTGCTCGAACAGGGTTTGGGCCGTCCCGAAGTCCTCTTTGGCGAAGAGTAATTCCGCCTGTCGCATGCGAACTTCAGTGGCCAGCGCGTGCTTGGGAAACTTGCTTTGAAAATACGCGAACGTGGCCTGAGCCTCATCGACTTGCTTCAACGCCTCCTGCGTCACTCCCAAAGCGTACGAAGCATCGGCCACGAGTTCGTCCTGCGGATAGCTGCGGATCAGCGTCGAATAGCTCTTGGCCGCCTCGTCCCATTTGTTCCGCTGGTACAAGCTCTCGCCGCGATAGAACAGCGCGTGCGCGGCCAGCGGACTCTTCGGGAATTGTTCCAGCAACCGGTTGAAGGCCTTCTCCGCCTTGTCGTAGTCGTCCCCCTTCTTCGACTGCTGCGCCTGGCTGTACCAAGCGGTCCCCAGGTTTTGCAGCGACTGATCGAGCAGTTCAAATTTCGGGAACTGCTTGCTCACAGTCTCAAAGGCGGCGATCGCAGCGGGATACTGCTTCGCCTGCAAGTGGCAGGTGCCGAGGTAATGGTGAGACTTGTCGAGCCGTGAGTCCTTCGGGAACTTCTTGATGAACGTGGTCCACTCGTCGATGGCCTGGTCGTAGAGCTTCTGATTTTGGAATCCAACGGCGACGGCGAATTGTCGCGTGCCGGCCTCGGTGTCTTCCGCCGCGACACGCGGAGTCGCCGATGGCATCAGCACACCCGTCGCCAAAATCAAAAGTGCAATCCAGAGTCGCTGCCGAAACATCTTCACATCCCCCACGGATACCGGGACGAAACTTCGGTGTCAGGATACGGTTCACGCTGTGGGCTGTTAAGCGACGCCTCTTTCCGCCTCGCTGGGGAGCAAAACAAAATGGCCCGTGACGCCACGAGTGACATCACAGGCCAGGCTTGTGAAACATTGAGATTCGACCGGCGGCTACTTCTTCGGTGCCTTCGGCTTATCGGCTGCGGACGGAGACAATTCGGCGGGCGGCTTGGGAGCCGGTGCCGCTTCGACGGGAGCGGGGGTTGCGGCCGGAGCGGGCTCCACAGGTGCTGGAGTGGCACAGGAAGGCTCGCACTTCGATTTGCAGCCCATCGAGAACAGCGACTTCAGGAAATTCATTTTGGGCAGCGACAACTTTGGAAAGCAGGACGTTTGCGAACAGCAACTGTTGCAATCGCCCGCTTGGCTGAGATTGCTCGTGGCGAGCAACATCGCAGCGGCCAAGACGCACAAGGCAATTCGTTTCATGGTAAACCACTCCGTAATTGAGATCGAAAGCATGTGCCGCACCACATGCAGCACTCGTGGACTATGCTAATCAGAGTCCGATGTCCCGCAAGCAGCGTGTTGGTCGCCGCGTCATCGAGACTCGTTCCAGATCGCGAATGCACGCGATGCAACGATTATGCAGGCTGAGTCCGCCGCGTTCAAAACTCGCCGGGCAAGTCTCTGGCCGACTTCGTCGAGAGAGTTTTGAGCGTGTTGTACGACACGTTTAGGCTCAGGAATCGCGTGCCGCCATCGACCAGCAGGAAGTGAACACCGCCCGGATGCCAACTCCAATAGTTGCTCACGGTGATGCTGGTGGTTGGCAGGTTGTTCGGCGGGACCAATCCGTTTTGCAGGCTGAGGTATTGCTCGCATTCCGAACCGCCGCACATCACCCAGCCCCAACCGAGGTCGTTGGGCAAGCCACGCTCGCCGTAGAACAGCGTCTGCGACGTGCCGTCTTTGACGTGATCCAGCCGCGTCGAACTTTGAGTGAACATCATCCCGGTGCCGTTCGTCGTCGCGCTGGTGCTGAAGAAACAAGCCGGATAGCCGATCCCGGTGGCACCGGAGACGCCCAGATAGTTGCCCGGGTAAAGCCGTCCGCAATCGCCCGACATTGGGAGCGGCCCGGTTGGACCGGAGAGCAGCGTCTTGCCGGAACTCGGATCGCTCGGACAGGTGTAGATCGGAATCCGCACGGTGGCCGGTTCCGGCTTGTTGGCGGCCTGCATCTGCTTTGTCCAGAGACAGCAATTCGGAGGCTTGAAATCAACCGTTTGAAACGCGGTGCGTTGCTCAATGTGAGGCAACAGCGACAGCAAGCTACCCCACGCGTAAGTCCGGACGTGTGATCCCATCGGGAAGCAGCGGTTGGTTTCGTGGTAGTTGTGTAGCCCGATGCCGATCTGTTTGAGATTATTCTGGCACTGCGACCGTCGCGCCGCCTCGCGAGCGCTCTGCACCGCCGGCAACAACAGCGCGACGAGCATTCCGATGATCGCGATGACCACCAGCAACTCGATCAGCGTGAAGCCGGTCGGGCGAGCGGTTGCGGAGCGTCGAGAAGATTGCAGCATGGATCGAACGAGCATCCAGGAAGCATGTGAAGTAGCCACGTTCGGCCGAACATGGCTACTGTTTGGATTCGGATTTTTGCGGCTCGGCACTTTTCCAAAGAAAGTGTTCAGTCGCGGATTCTTGGTCAGGAACTGTGACGTCTTGCTCCCACTGCATTGTCGGCGGCGGAGCGTTCGGATCGTCGCTGGCGATTTTCGACAGACTGCCGAGTTCCAAATTCACGCTCACCTTGTATTTGCCGGGATACGGCCCATCCAACTTCGTGAACTTGTACAAGCCGCCGTTCACCCCCGTCACCGCCACTGGCCCGGCATTCCCTTGCTCCGGCAGAAACCGAACGGTCGCGTCTGGCACGAGTTTGTCGCCAACGATCACGGAACCGCGCACCGCGACTCGGCGAGGTTCCGCCTTGGTTCCGCAGCCGGTCATCGACACGATCATCAAACCACAGAAACAGAATCCAGCGAGCAGTCGCATCGAAGAACTCCCGTGAACCAATTCGCTTCCAGCGGCCGGCCAACACCGATTGATCGCGACTCATTGCAGCAGTTCCGCGGCGTTTGGAAAAGCCACGTTTGCGAGGATCACTGATTCGTCCCGACCCATCGCACGCATGCCGTCGTCGCGAAAAACGGCAGCCGGCATTTTGCAACCGCGAAACTGAGGTTGCCCGAAAACATTGGAAAATCTCGCGGATGAATGGACTGGTCTTCCGATTGAAGCCGACAGCAACATAATTGTCCGAGTCGATGTCCGAGGATTTCCGATTGCCTTTTGGAGAACTCGTCGACCGCGATCCAAGGAGTTTCAACATGCTCGACAAAATACACACGCCACTCGCACAACGGTCACGAGGCTGGCAGGCGCTGGGTCGTCTGGGAGCAAGTCTTTGCCTCGCGGCGATGATCGTCCTGAGTTCGTTGGCTCAAGAGACGCCGCCACCTCCACCGTCGGCAGACGCTCCGCCGCGCGAGGCGTTGTCGCAAGATGACGTCGAAGTCTTGACTCGCGGTCCGGTTCACGAAGCATTCGCCGAACCGCTCGCGAAGAATCCCGAAGCAGGGCTGACCGTTCCACGAAAGCCTCCTGAAGACATCGCGGAAGTCGCTCCCGACTTCAAACCGGAAGGGGACGACGTCGTCTGGATTCCAGGGTACTGGGCCTGGGACGACGATCGCGACGATTTCCTGTGGGTTAGCGGCATCTGGCGCAAGCTGCCTCCGGGGCTGCGTTGGATTCCTGGCTATTGGGTGGACGCGGATGCGGACGGCGACTGGCAGTGGGTCTCCGGCCTGTGGGTTCCTGACCAGCAAGATGAGTTGGCGTACCGCCTCGCACCGCCAGAATCTTTGGAGACGGGTCCGAATACGCCGCCGCCCAACGACAGTTACTTTTGGGTGCCGGGATGTTGGATGTGGCACGACGTCGGCTATCGCTGGCGGCCCGGCTATTGGCATCCGTATCAGGAGAACTGGGTCTGGGTGCCCGCTCATTGGGTGTGGACGCCCAGCGGCTGCCTGTTCGTGGCAGGATATTGGGACTATCGAGTCGGGACTCGCGGCCAATTGTTCGCGCCGGTCTATTTCCGTCGAAACAACTGGTACGCCACGCACTACTACTCGCCAACGTGTGTCGTCGAGAGCACGCCGCTGCTGGTTCATTTCTGGGTTCGACCGCGGTATTCGCACTACTACTTCGGCGATTACTACGGGCCGAGCTACGCCACCTTGGGGCTGAGTCCTTGGTCCCGTTGGCATTCGCATCCCGGTCATTGGGATCCGCTGCTGACGCACTACAACGTGCATTATCGGCATCACGACCACTTCGATTATTCGGCTCGCATGTCGCATTGGCATTCCCACTACGACAGCCATGTCGATGATCGTCCGCGACGAACGTTTCACGATCAACAACAGTTCGCGAGTCGCCTCGGCAGCAAGCCGTCGCAGATCGGCCAGCAATCGTTGCTGGGCCAGACGTTGGCAACGGCAGCGACGCAGAGCGATCGGCCCGTCGCGTTGAAGCCGGTCACTCAAGATCACAAGCGGACGCAGTTTCGCGAATCAAGACAACTGCGAGACCTGAGTCGCGATCGAGCCAAGTCCGAAAAGCTCGCGAAGGTCGATCCCGACCGAGGCGACAAGAAGGACTTCGGCAAAGACGGATTGAATCCGGACCTCAAAGGCAAAGTGACGGACGGTGCAAAAGTCGATCCGCCGACCCCAGGCAATTTGAAGCCCGCAGTGACCGGCAAGTCGCCGGACGCAACGCTGAAGCTCCAGACGGAAGATTCTGCCAAGGAGAGGGCTAACCAGCGGCCGACGCGAGGCGGAACACTCAAGCTCCCAAAGGCCACGATGACCACTGGGAAGCTGGCCGCAGAGGCACCGAAGACTCCCTCACAAGTTGCCGCTCCGGCACCGATTGATCGCAAGGATCTTCCCAAAATGGAACGTCCCAAAACTGGTCGGGCAGTTGGCGGGCAATCTTCGCCGGACTTGAAAACGAAACCGGGAGAACCCAAATCCATTCCGCGCGTCGAATCACCCAAGGTGCAGCCGAAAGTCGAGCCTCCCAAGGTGCAGCCGAAAGTCGAGCCTCCAAAGGTCCAACCGAGAGTCGAGCCGCCAAAGGCCAAGGTCGCACCTCCCAAGAGTGAACCTCCGAAACGTTCCGACCCTCCCAAGAAGGGCGATGACGACAAGAAGCCGAAACGCGGCGGAAAGTAAATCGAGCTTCAAGAGTTGGCCCA
>QWQF01000181.1 GCA_003669125.1 Planctomycetota bacterium
ATCAATCCGGGGAACAGTGGCGGGCCGATCGTCAACGAAGCGGGCGAGGTGATCGGTGTCGCCTGTGCGAAGCTGGCAGGTCCGACGGTTTCGACGGTTGGATTCGCGCGACCCATCAACGACGTGAAGTCGCTGCTGCAAAAATCCGGAGCGAAAATCGTGGCCGGCACGTCGGAGCAAATGCTCGACGGCCCGACGCTCGCTTCGCGAGTCAGTCCGTCGGTGGCACTCGTCAAAGTGGTTGCCGGAGCCAGCGGCAATCGGACGACACTGGCCTACGAAGCGAATTTCTCGACCACGCAGCTCGATGCTCCCGGCAAGCGGACGTTTCGCGTTTCAATTCCCGGCTCCGCTCGCGGTCGCGGAACGATCACGCTCGATGAGTTCGGCGAGATCGTGCAGTTGACCGGCGAAGAGCAGCTTCCGTTTTGCATGGGTCCGGTGGGCTTGGTGGCGCTCGCACCATTGAATCCGTCTGGGCAAACGACCTGGGGCCGCAGCGAGCAAACTTCCGTCACGCGCATCGAGCAAGACCCCAACGACCCGCTGGCGCGACTGCGAGCTCGCGGAATCCGACGCCCGCCGTTCGGGCCTTTCGCCAATCAGCCCAAAGAGACCGTCTTTCCGGCGCAGGAAAGCACGACCTTCACGCTCGGCCAGGAAGCCGCCGACGTGCTCTCGATCAAGAAGAGCTACGAACTCAAGACGCTCGACAACGTCAACAGTCCGTACCTGATGCTGAAGGGGGAAGGAGACTGGCGATTTCATCGGAAGGACGCGATGCCGCACTCCGCCGAAATGAAGCTCGAGCTGACTCGCAATTTCGAGAACGGAACGATCCGCGTGCCGTTCCAAATGCAGTTCCAATACACCGATCCGCAAGTCATCGCTGGTGAACGCCAGCAGGCCGAGGAACGCCAGGCGGCCAATGTGCGTCAACAGTCACAGAAAGCCGCGGAAGAACTCGACAAGCTGGCGGGGCCGAAGAAGGCGAAGTTGCTGCGTCGCTTCACGGGAATTGGGACGATTCTGGTTCAGGCCGTGCAGCTGACTCCGGACGGACAGCGTGCACTCGTCTCGACTCACGAAGGGCCGGTGTTGGTCTTCGATGCCAAACAAGTGGAACCGATCGCGCGGCTCGAAGGGCTGAAGCAGAACGTCCAGTTTCTCAACGTCTCCTCCGACGGGAAATTGGTCTGCGGCGGGACACTGACGGAAGCCTGCGTCTGGAATCTCGACACCCAGAAAATCGTGCTGCAACCGAAGATCGACCGCTTCGCGCCGTCGTGCATGACGTTCTCGTCCGACAACCAACGAGTCTACTTCGGGTTCGGCTTCCTTCGATTGCAAGGCTGGGATCTGGCCTCTGGCAAGCTGTTGAATGAGTGGCAACCGAAAAGCGGAAACAGCAAAGCAGTCATGCTGACTCCTGACGGCCAGACGTTGATCGCGACCGACGGCCAGCAGTTGTTCCACTACGACCCCAGCACGGGCAATCTTCAAAAGACCGAACCGCTGGCTCCCGGCGGAGGCAGCTACTACCACGCACGGCTCACTGCGGAAGGCGGACGCGGAGTCTTCGTGAAGAGCCTCTCCAGCCTGGACGTGATCTCTTTGGACAACCCGACCAAAGCCACGAACATCGCGGTGCGTCCCTCGCCGAACGGCAGCTTCGCGATCTCGGCGAACGGCAAACGAGTCGTCGTCGCGGATTCATCGAACAAACAGGTCGTCGTCTGGGACGTCGACAAGAACCAAGTCATCGACCAATGGCCGGTGGACACCATCGCCGCTCAGGCGGTCGCGATCTCCGCCGACGGCAAGTTCGTACTGACCTCCGGCTACCACAAAGTGCTGCAACTTTGGGAAATGACGGAGTAGCTATTCTACTTTCGCAGCAATTCCACGGTGCCGGATTCGTCTCGCCGGAGCCGAGCCGACTCGCCAGTGCCCAGTTCGTGCCAGGTCAGCGTCTTGCCCTGATTGGACTTCGCAAAGACATGCGAGTTGGCGTTGCCGAGCACTTCCAAACGATCACCACGCACGATCAAGGCAGAGCGTTCTTCGATCGCCAATCCCAACATGGTGCTTCCGACTCCGTTGCGGCCCGCGAGGCGATTCAGCTTGTCGCTGTCTCGCAGCAATCCGGTGAAGCGTTCCAGTCTGCCGCCGCGTGCGTCGAAATGTTGCTCGACAATTGCGTTGCTGAAGAGACCCAAGCCGTAAGCGGCCACGGCGGTCGCGGGAGCGTCGTAGTCTTCGTACTGCTGCCACAGTGTCATGATCTCTGGCATGGCGGCCGTTCCCACAGATGTCCCGCCGACGACTCCGCCTCGTTCCAGCACTTGCCGCACGGCGACCTGAAATCTTGTCTGGTTCGGGTAGTCACCCACGAAGCGATAGTTCAGCCGAGTTTGATCTCCGCCTGAGAACCACACGCCGGTCGCAGTTTCCAAGGGCTTCACGAAGACGGCGGACTCCGCGGCCTTGGGTGAATCGGGTAGAGAAACTGAAACCGCTTGATCCGTTTGCTGGTCGCCAAGGCGACCCACGAGCTCAAACGCGACCGCATGACTTCGAGGAACGCCCCTTCGTTTGGATAATCGCTCGGCCGCCAACCGGCCGAGGGCACAAGCACGATCGGAGCGTCATTGCCTCCGGCCAATTCGACGAAGCGGTCGAAGACGTCCTCGGAAATTCGTCCACCACCATGCAGCACAACCGCACCTGGACGCTCGGCATCCTTTGGATGCCGGCAATCCCAAAACGTTGTCGTCGGCCGTTGCCATCTGACAGAGACTTGCGAAGAAAATCACAAGCCCAGTTCATCGTCGCGCAGTGGAAGTTCGCATGATTGAGGCGTCCGAAGTGTGTGAGCGTCCGACTCGCCCGCCGTTGCGGGGTTTTGCCATGACCTATAATCTCCGCCCGGAATCACTGGCTCAAGACGAATGATCAACTTCGGCGGTCGGAAATCGCCATTTCTGGAAGGACTGGGGATCGTGCTGCGGACTCATACTTGTGGCGAGCTTCGGATTGGCGATGTCGGCAAAGAAGTCACGGTCAGTGGCTGGGTCGATTCGCGGCGGGATCACGGCGGATTGATCTTCATCGACCTGCGAGATCGGTACGGCATCACGCAAATTGTCATCGAACCCGATCAAGCGGCGGCGTTCGAGATCGCTCAGACGCTGCGATCCGAGTTCGTCATCGGGGCGACCGGCAAAGTCTCGCCACGCGGCGAGGGACTGGAGAACCCGAAGCACGCGACCGGCAAGATCGAAGTCGAAGCGGCGAAGATCGAGCTTTTCAACAAGTCGAAAGTCCCGCCGTTCGAGCCGGGTTCCTCGACGCTGCCCAACGAAGAGTTGCGGCTGAAGTATCGCTACATCGACCTGCGACGTCCGCAGCTTCAGAAGGCGATGATCCTGCGGCACAAAATGACGAAGGCGGTGCGGGACTACTTCGACCAACAAGAGTTTCTCGAAATCGAAACGCCGATGCTCGGCAAGAGTACGCCGGAAGGTGCCCGCGATTATCTCGTCCCCAGCCGCGTGCATCCGGGACAGTTTTATGCGCTGCCGCAGTCGCCGCAGCTTTACAAGCAGTTGCTGATGATGGCCGGCTTCGACCGCTACATGCAGATCGCTCGCTGCTTCCGCGACGAAGACCTGCGCGCCGACCGACAGCCGGAGTTCACGCAGATCGACGTCGAGATGGCGTTCGTCGAGCAAGAAGACATCCTGCGCACGATCGACGGCTTGATGGCCCACCTCTTCAAAGAGATTCGCGGCGAGGAATTGCCGCTGCCGCTGACTCGGCTGACTCATCGCGAGTCGCTGGAACGCTTCGGCAACGACAAGCCCGACCTGCGGTTCGGCATGGAACTGCAAGACCTCGGCGAAATCGTGAAGGACTCGACCTTCGGAGTTTTCAAAGACACGATCGCCAGCGGCGGCCGTGTCCGCGGCCTGTGCGCAAAAGCCGCTGCCGACAAGTACAGCCGCAAAGGGATCGACGAGCTGACTGAGTTCGTCAAAATCTACGGCGCGAAAGGGCTGGCCTTCTTCAAAATGAAGGACGGCAAACTCGAATCGTCGATCACGAAGTTCTTCACCGACGATCAGCTCAACGAGATCATCTCCAAGTTCGGAGCCGAGAACGGCGACCTGATTCTGTGCGTCGCCGACAGCAGCAAGGTGACGTCGGCTGCGCTCGCCGCGCTACGCAACCGGCTTGGGAAAGAGTTGAACCTCTACAAACCGACGGACATGAAGGTCGCGTGGGTTCTCGAATTTCCGCTCTTCGGCTGGAACGAAGAGGAACAGAAGTGGGACGCCGAACATCATCCGTTCTGCGATCCGGTCAAAGAGGATTTGCCGTACCTCAAGACCGATCCCGGCCGTGTGCGTGCTCAGTCGTATGACCTCGTCTGCAACGGCTACGAAGCGGCCAGCGGCAGCGTCCGAATTCACAATCCCGAAGTGCAGCAACAAGTTTTTGACTTCATCGGCGTCACGCCGGAGGTCGCTCAAGACCGCTTCGGCTTCCTGCTCGAAGCACTCGCTCACGGAGCACCGCCGCACGCCGGCATCGCGTTGGGGTTGGACCGCTGGGTGATGATGTTCCTCGGCAACGACAATATTCGCGAAGTCATCGCCTTCCCGAAGACACAGAAGGCCGCCGACCAAATGACCGGTGCGCCATCGGATGTCGATACCAAGCAACTCCGCGACCTGCACATCAAAACGGATATGCCGAAGCCGTAGCTTCGGACGTTGCTTGCCTTGTCGCTGGAGATCGTGCGTCTCGACGGAATAGACTCACCGTCCGTTTCGTTCGATCACGTTGCGACGGAGGCGATCATGCGCTGGCGATGCACTCGGCTTGCAGTTGTTGTGGCTCTGGTAATGTGCGGCACGCTCGCGAATGCGGCTGAGCGTGCGTTGTGGACGACCTCGAAAGTGGTCGGTTCGGCCGAGCCGCCTGATCCGTATCGGTTGGAGCTGGCGTATCCGAAGCTCAAGTTGTTCGAGCCGCTGTCGGCGGGCTTGATCCCCGGATCGAAGCGGCTGCTGGTCGCCGAACGGCCGGGGAAGATTTGGGTGCTCGATGCGTCGAGCAAGGAACCGCAACCGCAACTGGTCGTCGATTTGAAGCGAACGGTTTACGGCATCGTCGCGCATCCGCAGTTTGAGAAGAACGGATTCCTGTTCGTCACGAGCGTTGCTGATCCTGCCAACCCGTCACCGAATGGGAGCCGGCTGACTCGGCTGACCGTCGCGCGCGGCGAGTCGCTCACCGCCGACGTTGCGAGCGAAAAGCTGATCCTCGAATGGCCGTCGGGTGGGCATAACGGCGGGTGCGTGCGGTTTGGTTTGGACGGGATGCTGTACCTCGTGACGGGCGACGGCAGCGGCATCGCGGACGAGTTGCAGACCGGACAAGATCTGAGCGACTTACTCGGCGCGATCTTGCGCATCGACATCGACCATCCGACCAGCGATCGAGCCTACAGCATTCCGAAGGACAATCCCTTCGTCGGCAACGCGAAAGCTCGCGGCGAAATTTGGTCGTTTGGGCATCGGCAGGTTTGGAAGTTTTCGTTCGACGCGCCGACCGGCCAGATGTGGGGCGGCGAGGTCGGGCAAGACTTGTGGGAGATGGTCTACCTGATCCAGAAGGGTGGGAACTACGGCTGGAGCGTTCGCGAAGGAGCGCATCCCTTTCGGCCGGAGCGACCGAAGGGGCCGGCCGAATTCGTCGCGCCGATCGTCGAGCACCCGCATTCGGACTTTCGTTCGATCACCGGTGGCTGGGTCTATCGCGGCAAACGATTGCCGGAACTCGTGGGGGCCTACATCTACGGCGACTACGACACCGGCAAAGTCTGGATGCTGCGGTACGACACCAAGTCCAAGAAAGTCACGGAACATCGTGAACTCTGCGACACGCAGGTCCGCATCGTCGAGATCATCCAAGACGCGGCCGGCGAGATTCTGTTCGTGGACTTCGCCGGAGGTGGGCTGCATCGACTGATGCCGTCGCCGCCACCGAAGTCCGACGCGCCGCAGTTCCCGCGCAAGCTCAGCGAGACCGGCCTGTTCGCAAACGTCAAAGATCACAAGCCCGCGGCCGGAGTCATTCCGTACGACGTGGTCGCTCCGCTGTGGTCGGACGGCGCGATCAAAGATCGGTTCATGGCCGTCCCCGGCGACGCCAAGATTGAGTTCGATGCGGTGACGTATCCAGCTCAAGCTCCCGGCAACATGCCCGGCTGGCGATTTCCGGATGGGACCGTGTTCGTGAAGACGTTCTCGCTGGAAACCGAACCGGGCAATCCGAAAAGCGTGCGGCGGCTGGAGACTCGGCTGCTGCACCACATCAAGATGCCCGGCAACGACGACGAGTACGGTGCTCAAGTTTGGAACGGCTACACGTACGTCTGGAACGACGAGCAAACCGATGCCGAACTGCTCGACGCGAAGGGCTTGGATCGGGTCTTCAAAATCAAAGACAAGTCCGCCCCGAACGGCGTCCGCGAACAGAAGTGGCACTTTCCCAGCCGCGCCGAATGCGCGTTGTGTCACACGATGGCGGCGAAGTATGTGCTCGGCGCGACGACCGAGCAGTTGAATCGCGACTTCGATTTCGGCGACGGCAAGCGGAAGAACCAGTTGAAGCATCTCGACGAACTCGGCTACTTCACGAAGCCGATCCCCTCCGACGCAACGGGACTGGGGAAAGTGCTCGTCGATTACCACGACTCGAAACAAACGCTGGATGCCCGCGCGCGATCGTACTTGCATGCGAACTGTTCGCACTGTCATCGCAAGTGGGGTGGCGGCAATGCGGAGTTCATTCTGCTCGCGTCACTGCCACTCGCGGAAACCGGCACGGTCGGCGTCCGTCCGGGACAAGGTTTGTTCGAACTGTCCGATCCGAAAGTCCTCGTCCCCGGCGATCCGGCCCGCTCGATGGTTCTGCATCGGATGAAAAAGCTCGGCCTGGGTCGCATGCCGCACATCGCCTCGAACATCGTCGATGCCGAGGCGGTCGAACTCATCGAACGCTGGATTCGCGAACTGCCGAAGTGACCTCCGCAATCACGCCTGATCTTTGAACGCGATTTGCAGTTCGATGTTTTCCTTCGGCAGCACTTTCCCGCCGACTTCGATGTGCGGATAGACGAAGAAATTGAGCGGCTGACTCTCGGACTTCGGGACCAGCGAGATATCGCGGCCGACCGTGAACGTCACGCGATCTGGGGTCAGGCCGCCGAAGTAGTAGTCCTTCATCATCGGGTTCTTGTCCGCCTCCGAAATATCGACCGGCACCCAGCCGCGCTCGTCGTTGTAGAACCACGCCCAGCAGTGATAGCCGGCGATCGAGCCTTCCGGTTTGTCGGTCGGGATCGAGAATCCAATCTCGAATCGTGCCGGCAATCCCTGCGACCGAGCCAGCGAGATGAAAAGGCTGTGGAAGTCGGTGCAATTGCCGTAGCGGCTGTCGCAGACCCAATTCGTGTCGCCGCGTCCCCAGCCGGTCCCCTCTTTTTTGTAAGCGACGTGATTGTCGACGATGTCGTAAATCTGCCGCGCGCAGGCGAACTTGTCCTGCACCAACTCAATCATGTCGAGCAGCTTCAGCGGCTTGCCGGAGGTCGGGACCATCGCATCGGCCCGCAGGAAAAACTTGCGTCGGGTCTCGTCAAGTTTCTCCGCAGCGGGATCAGCAGCCCGCGACGGTCCGCGCAGCACCTCGCGGCGAGTAATCTCGTAGGGGACATCGACGCTGAACTCGCCGCTCTCCGGAATCGTGGTCTCGAAGAACAGGATGCGGTTCCCGAATTGGTCGTCGGTGTTCTCGGCGATTTCGCCCGGAGCGGTCGCGTCAAGCCGTTTGACGGTTTGGTCATCACTGGCCGAAGCGGACGGCAGCCAGACTTTGACGACGGAGTTCGCAGCGTCGTCCGCGGGCTTGAGGTCTTTGACTTTGAAGCGGTAGTGAAACGTGAAGCTCCGCGACTTCAGCGGCGCAGCGGCTTCGGACACTGCCTCGTTCTTCGAGGGCGTCGTCGCCGACTCCTCGCTGACGGTCGTCGCTGCGGGACGTTCGGAGGAAACCTTCATCGGCGGCTTGGCAGATTCGCCACAGCCCAGAGCAAAAACGGCGCAGACCAAACTGGTCCCCAAAGGGATGGATTTCATGAGGTCAACATCTCCGGGTTCCTTGCGTGAATGTTGGAACTGGCCACGACGGCCGAGGGGCGGGAGTCTACCGAGCACGACGGCTGCAATCCAAACGACCGCAGACCAGACGTGAGCGTCCGGTCGACTTCAGAAAATCTCGGTGAAGGGTTTCGCCGGCCTGCGGCTCCTCGGCTTGTGAGGCGGTTCGCCCCTTTCGACTCGTTTCGAGGACCACGCTCATGTCAACGACCGAGTTGCAGCCGTTGGATCCGGTTTGCGTTCTTTCGCGAGCAGCAGTTCTTTTGGTTCCGCAATTTCGCGTGTCGCGAAGAGCGGATCGAAAAGGGACCGCGAACCTTCGACGTCGCGACTTCGGTCGGCTGGGATCGCGTCGAGTCCGCGCTTCGCGACTACGACATTCTGCCCGCCGCGCTCGTTATTCGCCATCGTCGGTGGTCAACGAGATCACGATGTCGCCATCGTCCAGATGCAACTGAATGACGTAGGTCTTGAAGAGACTGAACCACTTCAGCACAACAATGGGTGACGACAAGACCGTCTTGCGAGTCTTCGAGGGAAAGCCGCTGACACACTTCTCAGCCTCGGCGAGCGGCATGGTCCACTCTTCCAGTTCAGGCTGACCTCCATGGATCGCCTCGCCCATGACTTTGGAAGCGTTCGTTCGTAGCGTCGTCAAGGTGCGGTCGTAGCCGAATTTTCCGTGAGCTTCGATGGCCAAAAGGACCACCAACCCGGCGAGGAGCACACGCCCGATGATGGTGCCCCATGTCGTGCCGGACTCCGCCAACTCCGCGATCTCGACGACGTCTTCAGAATCCAACGACTCATTCATGGTCAGACCTTTTCGTAAAGTTAGGCGATTTGCCAGCCTCGAAATTCCACGTCGATCTGTTGGACACGCACGAAGGCGTCTCCCAGATCGGCGGCCACGGGAACCGGTCCTTCGGTTTTGCGTTCGATGATGAGCGCGACTCCGATCCCTAAGCCGAACGAGAAGTTTGCTCCGAGTGCGGCGGGCGCGAGTTGCTTCTCAAGCGTGACGGTTTGCCAGTTCGACTGTTGCGCGTCGAGCCAGGTCGGTGCGAATTCGATCGACGCCAGTTCCGTCCGTTGCAGTGCCGACTTTGACGGCTCGTTGAACCGGAACAGCGTCAGCCGACAACGGAAATGTTTGAGAAAGAATTGCTCGAAGGCTTCTCGCTTCGAGCCGTCGCCGCCAACGATCGCCTTCGCTGTGAAGTGTCCAGCTTGAGGATCAAGGATTTGCTGCGCGAGGATCGCTTGCGCTTGAGCCGGGATCGTCGCTGCTGTGTTGGCAGGATTCGACCAAAGTCCGAGCGTGGCATGTGGCTGCAGAAGCCGCGCACCAAATGGCGATGTCGGCAGTTCGACGAGCGGCGCAGCTCGCCAACCTTTCGGGCTGGCGGGAGCGTCGGTGGGCAGCAGCGTTTCGCTCGCTGAAAAATCGGGATGCCGCAACGAGCCGTCGCGGAACGGCGGGACGCGGGCGAGGTCGCCGGTTGAGATCGCGTGCTGTGCCGTGCGCGGCTCATCACCCAGCAACTTGAAGAGCGGTTCGGCGTCGGTGATGCGGAGCTCGCGGCCGACGCGATCGCGGAACGTCCCCTGCGTGTCGATGCCGACGAGATGAAAAATCGTCGCGGCGAGATGTCCCGCATCGACCGGATCGGTGGCGGGATGCGCTCCTTGCTTGTCGCTGCTGCCGTAGACCTGACCTCCGGCGATGCCGGCTCCGGCGAGCACCGCGTTCATCACCGGCCCCCAATGGTCGCGGCCTCCGTTCGCGTTGATTCGCGGCGTGCGGCCGAACTCGCCAACGGCGACGACCAGTGTTTCGTCGAGCAAGCCGCGCTCCTGCAAATCATCCAGCAGCGCGGCGAAGGTCACGTCGAATTGCGGGGCGAGCACATCTTCCATCCGATCGGCGTTGCGAGCGTGCGTGTCCCACAGCGGGTTATCGACGCCTCGATCGCCGGGAATGCGCGGCCAGTTGACCGTCACGAACCGGACGCCCGCCTCGATCAGACGCCGACCGAGCAGCACGCTTTGTCCCCACGGGTAGCGGCCGTAGCGATCGCGCATAGAGTCTGATTCCTCGTGCAGATTGAAGGCTTGTCGAGCACCACCTGACGTCAGTAACTCGACCGCCTGTTGCGTCACTCGATCATGCACTTGCACGACCGCACTGCGCGGCGAGCCGTCGAACGTGCGGCCCAGCGCGTCGAGTAACGACACCCGCTGCCGCATCTGCTCGCCGGGGACGCGCGGCGAGTACATCCCGCCGAGCTGAAAGTTTTTGTCAGCCGGCTTGCACTCGATCATCTCCGGGCTCCACTGAGGGCCGAGGATGCCGCCGAACTGCCCGGCTTCGATGTTCCCGCCGTTGCCGATGAACAGCTCCGGCAGGCTGACCGCCGAGAGCGACGGCAGGCGTTCGCTCGGCCGCAGCAGCTTCACGATCGATGCGAGGTTCGGCCAATCGGTCGGCTGAGCATTCTCGCCATCGCCGGATGGCAGTTGCCGACCGGTCAGCACCCAATAGCCGCTGCCCCCGTGAATGTTGTTGTTCGTGAACATCGACCGGATAACCGCCAGCCGATGTGCTCGCAGCGCGGTACGTGGCAGTAACTCGCAAAACTGAATCCCCGGCACCGACGTGCTGATCGGATTGAACGGCCCGCGAATTTCTGTCGGAGCATCCGGCTTCGGATCAAACGTCTCATGCTGCGGCGGCCCACCCGACAGAAAAAGCATCAACACCGACTTCGCCTTGCCGAACATGCGACTTTCATTCGGCGTCCGCAATCCCGCGTGTTCTTGAGCGTGCAGCCAAGACGGAAGGCTCGCGGTCAGCCCAGCCATGCCACCAATTCCGAGAACTTCTCGACGACGCATCGCTCGTTCCCTCAGCAAACAATCATTTCGCAGAGCCTGATTGGGTAGCATGATGCCATGAACGGGCCGGGAATCACAACGGACAATTCTCAAAGATGGCGGCAGCAAAGTGGCTCGTTCGCTTTCGTCGAACGAGGTTGATCTCCTAGAAGTTCGTCAGCGAGCTCCGCCCGATCTTGAAGCGATGAAGATGGTCAGGCATTTCGATTAAACTCGCAACGTGACCGATGAGGTTGAAGGGATCGCATGTCGGGATTGAAGGCGGAAGTCGAGCACCTGCGAGCCGAGCTGTGGCGGCACAATCGGTTGTATTACGTCGAGGCGAAGTCGGAGATTTCGGACCTCGAATACGACCGGCTACTCAATCGCTTGCGGGAGATCGAACACGAGCATCCCGAAATGGATGCTCCCGACAGTCCGACTCACAAAGTCGGCGGCGAACCGATCGAGGGTTTCACTCAGGTCGAGCATCGCGTGCCGATGCTGTCGATCGAGAACGTCTACGAGGAAGCCGGCGTCCGCAAGTTCGATGCGGACGTTCGCAAGGGGTTGGGCGAGGGAGTCCAGCCGGCGTACACGATCGAGTTCAAGATCGACGGCGTCTCGCTGGCGTTGATCTACGAGCACGGCGTGCTGACGACGGCGGTGACTCGCGGCGACGGCCGGAAGGGGGACGACGTCACGAACAACGCGCGGACGATCGGCGGCGTGCCGCTGCGGCTGGAAGGAGACGACGTTCCGCCGGTCATCGAGATTCGGGGCGAGGCGTACATCGCGAACTCCGACTTCGCGTATCTTCGTGCGGAACAAATCCGGGCTGGCGAAGAGCCGTTTGCGAATCCTCGCAACTCCTGCGCGGGGGCGTTGAAACTGCTCGATCCGAAATTGTGCGCCGCTCGGCGACTGCGGTTCTTCGCGCACAGCGTCGGGTACAACGAAGGTGCGGAGTATCAAACGCATCACGAATTCCTGGCGGCGGTGCGACGCTGGGGTGTGCCGACGACTCCGTGCGTCGCCACGCTGCCGAACATGGACGCGACGCTGGACTACGCTCATCAGTTGATGGACGAACTGCACTCGCTGGACTTCGAGGTCGATGGGCTGGTCATCAAAGTCGATTCGCTGGATCAGCGCGAGCAGCTCGGCCGAACGAGCAAAGCACCGCGCTGGGTCGTGGCCTACAAGTGGGAGAAGTACGAGGCGACGACGCAGCTCGAACAGATCGAAGTACAGGTTGGAAAAACAGGAGCGCTGACTCCGGTCGCGCACCTCACGCCGGTGGAAATCGCCGGCACGACCGTCTCGAGGGCGAGTCTGCACAACCGCGACGAGATCGAACGGCTCGGCCTGCGGCTCGGTGATTGGGTTGTCGTCGAGAAAGCGGGCAAGATCATCCCGCACGTCGTGCGCGTCGAGGAACATCGTCGTGACGGCAGCGAGCAGCCGTTTGCGTTTCCGACTCACTGCCCGGTCTGCAACGCCGAGGCGGTCCAAGACGAGGGGGGCGTTTACATCCGCTGCCCGAATCCGCAGTGTCCGGCCCAGCTTCGCGAGTGGTTGCGGTTCTTCGCCTCGCGCGGGGCGATGGACATCGAGGGACTCGGCATCAAATTGGTTGAACAACTGACCGACAGCGGACTCGTCCAATCGCTGCCGGATGTCTATCGGCTGTGCGACCGACGCGACGAGCTGCTGGCTCTCGATCGCATGGGAGAGAAGTCGGCGGATGGCTTGCTCAAGGGCATTGAAGAGTCGAAATCCCGTTCGCTGTGGCGGCTGCTGGTCGGGTTGAACATCCGGCATGTTGGCACGCGCACCGCGCAGCTTCTGGCGGATCGCTTCGGCACGCTCGACGAGATCATGCGGCAAAGCGAAGAACAACTCGCGACGGTCGATGAAGTCGGTGACGTGATTGCGAAGTCGATTCACGAAGAATTCGCGTCGGAATCCGGCCGTCAATTGATCGAAGAGTTGCGAGGCTTCGGCCTGAATTTCGGAGAGCCGCTTCCCGAACGTCCCGCCGAGGCTCAACCGCGAAAATTGGAAGGACTGACCATCGTCGTGACGGGAACGCTGACAACGTTCACACGCGATCAAATTCAAGAGCTGATTCATCAACACGGCGGCAAGCCGTCCGGTAGCGTCTCGAAGAAAACGTCGTTCGTCGTCGCGGGTGCGGACGCAGGGAGCAAGCTGACTAAGGCTCAGGAGTTGGGCGTGCCGGTGTTGACGGAATCGGAGTTCGAGACGCGGTTGGCGTGAAGCGAGTCGCCACGATGATGACACAGTGATCAGAGAATTGAACGCACACGCTCCGTCAATTGGTGACGAAACACATCACTCCAATCCAATCGTCACGACGCATTCACCGTGGATGACATCCGCTGGAAGCCCGACGCGCACCCTTGCCGCTGGTCGAGTCAGCTTTCATCATGTTGTCGTCCCAAAATGTGGCGAACGAGCCGGAGATGGTCTTCGGTGGACAAACGAAGGTCGCTTGGCTTCGCCGTGAAGGTCGTGACACACTCACGAAAGACTTTTCCAGAACAGGGAGACGATTCCATGAAGCGCGTGTTGTGGTGCCTGGTTGCCGGAGCGGCGTTGCTGCCCGCAGTGACCGAAGCCAAAGACTGCTGCAAACCGGTCAAGTGCAAGAAGGTCAAAGTGAAGTGCTGCCAGCCGGTCGCTCAGACCTGCTGCCAAGCTCAAGCCGCTGCTACGGCTCCGGCCGCAGCCGCCCCGGCTCCGGCCAAGAAGCCCTACGAAGAATCGGCCGCTCCGCCCCCGCCAGCCGAGAAGAAGGCTGAAGCGAAGAAGCCAGAAGTGAAGAAGGTCGAAGAGAAGAAGCCAGAAGTGAAGAAGGTTGAAGAGAAGAAGCCAGAAGAGAAGAAGTAATTCTTCGACGTTCGGTTGTGTGAAATCTGCAAATGACCCGGACCACTTTGGTCCGGGTTTTTTCTCTCCAGGAGCCAACGGCATCGGAGGTCATTCTGCCATGAGCGATATTTCACGAACGATCTTGGAGACGTTCGACAATCCGTACCCGCAGCGCGACTACGAGATCGTGACGGTCTGCCCGGAGTTCACGTCGGTCTGCCCGAAGACGGGTCAGCCGGATTTTGGCACGCTGACGATCACTTACGTCCCGGATCGACAGTGCTTTGAGCTGAAGTCGCTGAAGCTGTATCTCCAGCAGTACCGCAATCACGGAGCGTTCTACGAAAGCGTGACGAACAGCATCCTCGATGATCTGGTTGCGGCGACGCAGCCACGCTGGATGACCATCGTGGCCGACTTCACTCCGCGCGGCGGAATCCGCACCAGTGTGAAAGTTCGGTTCAGCGGGACTCTGGGGGGCTGATGCTTGGAGAATGCGGACACGTTGCCGATTGCCAATAGCCCACGGCCCACCTTTTTCCGAATCTGACCACTCGCTGGCGTGTCGTGCTTCCGTATGTGCGTCCCAAATGGTCGGTTTGTGGGTGCAAAATTGGCAGAACGACATAACGTTCAACAGGAAAGTCTTTTGCGTCACGATTTTGCGCAAAAGCATGGCGGACAGCTCCAGTTTGGCCCTCTTCTGCGCAAAACTTGGACGGACAGCTCTCGTTTGTCTCGGTTTTGCGCAAAATCAGGCCGGACAGCTCTCGTTTGCCGCTCTGTTGCGCAAAACTTGGGTGGACAGCTCCCGTTTGCCTCTCTGTTGCGCAAAATCAGGTCGGACGGCTCTCGTTTGTTGCTCTATTGCGCAAAACTTGGCCGGACGGCTCCCGTTTGTTCCTGTTTTTGGCAAAATCGGGGCGGACTGCTGCTGTTGATGAGGCTTTGGGCCGCCTGACTGCCTTCGGCGGGGCCGGGGTGAGCCGGCAGGTCCGCAGGAAGC
>QWQF01000114.1 GCA_003669125.1 Planctomycetota bacterium
CGCAAGGTTTGGCATCTGATCTACAGCCAGTCACCGGACGACAATGACCAATTCGGTGGCGAAGTCACGCTCAAGAATCCTGAGCACTTCCGATTCCTCCGCAGCGGCCAAGCCGTGAGCGTTGAGGGAGAATTTGATCCGGCTCAACGAGATCGTCTCGGCAAACCGGTCTACGAAGCGACGCAAATCGTTCCCGTCGGAACGCGCTGAATGTGGTCGCCGTCGGGCTTCGCTTGAAATGACGTGCTCCACGCGACAGGCTACCGCAGTGAGTCATCGTCGGCGTGCGACGTGATGACACACTAACCCGAAGCGTCAGCGAGGGCGGACGCTTCACAGATCGCCGAATTGGTCGGTTTACGAAGCGCTCGCCCTCGCTGACGCTTCGGGTTGGTGAGGGAGTCATCATGAATTTGCAAATTGTCAGCGCGGCCGCGCGAGACGTTGATGCGGACTGGCTGATTGTCGGAGTTCCCGAAGGGGGCGAGTGGTCCAATGAGTTGGTCTCGCTCGACAACGCTTTGCAGGGACAGCTCAGCCGGCTGCGTGAAGCGGGTGATCTCACCGGAAAGCTCGCGGAACTGCTGTCTGTTCCGGACACGCCGACGTTGAAGGCAACTCGCATGTTGCTCGTCGGACTCGGTTTGCCGAGCGAGCTGTCGGTTGCCCGTTGGGACAAAGTGGCGATGACCGCCGCGCGGCAGGTGTCCTCCAAGAAGGACATTCGAGTCGCGGTCTGTGTTCCGGAGCAACTCGGTGTGCTTTCACGCGAGCGGGCCGTCGAAGTGTTGGCCACCGCGCTGGTCGTCGGCTCGCAAGGGCAGGACTTGTACAAGGCCGAGCGTTCTCGATTTCCCTTCGCGGCTGCACAGATCGTGTTGCCGCCGGGAAGCGACATCGGCACCGTCTCGGCAGCCACCGAACGAGGTCGCATCCTGGGAGATGCGATCAACCTGGCACGCGAGTTGGTGAATCGGCCACCGCACGAAATCTACCCGGAGACCTTCGCCGCTCGCGCATTGCAAGAGGCGATCCCGTGTGGCCTGATGTGTCACGTCTTCGACGAACATCGACTCGAAGCGGAAGGCTTTGGTTCGCTGTTGGCCGTCGCGAAGGGGAGTGATCGTCCCGCTCGAATGGTCGTGCTGGAGCATCGCGGCGGTGGGCCGCACACGCCGACGTTGGCTCTGGTCGGCAAAGGGGTCACCTTTGACAGCGGCGGCCTGTCGATCAAGCCGACCGATGGGATGTTGACCATGAAGTGCGACATGGCCGGAGCCGCCACCGTGCTTGGCGCGA
Organism: Planctomycetota bacterium; assembly: GCA_003669125.1. GTDB lineage: Bacteria > Planctomycetota > Planctomycetia > Planctomycetales > Planctomycetaceae > SXKJ01. The sequence goes on from QWQF01000114.1 coordinate 1,300, forward strand.
TGACCGCGATCGCTCGACTCAAGTTGCCGGTCAATGTCATCGGGTACTGTGGACTCGTCGAAAACATGCTCGGGGCCAAGGCGTACAAACTCGGGGACATCCTGACTGCTCGCAACGGCGTGACCATCGAAGTTCACAACACCGACGCCGAAGGCCGGTTGGTCATCAACGACGTGCTCAGCTACGCCGTCGATCACGGAGCCGACCGACTGATTGATCTCGCCACATTGACCGGTGCCTGCGTGGTCGCGCTCGGCGAGGACGTGTCGGGAGCCTTCACGAACAATCAAGCGTGGTGCGACCAACTGTTTGCCGCCGCGAAGTCGCAAGGCGAAGACTTGTGGCAATTGCCGATGTTCGACTCGTACAACGAACTCCTGAAGAGCGACGTTGCCGACTGCAAGAACATCGGCGGTCGCTGGGGCGGAGCGATCACTGCTGCAAAGTTCCTCGAGAAATTTGTCGCCGGCAAACCATGGGTCCACCTCGACATCGCCGGCCCTGCCTTTGCCTCCGCGAGCAAAGGTCATCGCGAAGGCGGCGCGACTGGTTGCCTCGTTCGCACGCTCGTGGAAGTCGCTGAGAAGGGACAATTGTAGGTCGGTTTTTAAAACCGGCCTTCAGGAACAACGCATGCCCGATTTGTTCGCTTCCGAACGCCTGCACGAATTCGCGTCACGAGTCTTTCAGCATTTTGGCGTGCCGCTCGAAGCCGCGAATCAGGCGGCGGACATTCTGGTGCTCAGCGATTTGCGAGGCATCGACTCGCATGGCATCGCGCGATTGCGTTCGTATGTCAGCATGTTGTCCATCGGTCGAATCAACCCACGGCCGAACATCACGATCGTGCGCGAGTCACCCAGCACAGCAACGGTCGATGGCGACAACGGACTCGGTTTGGTCGTCGGCCCGCAGGCGAATGCGATGGCGATGGAGAAGGCCGATCGTGTTGGCACCGGCTGGGTCGCGGTGCGACACACGAACCATTACGGCATCGCTGGCTGGTATGTGCTCGAAGCGTTGAAGCGAGACATGATCGGCTGGGCAATGACGAATACGACGAAGATCGTCGCTCCGCTGTGGGGTGCCGAGAAAATGCTCGGCACGAATCCACTCGCGATCGCGTTCCCAGGATTGGAGGAACCGCCGGTCGTGATCGACATGGCGACGCCGGCTGCCGCATTCGGCAAAGTCGAGATGGCAATTCGGACCGACCAGCCGATCCCCGATGGCTGGGCCATCGATCGCGACGGCAATCGAACCACGAATCCGCACGAGATGGTCGATGGTGGAGCGATGCTGCCTCTGGGAGCCGATCGCGAACATGGTGGCCACAAAGGCTATTGCCTGGGAGCGATGGTCGATTTGTTGTGTGGTCCGTTGAGCGGTGCCAATTGGGGACCGTTCACTCCGCCATTCACGCTCGACCACGCCGAACCGCCGCGCCGAGTGGGGCAAGGGATCGGTCACTTTTTCGGAGCGATGCGGATCGACGCATTCATCGACCCGCTCGAATTCAAACGTCAGATCGACGACTGGATTCGCACGTTCCGAGCGACTCGCCCCGCGCCGGGCACGAACGGGCCGTTGATCCCCGGCGATCCCGAACGCTTCGCCGAAGTCGAACGTCGCACGAGTGGCATCCCGCTGGTGCAGGCCGTTGTTGACGACCTGCGATTCGTCTCGCAGCAAACGGGAGTCGCGTGGGAGTGAAACGTAGGTCAGACTTTTCAGCCTGACCTGAACGCTCCACACGACGTCGTTCTCACACGGGGTCAGCTTGGAAAGGCTGGCCTACGACATTGCCGGCACCAAACCCTCAAGGAATCCTTTGAGCTGCTTGCTGCGCACCGGATGTTGCAGTTTGCGGACGGCCTTGGCCTCGATCTGTCGGACACGTTCGCGGGTCACTTTGAAGATGCGGCCGACCTCTTCGAGCGTGTAGGTGTAGCCGTCTCCCAGGCCGTATCGCAGTTTGATGATCTCGCGTTCGCGATACGTCAGCGTCTTCAAGACGTTGTCGATCTTGTCCTTGAGCATCTCGGCCGCGGCGGTGTTGACCGGACTGTCGGTGCTGTGATCCTCGATGAATTCGCCGAAGAAGCTGTCTTCGCTCTCCCCGACGGGACGATCGAGGCTGATCGGGTGCCGCGAAATCTTCATCACGCGGCGAGCCTCTTCCAAACTGACACCAGCGGCATCCGCAGTTTCCTCGATGGTCGGCTCGTAGCCGTTCTCTTGGAGCAATTGCTTGTTGACTCGTCGCAGTTTCGACATCGTCTCGATCATGTGGACCGGGATGCGGATCGTGCGGGCCTGATCCGCGATCGCCCGCGTGATTGCCTGCCGAATCCACCAGGTCGCGTACGTCGAGAACTTGTAACCACGGCGATACTCGTACTTGTCGACCGCCCGCATGAGGCCGGTGTTTCCCTCTTGGATCAAGTCCAGGAAGGACAAACCACGGTTGCGATACTTCTTCGCGATGCTGACCACCAGCCGCAAGTTGCCGCCGGACAGGTCACGCATGGCTTGCTCGTATTCGCCGTAGCGTTTGCCAATGAGCTTCAGCTTTGTTCGCAACGTCGTCGGTGTTTCGAGCGTCACCTGCAGCAGGTCATTGAGTTCCTTTTGCAAGTTGGCGCGATCGTCTTTCAAGTTCTTCATGCGCGGGTCGCGCAGATACTTTTCGAGCTGATTCATCCGCAACGAAATCTGTTCCAGCTTTTTCAGAGCCGGCAGCAGACGCTGCGTACGCACCGACAATTCTTCGACGAGTGTGACGATCTTGCGACGCCGTCCCGTCATGGCTCGCTCCGCCTCTTTCCGCTTGTCAGAAGCTGCGTCGAGGGCGAGCCATTTCTGAGCGTCGGCGACATATTGCCCGCGTAGCACGTCGATGGTCCGCAGGTTGAACGGCATGCGTCCGAGGATTTGGTTTTTCTCCAAACCTTCAGTCATCGACACCTTGATCGTGCGATCGAACGGCATCTCGCTTTTGCTGACCTTGGTGAGAATCTCGACGGCCGTCACGAGCGCGAATTCCGTGTCCAGCAAAGTCCGGCGGAAGCGGCGGCGCGTGATCTCGATCTGCTTCGCCAGCGAAATCTCCTGATGCCGCGTCAGCAGCGGGATCTCGCCCATCTGCGACAAGTACATGCGGACGGGGTCATCGACTTTGCGGTCCCGCATTTCCTCTTTGATCTTCGGCTTGAGCTTTTTGGCCTCAGCCGGAGTCATCGGCGGGACGTAGTCGTCCTGGACGATGTCCAACCCGTGCTCTTCCAGCAGCATCAACAGGTCATCCAGCTTTTCCGGATTGACCGCTTCGTCTGGAAGATAGGCATTGATTTGCGTGAAGGTCAGACAGCCGCGTTTGCGACCTTCCGCGACCAACTTCGTCAGGGCTTCGTCGAGCTTATGCACAGGCAGTTCCTTCGCGTTCGGTGAGATTCGGCATGGTTGGGGGAACTGTGCTGGAGTCCCGTTTTCAGGCAGCTCGTTCCGTCTGAAGGCGAGATTCCAACGTCTATTGCCAAGTTGTCTTGGCGGCACGTTTCTGATGAAACGCTGTGGCCTGCTCGAGCAGGGCTTTCGCGTTGGGATTTAGACCGGCACGCGCATCCGGTTGTTGGGCGAGTCGCCCGGTGTTTTTCTGATGCTGTTGCTCGGCACGGCGGAACCGGAACGGTTGCAGTGCGAGCGTCAAGTACGGCGGCACCGACGTGCCGCTGGGGGCCATCAAATTGTCTTTGAGCTTACTCGCGATCTCCTTTTTTCGAGCTTGTTCGTCAATCCACACCAACAGTCGCATGAGGGCCGCGTCTTCGATCGCCGAGCTGATTCGTTCAAACGTCGGTGTCTCGTCGTGATCCATCAGATCAAAACAGGCTTGCAGCAACGCGCGAGTCTGTTCGTTGTCAAAGTCTCCGTCGCCGATCTCCCGCCGGATCACGTCCAGCGTGGAGGGATCGGTAAAGATGATCTCCAACAACTCGCATTCCATTCGGTCCTCCTTGGAGAGAGGCCGATCGAAGAAACATAGACCGCGATTCGCCGGAGCACCGTCCATTCGCAGTGATTTGTGGCCAAGTGGTGCGGTCTGCGCACTCATTGTCCGAGCCGTTGCCCCTGAACTACTTTGAGGCATTCCCGCCGCATTCCTGTTGCTGTTTGGCAACGCAGCGGTTTGAGCCGCACGCGAAGGCTGAGTCGAGGCATTCGAGCGTGCCTCGGTCAATCGCTGCCGAACGACTTGCTCGGACAGCAATGTGCGACTCGCCAACCGATTGAGAATCACATCCTCTTTCGCCGATCCGCGCAGCTTTGGCACCTTGCCCAGCAACTCCAACATGCTGGTCAGCACGCGATGCCGAGCGTCAATTGATTCCAGACCGTGCCGATTGATTTCGGTTTGCAGTTTGAAATCCCAAGCCTCAGCGGCGATGTCAATCTGTCGGCGAAACTCGTCCGCCCCGTGGGCAAACAGGAACTCGTCCGGGTCTTGATCGTGCGGCAGCACGAGAACTCGCAAGTCGATGTTCTCGCCCAGGAAGTTGGCGAGAGCCTTCTCGGCGGCGTTCCGTCCCGCTTCGTCACCGTCGAACATCAGCACGATTCGCTGAGTAAATCGCTTGAGCCGATCAACGTGAGCTTGAGTCAGTGCCGTACCGCAGACGCCGACGACGTTGGTCACACCAAACTGATGCGGGATCAACACGTCGGTGTAGCCTTCGACAATGACGGCCGTTTGTGTTTTGCGAATGCCCTCGCGAGCGACGTCAAATCCGAACAGCAAGTTGCTCTTCGAGTACACATCGCTTTCGAGACCGTTGATGTACTTGCCGACTCCCGGTTGAGCGAACTGCGGCAGCACTCGGCCGCCGAACGACACGCAGTGGCCTTTGTCGTTCCGAATCGGAAACAGCACGCGGTTGCGGAAGAACTGGTAGTAGCCGTCCCCTTCGTCGCTCTTCTTGATGAGCCGGGCGGTCTCCATCGATTCGAGCGAAATTTTCCCGCGTCCGCGAGCGATGATCCACTGGCCGTCGTTCGGAGCGAATCCGAGCTTGAACTTGGCGATCGTCTCGGCGGTGAAGCCACGCTCCTTCAAATAGTCGCGAGCCGGCGCGGCCATCCGTGAGTCGAGCAGGCAGCGATGAAACTCGTTCTCCGCCCAGGCCAGCACGTCGAGCACGTCGGTCTTCGCGACGGCGTTCTCTTGCCGACGTCCGGCGAAGGTCGGCATTTCCAAGCCGGCTCGTTTCGACAGCGATTCGATGGCTTCGCGGAATTCCACCTTGTCGAATTCCATGACCCAGGTGAAGCAATCGCCGCCAGTGCTGCACGCCCAGCAACGGAATGTTTGCCGGTCGGGATACACGACCAGCGATGGTGAGTGATCGTCGTGAAATGGGCAGAGGCATTTGAACTCGGCGCCGCCTCGCGAGGGGGTCAGCGCCACCGACTCTCCGACCAGCGCGACAAGGTCGGTTCGTGAGCGAACCAGTTCCTTGAAGTCGTTGTTGGCGAGGTCTGTGGACACGATCTCTCCCTGGTGGGTGCGATGGCAACGAAGCGACCGAGCAAAGCGACCTTGGGGGGAACAACGGCTGGGGCGATCATTCGGCCGTGAGGTAACGACCTCTGGAAAGCAGTTTGCGGAACTCGACAAGTCCTCAAGCGTTCAGACTTGGAGGCACGTCCCTGCGTCTCCCTCGAACGGGCGAAGCATACCTGACGCCCCCCTTCGGTCAAGGAGTTCCTGACGGCGTGGACTTGTTCGAACCTTTGCGCAACTTCAAAACCGGCAGAGCCGGTGAAGTCACCAATTCACAAGGCCTATTCCCACGATCCGAGCGGCCCTTGCGACCAGTGCCGCTGGAAAAATCGGAGGAGTCGCAGAAGGCAAGACTGGCCATTTGGTTGGCAAGACTATTCCTCGGCCGCGCCGCCGAGCGTGACGTTGATCTTGTAGACCGTCTGGAGATGGGCGTGAGCTTGTGCCGCGTGGCCGTCTTTGGGGAACTTCTTGCAGACGGTTTGGTACGCCTTGATGGCGGCCTCTTTGTCGCCGGAAGCTTCGCGGACCTGAGCGATTTGGTACAGCGCCCACGGAGCGTCAGGGGCGCTCGACGTGACTTGGCCGTAGAGGATGATTGACTCGTTCCACTCCTTGAGTTGGCGGTGACACCAAGCCATCCATTTGGTGTTCTCCGGGAAATTGGTGCATTGCCGGAATGTCCCAATCGCTTCCTTGTACATGCCGCCTTCACGCTGTGTGTGGCCGATCAGCCACAGCCATTTCTCGGTGTTGGCCGCGTCGATTTTTAGATTCTCGGAGTAGCTGTCGATCGACTCCTTCCAGCGATGCGCCTCGCGAAACGCGGCAGCAATCTGCTCGTTCCACTTCGGAATGTTCTGCGAGTCCAAGCCCGCCGCCAGTCGGTACTGTGCGACCGCTTCGTCGCACTTCAGCTGCTGACGATAGCTGTAGGCGATCTGGTTCAGCCCTTCCGTCCGAATGGCGAATTGCCCGTAGGTCTTGCGGGCTTCGTCAAATTTCTGCACCGACTTGTACCAGTCGCCGAAGCGTTGCAGCGTTGCGTCGTCTGGGCCGTACAGTTTGAGGATGGCCTGGTAGGCCTCGATGGCTTTGTCGTCGCGCCGCGAGTACGCGTGGATGTCGGCGATGTAGTACGACCAGTCGCGAGCGTTCTTCTTGTCTTCTTCCTTCGTGACGTCGGTCGGAATGCGTTCGCGGATGGCCGCCACGCAGCCGTCGGCGGATTTGTCCGCTTTGTCTTTGGTCTTCGCATCCGCGGCGAGAGTCCCAATCGGAGTGCGGCAGTAGTACCACAAGTGATACGGAAACGAGTTGTCCTTCCAAGTCGTGGCGATCGAGGCCGCAGCATCGACCGGTTGTGCGACCGAGAAATAATGCGTGGCGAGTTGAATCGACGCTTGCACGCACAGACTGTTGGCATCGCCCCCAGTCCGCTTGATGTCGTAGACCAGTTTTCTCCAGGTCGCGACTTTGCCCGGGACGTCCATCTCCGCGTCAGCGATGTCGATCAAGTCCGACAGCGAATACACCGCCGCCAACGAGGTCTCGTACTTCGAGACCACTTGCAGATAAGACTTCTTGGCCTTCTTCGGTTCCCCCATCTCTTTTTGACAGCGACCGATGTAGTAAGCCGCATTGGGAGCATCCGGCGACTCCGGCCAATAGTCGATCACGGATTGAAAGCCGTCGCTGATCGCCGTGTTGAGTTTCTTCAAATGGATCTGGCAGATCGACCATTTGAACTGGGCGAATGAAGTCCCTTCGCTCTTGTCGTAGAGCGTCACGAATTTTTCGTATTCGCCGAGCGCGATTTTGTATTGCTGCTCGCGGTAGTACTTCTCGGCGACGTTCATTTGATGTCGCTCGGCTTCGCGGAGCAGCTTCCAGCGGTCGAGCGACATTTCGTCGATCTTGTTCTGGGCGAACGCAGAGTTGGCGAACAAGCTGATGACGAGAGCAACACCAAGAATCAGGCGGGGTGTCATTTGGGCTCCTCGGTCGGTGGGGATGACGTCGAATCGTGGAGCAGGTTTTTAACCTACCCGCTGCAAGAACGCAAAAAGGCAGGTTGAAAAACTGCCCCACGAAGTCAGTTCGAGTACACGAATTCGTTCAAATTCAGGATCACTCGGCAGAGTTGTTCGAGAGACATCCGACGGTTTTCCGGGTCGGTCGCGTCGTCCACGAATCGTCGCATCGCGGCGAGTTCTGACGGCGTTGGCGGTCGGCAGAGCGTCAATCGGAAGGCCAGTGTGATTTGTCGGTCCGCATCGTCACCGGCTTCGCGGCGTAACCGTTCTGCGAGGTGTCGAGCTTGCCGATTCGCGAAATCGCCGTTGAACAGCGTCAACGCTTGGGTCGAGATCGTCGTGCGATTACGCAGTTCGGTCGAACGGGTCGTGTCGCATACGTCGAGGACTTCGAGGAACGGGACGACGAGTGCTCGCTTCACGAACGCGTAAACGGTGCGGCGCGACGAGGCGGCCTCATCGAACTTTGGCCAGACGATGTTTGGGTCGCTGTTGCCGGCCAGCACTTCGGGCGGAATTTCCAAATACACGCCCGGCCCCCCCAGCGAACGCCGCAACTGACCACTGGCCGACAGCATCGAGTCGCGAATCGCTTCGACTTCCAGCCGTCGAAAGGGGAAGCGCCAGAACTTGGCGTTGCGCGGGTCTTGTTCGCCGTAGGTCGGATGATCGGCCTTGCTCATCTGGTAGATGTTGCTCGACAGGATCAACCGATGCAGCTTTTTGATCGACCAGTTGGCGTCGTGTGCAAACCAATGAGCCAGCCAGTCGAGCAATTCGGGATGCGTCGGAGCTTCGCCAATGATGCCAAAGTCGCTGGGCGTGCGGACCAGTCCCTCTCCGAAGTGGTACTGCCAAACACGATTGACGATGACTCGCGCGGTCAGCGGGTTGCCGGCACTTGCCATCCAGCGGGCGAACTCCAGGCGACGACCACTGGTGCCGTGCGTGGTCGGTCCCGCGGCGAGAACCGGCAGCGGCTTCGCCAAGACTCGCGGCACGCCCGGTTGAACTTCGGGTCCGCGTGCGGCGGCTTGCCCACGCAGCAGCAGAAAGGTTTGCGGCGGCGACTCGGACCCCTCGGTCATGAAGTAGGCGGACGGCAAGCTCGGCGCGAGTTTTCGAAGCTGGTCAATCTCATCGCTGAGCGGCGCGAGTTCCGCACGATGCGCTTCGAGGAACCACGCACCGAATTCGGCGTCGAAGTCGGTCTGATGCCGTTTGATCAATTCCCGTTGCAGATCAGTTTGCTTCGACGGCTCGGTCGCGAACGCCGTGAGCACCTCGGCCGGAAGTTGACTGCGATTGGATTTGACGAACTCGCTTCGAGCCGTGGCCTTCAAAGAATCCAGCCGCTGCCGCGAGGCCCGCAGTTTTTCCAAGAGCGTTCGCTGCGCGAGCGTCCCCGCCGGCAAGTCGAGTTCCGTGCGGCCATTCAGCGGTCGCTTGAGCGGATTGAGCACGGCGGCGACGCGGTAGTAATCGTGATTCGTCAGCGGATCGAACTTGTGATTGTGGCAGCGAGCACAACCCAGCGTGATGCCGAGGAACGCCTGCGACGTCGTGCGAATGATGTCGTCGAGTTGGTCGTAGCGGTCTTGTTCAAAGTCGGCCGGTTCGTCGTCGAACGGGCCGAGCCGATGAAAGCCGGTGGCGATGACGGTCTCGGTCGAGGCGTCCGGCAGCTCGTCGCCGGCGAACTGCTCGACGATGAATCGGTCATACGGCTTATCGGCGTTGAAGGCGTCGATGACGTAGTCGCGAAATCGCCAGACGCTCGGCTTGGCTCCGTCACGTTCGTAGCCGTTCGTCTCGGCGTACCGCACGAGGTCCAGCCAGTGTCGCCCCCAACGCTCGCCGTAGCTGGGTCGCGCGAGCAGGTCGTCGATCAGTCGCTCGAACGCGACGGGCGAATCGTCCGCGAGGAAGCGGTCTTGTTCGTCGATCGTCGGTGGCAAGCCGGTCAGATCGAGAAACGTTCGTCGCAGCAGATCGCGTTTTGCCGCTGGCGAGTTCGGCTGCCAGTCGACGGCTTCCAGATTCGCGAGAATGAAGGCATCAATCGGCGCACGCACCCAATCGCGATTCTTCACCGCTGGCGCCGTCGGACGAGCGATCGGGCGGAACGACCAGTGTTCGCGATCGGCGTCGGTGATTTCGTACTCCTGCGGCTCGTCGCCGAAGGCCAAAATACTCGACGCGAGGAATCCGACAGTCAGCAGCAGAGCACCGCGAAAACGCACAGCCATTTCCGATGAACCTCCCGCAGGAGTGGTCGCCGAAACGAACGGTCGCTCGGCACGACAACACTTTACGCACAGCGTTCGAGCATTCCCACCGGGATGTAAAACTTCGCGTAGCGTTTGCCGTCCGAGTAGCGCGGCCCGCGCGAGTCCTCAACGAGGATCGTGGCTCGTTTAGTGACGCGGTTGACGACGCCGGTGTACGGCAGGCCGTCCATCTCAAACGTCACGCGGTCGCCGGGGCGGATGCCGAATTTCTCGCGGGCGCGTTCGTCCGGCGTGATGAGCTGATGATTCGATTCTTTGTGTCCGAAGAAGCGGCCGGCGATGTCTTTGAACCTTGGAGCACCGCAGCAGGACGCCTGCCACAGCAACATCTCGACGAGGTGAATCAGCTCGTGCTCGAAGATGCGCTGCAACGCTTCGAGCCGATTGTGGCACAGGACGCCGGTGACCTTGATCGGCCGCTCGACGTCGGCAAACGTTTGAAACAGCAACGTCGATGAGACCGCAATCTCGAATCGCGGCACGGGGGATAAACCGCGAGCGACACGCGGCACGACGCGAGTCGTCTTGCCTCCGGCACGAGTCATCCTGGGCGAGACGCGAAAGTCGATCGGGCTGCCCATCGCGTCGAGCGTCCGCCGGCATGTTCCCTGAAGGAACCGCTGGTCGTACTGATCGAACAAGTGCGCCAGATCCTCGTCGCAGAGGGCTGAGAAATTGGGCTGATCGATGAACGGCGACGAGTTCAAAACCGAATCGAAGATCGTTGCCAAGCGTTGTTCGGCATCCCGCTGCAATACGAGCGTTGCTTCCACCAGCCGACGTAACTCTTGAGACATTCGCTGCTCCTCCTTGATTCCCTTCAAAGCGGGCGGATTGTGTCGGCCATCGGCGTCAGTGGGAAGAGAAATCCTGGCCAAGCAGATTCGGCGTTAATGGTCCGTTGAAGTTGCGGTCTCATGTGGGTGAGACATCGTCATCAGGAGATCGATCATGCGAGAACAATTGAGATCTGGCATCGCTCATGTCGGACAAGCACTGCGCACTGCCGAAGAGTTCGCCGTCGCTTGGAATGAAGGGCAGGTGAGCTATCGCTGGTGGGGACCGCGATCCTCGGCACGGCGACCTATGGCATGACCATGGGACTGCTTGGCCACGCCGGCGACGTCGTTCACAAAGGGCTGAGCTGCACGCTGGCCGCCGGCCTGGCGTGGGGCATCCCGCTGCCGGCGCTGTACATCCTCAACAGCCTGTCGGGATCGCGATTGCCCCTGAGCAGCACGTTTCTGGCGGCTCTCGTCACGACGAGTTGGGGCGGGTTGGCGATGATCGCGTCGATTCCGATCAACTGGTTCTTCTCGGTTGCAGTGCCGCATTCAGGGTTTGTGCTGCTCGTCAACTTGACGGTCTTCGCTGGCGTCGGTGTGGCGATGATCGACGTGTTCAACCGCGTGATGCGGCGACTCGAACCGCTGCGCGAAACCACTCCGACGTGGTGGCTGCTGATCCTCGGAGCGATCGGCAGCGAGCTGTTCTACAGCTTCGGACTGTTTGATTTTCGCTTCGTGGGCTGACGCCACCCGACTCACCGTAATCCGAGCAAGGAGAATCCTCATGACGTCGAACACGCTCTCAAATTCGGAGAGGTTCGTTTCTCAGTTGTCACAGACTTCAATCCGTCAGGCGACTCTGGACGACTTGCCGGTGCTGGAAGTCGACAACCTGGCGACTTCGACAGCGGACGATCTCGATGAGGGATCGACCAACCTCAGCGTCCTGGGATTGGTCGAACTGATTCTGAAGCGACGTGACACACTCGACCGACTGATTCGCGATCCGAACCTCCAGCCGATCCTGCTGCCAAGGTTTTTGGCGATCTCGCTGATCGGCTTTGTGTTCTTCGGCGTGGCGATGTCGTTGGTGCTGACGTCGTCACACGTCTGGCCAGAGCTGGCTTCGATCACTCACAAGCTGCGGGGCACAACCGATTCGCTGGTGACGTTTCGATCGGCTCCAGGCATGGCGAATCATTGGCGGGATGGCTCGGTGTTGAAGCTGACGGCGGCGTATGCCTTCGGGCTCATCGCCGCGACGGGGGTTTGTCTGCCGAGTCTGTACTTCTACGGCTTGCTGGCCGGAGTGCGAATGAGCTTGCTCGATGTGGCGGTGCAGGCGTTGAAATCGAAGGCGACCTCGGCCGTCGCGCTGGTCGGCATCCTGCCGATCTACGCAGCCGTCGGCATGGGGATCGTCATCTTTGAAGCCCCCGAATCCGTTCGCATCGGTGCGTACTGGCTGGGTTTGATCCTGCCGTTCATCGCTGGACTGTGGGGGACGACCTCGCTGTATCACAGCTTCGCGAAGATGTGCGACACGTTGCCACTCGAACGTCGTTGGCAACGAACGTGTTTCTTGCGACGGCTCGTGGCGTCTTGGGCCGCGTGCTACACGGCGGTTTCTCCAGTGATGATCTACACGTTGTGGGAACGACTCGCGCGTTGAGGAGAGTTGTCGTCATGAATGCTTCCATCACAGCCATCTTCTACGGTTTGGTCGGTGCGGGAGTCGCGGTGGCGTTGTTCTTGAGCGACTCGACCGGATCGCGTTACGAACGTTCGTTTCGAGTGCTCACCGCCTTCCTGTTCTGGCCGCTCTACTTGCCGCTGTTGCTGAGGCCGACCGGTCCCTCCGTGCCAATCACCCAACCATCCGCTGCACCGAGCGACGAACTGGCCGCGCAGATTGCACAAGTCGAAACCGAACTCGGCCGAGCGTTGCAGAGCTTGAATGTTGAGCAAGACTCCGCGCTGCGACCGGAACTCGACCGCATCAGTGCACTGCAAACGGAATGTCGCATGCAGGCCGAACGTGTTCGCGAGTTGGACCGCTTGCTCGCTCAACCAGCGTTCGTCGAATCCGCGCCGGTAAGCTCCGAGACCGAACGAGCCGCCCAGTGCGAGCAATCGCGTCAACAGAATCTCTCGCGGTTGCGAGCGATCCGACAAACGATCCATCAGAACTTGCTCGACACGCTCGCCGGAATCCGAGAACTCGTCACGCGAATTCATCTGGCGAAGTACACCGGCAACCCAACCGCGTCCGAATTGTCGGCTCAACTCGCCGCAGCCATCGCGGGAATGTCCGAGGTATCGGCGGTGTCGAGCGACTGACTCATTTCGTCTCGCCGATCGCCTTTCGAATCGTCTTCACGGTGAGTTCCGCACGAAAGTCGATCAGCTTCTTGCCGATCTCGACGGTCTTCTCGACCGGCGCGAGATCGACGCCGTTGATCTTGAACTTGCCCGCTTTGACGCGTTGCTTCATGCGGACGCTGGCCGGGTCGATGCTCAGCATCATCGCCTCCATCGCGAAGTCGTCGTGCAGGCCCTCGTCGGTTTGCTTGATGCCGCGTTCCTCCAGCCAGCCTTTGAGGTCGCCGTAGTTGTAGTACTCCGAGATGAAATGGAACTTCGTTTTGCCGTCTTTCCACTTCGCGTTGAGTTCCGCCGCGACCGCCTTCATGCCGTCTTGATTGCCGCCGCTGTCGCCGATCAGCACGACGTGTTTGAACCCGTGCGTTCGATAGCACGAGCAAACATCGACTAGCAGTCGCCGGTAGGTGTCTTCGGTCAAGCTGACGGTCGAGGGATATTTCATGTGGACCGTCGGCGGATCAATGTCCCCCTCGGGGACGAAGCCAATGATCGGAGCGACGAGCGTGTTCCCCAGCTTGCGAGCAATTGCGTCGGTCGTCCCGCGGAGCACGACGTTGTGCTTGTTGGCGGCGAGGTACGGCCCGTTCTGTTCGATGCC
>QWQF01000313.1 GCA_003669125.1 Planctomycetota bacterium
GGTGGTTATCCGAAGAATCACCTGTCGGCCGTGAAGGCCGATGGCTCCGGCAAGATCGCGTGGGAGAACGGGGCCCGCGTGTACGTCCCGTCGATGCTGGTGCGCGACGGCTATTTGTACTCGGTGCTGGATGCCGGCGTGGCGATGTGCTGGAAGTGCGACACCGGCAAAGAGGTCTGGAAGGGCCGGCTCGGCGGCACGTTCAGCGCGTCACCGGTGCTGGTCGGCGAGCATCTCTTCGCCACGAACGAGGCGGGGCAGACGTTCATTTTCAAAGCGACTCCCGAGGCGTTCGAGCTCGTCGCCGAGAACTCGCTCGGCGGCGAAGTCTTCGCCACACCGACGATCTGCGGCAGCCGCATCTACTTTCGAGTCGCCAACCAAGTCGATGGTCAGCGGCATGAGGAATTGAAGTGCGTCGGCCAACCGTAGGACCGCACATTCTCACGCCGCTCGATTAGTGGACCAGCTTCAGCGAGGACATCATCGAATCCGGTTGAATCCCTCCGGGCGTGCTGGTGTACGACGACCTCTTCGAGGTCGCCTCCTACTCTTGGTGCCAACACTGCCTCAACACCGATCTGATCAAATCCGTCTGCGCCAAAAGCGACATCCCAACGAGCAGCTAAGTTCTGCGAACCGGACGAGACTTCCTTCAAATGGCGGCGAGCCAGCTTACCGAGTGTCCAACAAGCCGCTCGGCGGTTTGCCGACGGTCCGCCAGTTCAGCGACGCGGGTTGTCTCGAAACGCGGTCGCAGAGAATTTGCTTGTGGAAAAACTTGGCCGATGCGAAAAAGATTGACGGCTACGAATGCTCGATTCGTTGCTGTTCTCCCGCGATCAGCGATTGGAGGTCAGTGTCGCTTTCGGCGGCGGGACAGGCATAGGCCCAGGCGATGACTTCTCCGAAATCGGTCTGAACTCGCACGGCGATGCGGCGGTATTCGTGGCCAAGCAAACCGCCGGTCGGAAGTTCTTCCAGCCGATCACAGCCGGACAGAGTGGCCTCGTAGGTCGCCGATGTGAGGAAGAAAAGTTCGCCGTCCACGGCGGAATCCGCCTTGCGAGCGATCATCAGCGGCGCGACCCGGACGAAGCTCAGCAGCTTCGCCGACAGGACTCGATCGTAGGCTCCAGCAAGGTAGCCATGATTGCATTCGCCTCGACGCAACGTGCCAAAGACGAATAACGGAAGTTGCGGCATCACGGGACTCGGTCGATCAATTGTCTTCTTTCATGGCGGCTTCATGGGACCGGAGGTCTTTCGCCAAACGCTGCAACTGAGTTCGTAAGTCCTGAAACTTCTGAAAGGCGGCTTCGAACTGGTCGTTCGAGTCGAACAGAGACTTGTGAGACGCACTTTGACTCAGTTGCACTCCGCGGTTGAGCTGCGTCAGATCGTCTTGCAGCTTGTCGCGAAGGTGCTCGAACAATTGTTGAGAGATGGATTGAGCTTCGACCATCAGTCGTCGGACGACCTGTCGGTCGCCGACACGCTCCTCTGGGGATATTGTTTTGAGTCGCACGTCGGCTTTGGCTTGCTTGAACGCGCTCTGATCGACCAGCCGTCCGAAGGGATTGAATTCGGCCTTGGTCTTGTTCTCTAGTTCCTCGGCGCGAACTAGGCCCCGCTTTGCACGCTCGAAGTCGGGGTTGATCTCCAATGCTCGTTTGTATTGCTCGATGGCGGATTTGAGATTGTTCATTTCCAGATACGTGTTGCCCAGGTTCTGCATCGCGTCGAGCATCCGCGGATTGATCTTGATCGCCTCTTTGTACGAGTTGATTGCCATTGCCGGTTGCTTGAGCCCGCGATAGGCGATGCCGAGGTTGTAGTAGGCCTCGACCGCCTTGCCGTCGCGCGACATCGCCTTCTTGAGAATGTCGGCCGCCTTCTGAAACTGTTCCATGCGATTGAAGACGGCTCCAAGATTGATGTAGGCCTTGGCGTCCATCGGCTTGAGTTGCGTCACGCGTGTGAAGTGTTCCACGGCCTTGTCAAATTGTTTGGCGACGAAATAGGCAGTGGCGATCGCGTCGTGAGCATCGGCCCGATCGGGGTCAGCCTGCAAGGCTTGCTCGAACATCTGGATCGCCTCGGCGTGCTTGCCTTGTCGAAACAATTGCCGGCCAATTTTGCAGAGGTCTTCGAGATCGGCTGCCATGAGCGCGCCCCTCCGTCAACGTCCGTGTTGACTTGGTCGATGCCGGAAACTCGACCGCAAGTGGACGGGACGGACGAGTCGGCGGGCGGCAGAGTATCAGCCTTCGTTCCAATCGGCCAACGCTTCTTGGGAGGCAAATCCCATCCCCCGCGCGCCCCACACGGCGCCGTGAGTCACACCGAACTGGAGATCCGGCCGGCGAACTGCTTCAGGAATTCGTCGGTAATTCGCTCGTCCTTGGGGACTTCTTTGATCGCCTGCAAGACGGCCAAGACTTGCTCTTCGGACAACTCGTAGCCCAATTCATGCAGCCTGTGAGCGACCGCGCGACGACCGCTGTGACGGCCGATGACCAGTGTGAGTCCACTGGCTCCGACTTTTTCTGGCCGATACGGCAAGTAGGTGTCAGGGTTTTTGAGGAGTCCATCCTGATGGATGCCCGCTTCGGTCGCGAAGATGTTCTCACCGCCGACCGGCTTGTTCCGAGCCAGTGGCAAGTTGGTCAACTCGCTGACCAACTGACACAGCGCGTGCAGCTTGGTCGTATCGAGCTTGAACTCGACGCCGTACTGATCGGGATGCAGCGCGAGGGCGATCGCGACTTCTTCGAGCGAGGCGTTGCCGGCCCGCTCACCGATGCCGTTGATTGTGCATTGCACAACGTTCACTCCCTCGGCCACGCACGCCAGTGTGTTTGCGACGGCGAGACCCAGATCGTTGTGGAAGTGAACCGCCAGCAGTGCCTTGTTGAGGTTCGGTACGTTGTCCTGAATCGCTCGGATAAAGTCGCGAGCTTTCTCTGGCGTGAGGATGCCGACCGTATCTGGGAAGCCGATGGTCGTCGCGCCGGCGTCGATCGCCTCGCGATAGCACTGACACAGATACGGCAGTTCGGTGCGACTGGCGTCTTCCGGACTGAAGGCGACGATCTCAAATTTCTCGGTGGCGTACGCGATCGAGTCGGTGATGATCTTCAGAATTGCCGCTTCCGACTTTTGCAGCTTGTGCTGGCGGTGCAGCGGACTGGTACCGCAAAACAAACTGACGCCGCGCTTGGTGGGTGGATTGCCATCCAATGCTTCGTCGGCCGCATCCACGTCCCCGCGCATGGTTCGGCAGAGCGCGGTCAGCACCGGTTTTTTGACGACTCCGACCATGCGTCGAATCGCTTCGACATCCGCCGGCGACGACGCGGGGAAACCGGCATCGAGCGAATGCACTCCCGCCTCTTCGAGAGCCAGCGCGATTCGCAACTTGTCGTCCGGGTCGAGTGTGGCTCCCGGCATTTGTTCGCCGTCACGCAGCGTCGTGTCGGAGAACATCACCACGCCTGAATTCTTGTGGTGCCGGATGATCGCCTGTTTGACGACTCCGGTCACTCGCTTCTTGGCTCGACGGAAAAAACCGAACGGCATCGAAGGACTCAGGGTTGCGGGACAATGTGGTGGGGAAAGCGGCGGGAGAATGACAGACCGTTCCGAAAACCGGAAGAGAAGTCTGCCCCTCAAAACTTCTTGAGTGCATCCGACGGTGCCAATCGCGGCCGGCCGTTCGCAAGTTTCTCCAGAATCTCGACAATTTTGGCGAAGCCGAGGCTCTCGGCGTAACGCATCGGACCACCTCGGAACGGGGCGAAGCCGGTGCCGAACACCATCGCGAGGTCGATGTCTTCCGGCTTCGAGACGATCCCCTCCGCGAGACAGCGTGCGGCCTCGTTGATGATTGGAAAGATCATTCGCTGAGTCAGTTCCTCACGCGTCGGCGTCCCGCCGGGAACCGAGTACACGCCGGACTGTCGCACTTTGTCGATGGCTCGGCGAACGGCCGGATTCAATTTCTTCTTCGAGCCTTTTCCAATGAGCAGCGACTTCGCGGCCTTCGGATCGTTGGTAGCCAGTTCCTTGAGTGCGGCCCACAGCGGAGCCGGCAGCATTCGCTCGCCGTACGCCGCGTGCATGTTCGCCGCAACGTGCTGAGCGACCTCCAATCCAACCAGATCGGTCAATTCGAGCGGCCCCATTGGCAGACCGAACGCGACGGCGGCTCGATCGATCTCCAGCGGATCGGAGACTTCCAGCAGCAGCCACCCGGCTTCGTTCATGTACGGCGCGAGCAATCGATTGACCAGGAAGCCGGGGCAGTCTTTCACGATCACCGCTGTCTTGCCGAGTCGCTGCGTCAACGCGAATGCCGTGGCCAGCGCAGCGGGACTGGTTTGATCGGTGCGAATCACTTCGACCAAAGGCATCTGCAGCGGCGGATTGAAAAAGTGCAGGCCGACAATCCGTTCCGGGTGCGGCACGCCGTCGGCGATTTCAGTGACGAGCAGCGAACTGGTGTTCGTCGCCAGCACAGTCGTCGGCGCGGTTGCCTCCGCGAGTTCGCGAAACACCTGCTGCTTGATTGGCAGCGATTCGACAATTGCCTCGATCACCAAATCGATCTGCTTGAACCCAGAGAAGTCGGTCGTCGGCCGCAAGCGGTCGAGCGTGTCGCTGGCCTGAAGCGGCGTCATCTTCTTGCGCTGCACGTCGCTCGTCACCCATTTGCGAGCAGTCGCGATTCCGTTCGCCAGGAATTCTGGATTGAGGTCCTTCAGTCGAGTCCAAATTCCCTTCTGAGCCATCAGCAGCGCGATGCCGGCTCCCATCGCTCCCGCGCCGAGGATCGCCGCGTTGCTGATTGGCTTGGTGGGAATGTCGGCCAACTCGACGGGCTTCTTCGCATCCTCCTGCAAAAAAAACAGCCGCAAGCATTCGCGAGTCACCGGTGCATCAGCGAGCCGGCCAATTGCCGCCGATTCGGCTGCGAAGCCGATCGACGGCGGCTGCCGAAAGCCGGCTCGCAGCACTTCAATGGCTGCGAGCGGTGCCGGATAATTGCCTTTCGTTTCGTGCCGCACTTTGCCTTCCGCCTTGCGGAACGCGAAATTTCGCAGCGGCGGAATCGACTCGGTCAGTCGAGCGATCGACGGTCGCTTCGGCCGCTGGAAGAGCGTGCTGGCCGTTCCCAATTTGATCACCGCACGCAACAGGTCTTCGCCGACAAACGGCAACGCCTCGACCGGCACCAGGTCATGCACGAGTCCCTTCGACCGAGCTTGCCGACCGCTGAGCATTCGGCCACTGAGGATCATCGGCAGAGCCTCGATCAATCCGACCAACTTCGGCAGTCGCACCGTTCCGCCCCAGCCGGGAATCAGTCCGAGCTTCACTTCCGGCAGGCCGAGCAACGTCTTCGCATGATCGTCCGCGATGCGGTACCGACACGACATCGCGAATTCGAGGCCGCCGCCGAGACACGCTCCCGAAATCAACGCGACCGTCGGGACGTGCAATGTTTCGAGCAACTCGAACACACGCTGTCCGAGCTTGGACAACTCGGCGGCCTCAGCTCCGCCGGTCATCGTTTTCATCTCGGTCACGTCGGCCCCGACGATGAAGCTTCCCGGCTTGCCGCTGAGAAACATCACGCCGCGCACCCCCGTGTCTCGGCGAATCTCGGCGATCAGCCGTTCCAATTCTTCCAGCATCGACTTCGACAGCGCATTGACCGACTTGTCGCGCCGATCGATGCGGACTTTCAAAATGCCGCCGCCACAAAGCTCCGCGTGCCACATCACGGCACCGGGCAGGAGGGTTGTTGTTTCGCCGATGTCGGCCACCACCGTTGTCATCATCGATTCCTTGTTTACCAGATCGGGACGTGTCCTGGCCCTTCTCCTTTTGGGAGAAGGTGGCCGAAGGCCGGATGAGGGACGATCAACGTTTGATGTTCCAACGAATGCGGACCCTCACCCCGGCCTTCTCCCAAAGGGAGAGGAAGAAAACAGTCCGCAACTTTGTCATCCCGCTTCGACCACCACTGCTCCGCCCTGTCCGCCGCCGATGCAGAGCGTTCCCAAGCCGCGAGTCAGATTGCGGCGACGAAGTTCGTGCAACAGCGTGAGGATCAATCGAGTGCCGGTCGCCCCGACGGGATGTCCCAGCGCGATCGCTCCACCGTTCACATTGAGACGTTCGAGATCGAGGTGCCCCAGCGGAGCCAGGTCACAGCCTGCAGCAGCACACGCGCCGGCCGGTGACTCGAACCTGCGCAGGCAAGCGATCGCTTGCGAGGCGAAGGCTTCGTTGAGTTCCACCAACTGCATGTCAGACAGCTTGAGGCCTGTCTGCTGCAAGACTCGCGAGGTGGCGAAGACCGGGCCGAGTCCCATGCGAGCGGGATCACAGCCGGCGTAGGCGTAATCGCGGATCCGGCCCAGCGGCGTCAGGCCCCACTCGCGAGCGGTGTTCGCTTCGACGATCAACAGCGCGGCGGCTCCGTCGGTGATTTGGCACGAGTTGCCAATCGTCACGCTCCCCCACCGACGATCGAAGTACGGCTTCAACTTCGCCAACGATTCGAGCGACTGATCCGCGCGGAAGCCGACGTCTTGCGAGATCGGTTTGACTCCGCCATCGCGGTCATCGACGTAGACCGTCATCACCTCGGAAGCCAGCCGATTCTCCTGCCAGGCGGCGGCGGCGAGTTGATGGCTGCGCAGAGCGAATTGATCCTGTTCGACGCGGGTGATCTTGAATTCACGCGCGAGTTTTTCGGCGGTGTCACCCATCATCAGGCCAGAGACCGGATCGGTGAGCCCCAGCTTGATTCCGATCTGCGGAGTCAAATCGCTCAGGCGAAACGAGGCGAAGGCCTTCAGCTTCTGCCAAGCCGACCGCGCGGAACTCAACCGCAGCAACTTGTCGGCGAACTTCTTCGGATAGAAGAGCGGAATGTGGCTCATCGAATCGACGCCGACGGCCACAACACATTTGGCTCGGCCAGAGACAACGCGGTCGCACGCCTGCGTCACACATTCGAAACCGCTGGCGCAGTTGCGGCTGACGGTGTGAGCGATCTTGTCTCGTGGAATGCCGGCTCGCAGCGAGATGACTCGGGCCACGTTCGCGGCATCGACGGGGCTGGCGACGTTGCCGCAGATCAGCTCATCGACGCGGGCGGGATCGAGGTTGGCTCGGTCGAGCAACTCACGCACGGCCAAGCGGCCCAGCTCCTGAGCCGGAAGCTGATTGAACGCGGCTCCGGCTTTCACGAACGGAGTCCGCACGCCTCCGACGATCACCGCTTCTGGCATGATGCCCTCTCTGGAAAACTGGGGCAGCCGTTTCAGACTGGCCAAAAATCCGTGGTCGGCTGGAAGAGTATCGAAGCGAATTCAAAAGCCGTAGGTCAGGCTTTCTCGTCCGCCCCGCTGCGCGAATGACGTCCCTCGCGGATCGGGTCAGCCTGGAAAGACTGACCTACACGGGCAGGCCGCGAGCGACTCGAATCTCTCGCACTTTTTCGAGAACGCCTTGAACGAGTTGGCCGTTACGCTCGATCGCTTGAAACTCGCGAACGTTGACGAAAACGTTGCAACCAACGGTCGTGAGGGCGACGAGCAAATGCAGCGTGCTTGCTGAGAGACCGGCCCATCCGGAAAAGCCCATGCGCGAGGCGGGATCGGCGGCGGCTCCAAAACCGATGGTCGTCAGCAGCAGCAGAATGCACACGCACATCCACGGGATCACGCGATATTTCAGTCGCTGACTTTCCAGCCGCCAGGACTCGTCGAGTTGGTAGGTCTTGCAGACATCCTCCATCCAGCGGCCAGTCCCCATGAAGTACGTCAGGACCACCGCATGAACCAGGGCCGCGAAGACCAGTCCGGTCAGCGCGAGCATCAAATGCCAGGACACGAGTGGCTGCGATTCGATGGCTTTCGGATCGTCGATGTTCAGGCCGAGCACAAACACGGTCAGCAACAACAGCGTGCTCACGGAGGCGAGCGTCAGAAAGATGCGGGTCACGGGCGTTTCAATCTTCAGGAGTTCTCGAAATCGGGCCGCTCCCTGAAACTCGCGGGACGGCCTGCCAGCTACGAAGTTTAGTGGCAAGGTGCCGGTGACTCGATGATCGGACGACCAACGAAAACGCCCGATGAGCGAGACTCATCGGGCTTGGGGGTTTTCATCAGCAGAGTTCGCCGGCGTTAGAAGCCGTACGCCTGATTCTCGGTATCAAAGTCGATATCGCCGAAGCCCACGTTCGTCTTGACGTTCGAGTAGGTGTACTCCTCGATGACCGGCGGCTGAGCACCGGCGGCTGGGAACCCGAATTGCTCGACACGCGCCGGCAGTCCGGAATCCTTGGCGATGTACAGCCGAGTCAAATGGAACTTGGCGTGAGCGACTTGCTTGGGGTAGCTTGTCTCGACGACTTTGCAATCAACTTTGTCGAGCTTCGCATTTGGGAAGAACTTCACAACGCAATCGTCGTGCTTCTCGTCTTCTTGCCATTGTTGGACCAGCGTCGCGACCAGTTTCGACATGCCAAACATCGTGATTGGATGGCGATTATCTTCTAAGGCGTCCTTGCTGTCCGGCTTCAGTTTGATGGTGCCGACGATCGAGGTGATCCCCTCTCCGTGAGCCAACAGCTTGTCTTTATTTTTGCCGGCGACGTAGATCACTTCGCGGCCGCCGTGTGGGTTGAGATACTTGATGTAGACGCTGAAGGGCTGCTCGCGGAACTTCACGAACATCTCTGATTGAACCAACTTCTTGCCGACGACTTCCTTCTTGGTGAAGGTGGCTTCGAAGTCGTTGATCTTCTTCAGCGTTTCTTGGACATCTTTGCCGAACTTGATTGCGGTACCGACCTTGTGCGTGTCGCCGGTGGTGGCAGTGTTGCTTTTCGCGGTCTTGGGAACGTTGTCGGCGACCACCCAACTCGGCAGCAGCAGGCCAGCGGAGACCGCAACGGATTGTTTCAGGAAGTGACGGCGACCGTGATTCGCGGATGACAGATTCATAGAAATTCGACTCCTTTGGCAAGACGGCACGCGAGGCACACTCCTCTCGGAGGGCGTCTCGGCGAGGAAGGATGCTAATTCGCGGCATCGTGAGCACAAGGCTCTGACCGACGTCCTCTCCGTAGCTCGGCGACATGCCGAACTCCGTTTCATCGCAGTTCCTATCGGGAAGGACGGACGGTCCACTTCACCAGTCGACTCTCAAGAAACCGGAATGATTTACGTCCGCAGGCCAATCAGCGTTGCCCATGATGCGACCCGAAAGGTCTCACGGACGACCGCCCGGAGGCGACAAGCCAAATCGGCGAAAACTGCCGTTGAGGTGTTTTCACGAGTCGGTCTACATTCCGTCCTCGCTTCGGTCTTGCAGGACGTGAGATCGCGGCGCACTGGTCGATTTCGTCCGACAGAACAGGGAGATTCGCAAGGATGCGTTCTCGAACTGGCAATTCGCTGTCCACATTGATGTTCATGGTCCCGCTGCTCGGCGTTCCGCTGATGGCGGTCTTTGGAGTCCCGCAGTTCGTCCCGGTGATTGCGTCGTCCGTGAGCGACGAAGCCACTCGGCCGATGCGAACTCGGCCCCAACCTGGCGTGGGTGAGTCCGTCTCGGCGACCACTTTCGTTGCCGATCAATTGCCGCGAGGCAATGCTTCGCGCGGCGAGCAGCAAGTCCAGGATCTCTTTAGCTCGCCGAGCCGTCCGCGTCGTGACAGCCGCCCGATTCACGACGGCGAATCGCGAGGACTCGATGCGAAATTCGTCGAGACGTCACTCAGTGCTGACAACTGGTGGACGCAGACCTCTTCGGATGAGCCAGCTTCGGGATCGACTCAAAAGTTGAACGATCTGTTTTGGAATTCCGTCGCAACCGCCAGTCCTTCGGAGTCGCGCAGCCGTGCTCGATCGGCAACCGCTCGAGCACACGACGATCAATTGGCGACACGCACGAAGATCACGCAGATGACTTCAGGGTCAGAGAAATCGAACGACGGATTGACGTGGCGTGAGGCGGTGTGCCGGCTGAACGAGCTCGGCATCCAAGAGTTTCGTCTGGAGCCGGGCAGTCAACTGGGTGAATTCTATTTCGCGTGCGAATTCACTCCGCACCGCGATGCTCGTGTCACGCGCCGCTTTGAAGCCGAAGCCAAAGAGCCATTGCTCGCGGTCCAGGCCGTGCTGCGGCAAATTGACGAGTGGCTGACACGACGTTGACTGAGGCCACGATGTATCGCATGAGGCCAAGTCTGTCCCGTCTTCCGACCGCAACGTGCGGGCTGGCGGAGATCGCAGCGAGAAGCTCAACGTCCAATGGGTTCCTCTGGAACTTCTTCGCAACGAATCACGCCCACGATTTCCGTGAGAGTCGTCCGGCTGATGTGCGCCGTCGCACGCCGAAGATGGCACGTCTGGAAGCTGTTTTGTTTGTCGGCGACGAACCGCTGTCAATCAAACGTCTCGTGCAACTTGCGACTTTGGCCGACGTGGAAGAGGCTCAAGAATTGATCGACCGGCTCAACTCGGCCTACGACGCCAGCGGTTCGACCTTCCGCGTCGAGTGCGTTGCGACCGGCTTGCGATTGCTGACTCGGCGCGAGTTCGTCTTCTGGCTCGACAAACTGCACCAGCGGCAAGCGGCGTTGAAACTGACTCCACCGATGCTCGAAACGCTGGCGATCGTCGCCTACCGGCAACCACTGACCCGTGCGGACCTCGAAGCGGTGCGCGGCGTGCAGTCGGCGGAGATGCTCAAGCAATTGATGGAACGCGAACTGGTTCGCATTGCCGGCGAAGACGATTCGCTCGGCCGCCCATTCCTGTACGAGACGACACGAAAGTTTTTGGAGATTTACGGCTTACAATCGCTCGACGATCTGCCAATGGCTGATCGACTGCGACGTCAGCGAACTTCGGTTGCGGAAGAGATCACGAGCGCGGCGTAAGCTTTGGATGCGGGTCAGCCGCACGGCAAACAAAAAGCCCGGTCTGCCGTAGCAGCCGGGCTTTCGTGAATCGCTGTCTGCCGAAGCAGTCAACTACACCATGTCCTTCAACGCCTTGAGCGGGCGAACGCGGACGGCCACGCTGGCGGGCTTCGCCGGCAGGTCGCGCAGTTGACCGAGCACCATGACGCCCTTGCGGGCGGGTTGTGCGGGCTTGTTCTTGCGAACAATCTTACACAGGCCCGGAATCGCGAAGACTCCTGGACCCTTCTTGCCCAACGCTTTTCCGACTTCCGCTGTGATCGCGTCGAACACGGACGCCACTTGCTTCTTGTTGAGGCCAGTCGCCTCGGCGACGTTGGCAAAGATTTCGGATTTGGACGGAGCCTTGGCAGCTGCTTTGGCCATGATCAGTAACCCTCCTAGCATGGTGATAATGGACGTGACACGTCGACATGACGTAAGAACACACGGATGAAAATAATTTGGCCGCGAAATTGCAACGGGGTTATTACGAAAAAACCAACAAGTTCCGCAAAAAACTACTCGTTCTTTCGAGTCGGCTCCGGTCGTTCGTGGGACGGAAACCCGGTTGCCTGGATCGCCGTCAGTCGTTGAAACCTCAGCATCTGCCCCGATGGCGGATCGCTGATCGTGATTTCGATCTGAGCCACTCCGAATGGAATCTCATCGCACAACCACAAGTCCACTCGATAGCGCAACGGATACTCGGCGTGCATGGGCTGGAACAAAACTTGCGCAGCCGCTCGCTGACAACGGAACGCTTTGTTGGGACGCAATGGCGTCTTGAGATACCGAATGTGACCGGGGCGATACTCCACCGACTGCGGCAAGCCAGTGATGAGACGTTGTGTGCTCATCAGTTCGTCGAGACTCAACGCGGAACCTTCTGACGATCCCAGGAACTCGGACGACTTGCGACCAGCATTGAACTTTGCGACATCAATGAAAACCGTGGTTGTGCGGGCATTCCAAACCAGATGGACTGCTTGAAAATCTCCGACTCGATAATCTCTGCTTGTTCCGGTCACCATCGTCAGGTCATCTTCGCCCGCTCCAAAATTCAAACTTTCGGCACCCAGCAATCGCGAGGCAGTTCCAGAGAAAAGGACTTCCGACTGCTCGTCAGTCTTCGGGTCGCCGAGCTTCGGGAACCACGACCACAGCGGATGACCGAACTCGAAAGGCGGAGGTGGTTCTGCGTAGTTCACCCAGCCCCAACGCTCCATCAGCGACAGCAGCAATGTCGATTGCCACGGATTGCTGCCAGGCAGATTGGCCGAGACGATGGAGGCCGCTAGCAGAATCGACGAAGCAATTTGGAAGGTGCGGCGCGAGCCCCAGGCATCGCAGACCGGAATCATCGCGATCAGCCACAGTGGTGCGAGCCACAGCATCCAGCGCAGTGCGACGCTGTTGCCGCCGTAGTTGTAGTTTTGCGTGCGAGTCAAATAGAAGCCGAAGACCACTGCCGTCAGTCCGGCACCGACCAGCAACATCGTGCGTTGACGACACTCTGGCCAGCGACGCCAGCCGAACCAGCCGATCAGCGTCAGCAACCAAACTGGCGTCAGTGACAACAAGCCGTGATGGCCGATCGTGCAATGCACGAAATACATCAGCGGCGAATCGAGATTGCGATCCAAGCCTTGCGGATTCGACCAATAGCTGGGGATCCCATCGTGTTCGTAGCGGTACTTGTCGCTGCCGTAGCTGGAATAGAACGGCGACAGCGATCCGGTCACGAGGCAGTTCAATGCCACAAACGCGATCACAGGGATCAATGCCGCCGGCACGAACAAGGTCAGCGTTCGTTTCGGATTGGCTTTCAGCAGCAACGCTCCGAAGACGACGACCAGCAATGCCGCTGGAAGTTCGAGCGTGAACGTCGCTGCCGAAAAGAAACCAGTCAGCAGGAAGAATCGCTTGCGATGATCGCCGTCGCTGATAATTCGCAGCAGCGGATACATCGCCAGCACAACGCAGATCGCGGCAGGTGAGTGATTGTTGAGCGACGAAGTGAATGGGCCGAGCAGCGTCGCCCAGCTCGCGACCGCCAGCACGAACAACTTGCCGAAGTCGTGGCGAGCGTAACGCTCGACCAGCATCGCCGTGACGATCAGCGAGAGGAGTTGCGGCAGCCAGTTCACCAGCAGCAGGATGATTCGGGAAACCTCGACGGTGTGGTCGGTCAGGTTCCAGTGGGTGATTCGTTTGACGCACCAATAAACTCCGGCGACGAGCGTGCTTTGGAGCGGCGGTTTCGTCGAATAGAAATGCCCCTCGTGCCGGACTTTGTCGATCGTGCCCCAGCCGGGAGCGGCGTCGATTTCGTCGATCTGGTAGGTGCTTCGTTCGACCAGCGACCAGACGGTCGACCAGCGGGAGCGATCGTTCGCCGACTGCAACGGTGTGGACTGCATGATCTGGGTGAATGACATCGCCGATGACGTGACGATGATCAACAGCATCGCGAAACGCCGCACCGCGCGAGCATCCGCAACGGGATCGTTCGGGGCAGTCGGGCTGAGCTCTGTCATGGCCGTGTCACTCACAAATTACAGCAGCTCGCGCAAATAGAAATGGTGCGGTCCCAGTTTGCCGCCGTAGTTGCCGGCCGTGATGAGTGTTAGCCCGGAACAGCGCGACGCGGCGTGCAATCCCGCGCGCATCGCGGATCGCACCGCATCGGCCGAGAGGCCGTCGATGACCAGTTCGTAGACCGCTCCGGTACCGGGCGGCAGTTCGCTGTGCGTGACGGCGGTCAGCGTTGGACAGTAGGCGTCGTTGGTGCTGGCTTTCAATTTCTTGTAGCGCGAGCCAATTTTGCTGCCGGCTCGGACGATGCCACCGGGGAAGGGGAGTGCGACGTCAGCGACGCTTCGCATCGCTTCGGCGGCGGCTTCGGCGGCGAGCAACGCTTGAGTTTGATCGACGGCACAGATCAGCAAGTTGCCACCGGCGACACCTTTGATCGTGCCGATGCGGTCCTCGCAAACGAACTCGCCGTCCATCACGGGGATGCGCCAGAAACGTCGCGTGCCGAGTTTCTTCGAGGCTTGAAAACCGTCGCCGAAAAATCGCAGTTGTCCGCCGACGACGATCTGTTTGTCACGCGGCGTTCCGAGAAGACCGTCGTAGCAGGCCGTGGTTGGGCAGGTCAGCACGCATTGTCCGACTCGTTCGGTGGCTGCTTTTTGCAGAGCGTCACGGCTGAACGCGAAGAGCAGCACGCTGACCCCCGGCCGTCCATCGGGCGTGTCATCTGCGGGGAGCGCACGTTCGAACGCCGCTTCGCAGTCGCAAGCGATGACGCTGGTGGCGAAGCCGCAAAGTTCATTCGCCGCCGTGCGTGCCCAAGACGCTGTCGCGGCCGTGATGATCAACCGCGTACCCGTGATCGGGAATGCCTCGGCAAACGTATCGCAGACTGGTGTGCCATGCAGGTTCAAAATTGCCGGCAAAACGGCGGTGTCAGTGGCGGCGGTCAATCTCGTCAATCCTTACGGAGAGGTGATTTGGCGTTCCTGGCAAGCGAGTCTAGCCGGATCGTCACGAGGGACAAACGCAGACGAGGAAAACAGCGACGAGCAACAGCGTTGGCATGATCACCGTTTGACCTAACGAAGTCGACTTGCCGCCGTCGGAAGTTTTGTGGGGATTTGGCCGATAATTCCGCGATGAGGTCTCACAAATCGACGAGCTCTGATCTGTACAAGCACGGATTGCCCATCCCGGTTTCCTTTGATATCGATTTGCACCCGATGGCTCAGACTTGCGAC
This sequence comes from Planctomycetota bacterium, assembly GCA_003669125.1. Lineage (GTDB taxonomy): Bacteria > Planctomycetota > Planctomycetia > Planctomycetales > Planctomycetaceae > SXKJ01. The sequence continues at coordinate 14,773 of QWQF01000313.1, forward strand.
CGACTTCCAAGAGGATCAGGATGTTTGTTAGTTTTTCTCAGAACTGTCCGGCTAACGATTCGGCCGGACGTTTGAAAATGTTGTTTGTTAATGGATTACGTTGAATGACGAGCGCGCACGATTTGAACTCGGAACGCAAGAATCTTCCGACGACCGGCGATCCCGCTGGGCGTTGGAGGTTGCA
>QWQF01000002.1 GCA_003669125.1 Planctomycetota bacterium
GTCGGGATGACAGGATTTGAACCTGCGACCTCTACGTCCCGAACGTAGCGCTCTAGCCAAGCTGAGCTACATCCCGATTGGGCGGGCGGATTCTAGCGGGGAGTGGGAATGCGTCAACGATGACTTGCCGGACTTGCCGGCTCGAAAAGCGATTGCGAATCGGTGGCAACGAGTCGTGCCAATGTTTGCAAAAAGCGAGCGGCGGGTGCTCCATCAAGTACGCGATGATCGAAAGTCAGGCTCAGCATCATCACCTGCTGATTGGGTGAACGTGGCTGCGGCGCAGAGTCTTCGAGTGCGAAGGCCGAACGAGGCTGAATTCGTCCGAGGCCGAGGATTGCGGTTTCGGGGAAGTTGATGATCGGAGTGAAAGCGTCGATACCCAAAGAGCCGAGATTCGTGATCGTGAACGTGCCCCCTTGCAGGTCGTGAGTCGTGAGTCGCCGAGCGCGGGTTTTCTCGATCAACTCACGCGACTGGCGAGCGATCTCGAAGAGGGATTGGCGATGTGCGTCGCGGACGACGGGGACCAGCAGGCCGTCATTCGTATCGACGGCGATACCGATGTGGACCTCGTCAAGTAGCTCGATCGCGTCGTCTCGCCAACGTGCGTTGAGCGTGGGGTGCTCTTTCAGTGCGATCGCCACGAGTTTGACAAAGGCGTCGGTGATCGAGGGGATCAGTGACTCCCCGGAGCGTTTGAGTTGCTCGCGGAATTCGATCAGGGAGGTCACTTCGATCTGGGCCGTCAGCGTGACTGGCGCGGTTTGTTGCAGGCTGGCGACCATTCGATTGGCGATGGTGCGACGCAGCGGAGTCATCGGAATGGTGTGAGCTGCGGCCGAAGTGGTGAATGGCCGCGCGACAGTGTTGTCAGCAACAGCGAGCACGTCACGTTCGCGAATGCGACCTTGAGCGCCAGTTCCCGGAAGGCGTGTCCAATCAACTCCAAGCCGTGCGGCCGTCCGTGCCGCGCGAGGAGAGATCACCGGCAGGTCGCGGTTGCGGCGAGGAACGTCCGTAGTGCGGCTTGCGGGAACTGCACGAGAGATCGGGTTTGATTCGGTGACGTGGGGCAGGAATTCGCCTCGGCTTTGCAAGTAGCGGCGACAGACGTCGGCTTCGGAGATGCGGCCCGACGAAGTGAGCGGCGTGAGATCGACGCCGAGTTGCCGTGCGAGACGACGCACAGCGGGCGATGCGGGCGGCGCGAACGCATCCGCATTGCGTCCGTCAGCGAGTGGCCGAGGTGGCACGGGCTGTGGGCCGCTTCCTGGCGAGCACGGTACGGTTGCGATTTGCGGTGTCGGAGTGGATGGGGTTTGTCGTGGAGGGATGGGCGGAGCCGTCTCACCGACGGCGAGCAGATAACCAATGACCGCACCGACCGCGACGATGTCTCCTTCGGCGGGATTGGTCGCAGCGAAGTGCAACGTGCCGGCATCGACCGCTTCGATTTCCTGAATCGCTTTTTCCCCTTCGAGCGTGAAGAGCGGTTCGCCAGGTTGCACGTTGTCGCCAGATTGTTTTAGCCAGCCGACGAACGTGCCTTGCTCCATGGACCAGCCGAGTCTCGGAATTTGAATTGAGTGAGGCATTCATTGCTCGCGAACGTTGGTCGGTCAAAGATTGGCTATTGGTACCGATTTCAAAATCACCAATTCATTCATCCATCAATGCTCTTACCGCGTCAGCGATCTGCTTTGGCTGTGGAACCATGACAGCTTCGAGCGGCGGGCTGTACGGTGTCGGGCAGAACGCTCCGGTCAGGCGACGGATTGGAGCGTCGAGCAAATCAAAACCTTCGGCGACGATGCGGGCGGCGATCTCGGCCGCGAAGCCGCAGGGGGCGGGAGGCTCATCGACGATCAGCAGTCGGCCGGTCTTCGCGACCGATTGCAGGATTGTTTCCGTGTCGAGCGGACTGACCGTGCGCGGATCGACGATCTCGACCGAGATTCCTTCGCGTTCGAGTTCATCGCAAACGCCGAGCGTGAGATGAACCATGCGAGCCAGCGCGACGACCGTCACGTCGCGGCCTTCACGCACGACGGAGGCTTTGCCGAATTCGATTTCGTAGTCGCCTTCCGGAACCGGGCCTTTGACTTGCAGGATTTCGCGGTGTTCGAGGAACAGCACCGGGTCATCGCAGTTCAACGCTCGTTTGAGCAGGCCCTTCGCATCGGCGGGCATCGAGGGGACAACGACTCGCAAGCCGGGAACTTGAGCGTACATCGCGTAGTAGCTGCCGGAGTGATGCGTCGCCGCCGAGTGTCCGATGCCGATGCAGCCGCGCAGCAGCACCGGCATCTTGAGCCGGCCGCTGGACATGTATTGCATCTTGGCGATTTGGTTGACGATCTCGCCGACAGAGTCCATCACGAAGTCGGCGAACATGAAGTCGATGATCGGTCGTGTGCCGGTCATCGCCGCTCCGCAGGCGAGGCCCACGAAGCCGCGTTCGCAGATCGGCGTGTCGCAGAGACGCTCGGTCCCGTACTTCTGGAACAGCCCGTCGGTCGTCTTGAAGTTGCCGCCACGCACGCCGATGCCTTCACCCATGACGAAGATGCGCGGGTTCTTGGCCATCTCTTCGGAGAGCGCTTCGTGCGTGGCTTGCGAGTAGGTGATCTCACGAGTGGGCTGCGGGGCGACGGGAGTCGGGCGAGAAACGGGAACGGCATAGACGTGATTGGTGGCCGTGTTCGGATCGGGCCACGGACTCTTCTCGGCGAACTCGCGCGACTCTTTGACCATTGCCGGCACTTCACGGTCAATCTCGTCGAATTGCTCACTCGGCAATGACGTCCGCAGCCGCGCGATCGGGCAACGCTTCTTCCACACTTCGACGTCTTCGCGAGTGCGATACGTAAAGTCTCCCATGCCTTCGGCGTGTGCGCGGGTGCGGTACGTTTTGCACTCGATGAGTGTCGGGCCGCCACCGGCGCGTGCTCGAGCGATGGCTTCGCCGGCGACGCGATGAATTTCGAGCACGTCGTTGCCGTCGAGTTCAAAGCCGGGCATCCCGTAGGACGCGCCGCGACTGCCGACGCTCGGATTGCCGGCGGCGTAAGCGTTGGGAATTTCGGTTGCGAATTGGTTGTTCTCGCAGACGAACAGAACCGGCAGCTTCCAGATGCTGGCCATGTTGAGTCCCTCGTGGAACGCGCCGTTGTTGGACGCTCCGTCGCCGAAGAACGCGACGGCGACATGCGGCAGTTTCATCAGCTTGAAGCTGTACCCGCCGCCGCACGCCTGCAAGATGCACGGCCCGACGATGCCGCTGGTCCCCATCATGCCGATCTCTGGAGAGAACAGGTGCATCGAGCCACCACGTCCGCGCGACAGGCCGGTCTCGCGTCCGAACAGCTCGGCCATGAGTTCTCGCGGATGAGCACCCTTCGCCAGCGCGTGCCCATGTCCGCGATGCGTGCTGAAGACCACGTCATGTTCCGTCAAATGAGCACACACGCCGCTCGCAATCGCTTCTTCGCCGACGTAGGTGTGACACGCGCCGAGCACGAGTCCTCGCTGGTGACAGCGTGCGAGTTCTTCTTCCGTCTGCCGGATGATCTGCATCGTGCGATACAAGCTCAACCGAGTTTCACGTTCCAGGTTGTCGTTCATTGTTGTTGGTTTTCCACATATCGTCGGGTGCCGCCGGCATTCATCGCGAGATTGCCGCCGTCCATGGGAATGATCGCGCCGGTGATCCAGCTTGAGGCGTCCGACGCAAGGAACACGGCGAGTCCTTGAATGTCGGTCGGCTGTCCCATGCGGCCGCGTGGGATGCCGGATTCGAATCGCGCTTGCAGCGTTGGATCGGCAGCCATACGTTTTTCGAGGCTGGGATTCACGACTTGAGCAGGCAAAATTGAGTTGACTCGGATGCCGGCGCTGCTCCATTCGGTGCTCAGTTCGCGAGTCATCTGCACGACGGCTCCCATCGCCATGCTGTAGGCGATGTGGCCTCGGCCGAGCGCCGTTTGGCTGGCGATCGAGCCGATGTTGACGATGCTGCCGCGGCCTTGTTTCAGCATGCGACGTCCGGCCTCCTGACACATGCAGAAGCGGCCGAGCACGAGATTTCGCCAGCATTGCTCGACGTCCGCCAGCGAAATTTCTTCCGGCTTGCCGAGGATCCCTTCGCCGGCGACGTTCGCCAGGAAGTCGATGCGGCCGAACTCGCGGTCGAGTTGCCCGAACATCGACAGAATCTGATCTGGTTTCGAGACATCGCAGCGCACCGGGATTGCTCGTCGCCCGAGTTTGGCGATGGTGTCTGCCGTTTGTTGAAGCCCGGCCTCATTGAGATCGGCCAACACCAAGTTGGCTCCATGTTCAGCCAACGCGAGCGACATCGCTCGGCCCATGCCTTGCGCCGCGCCGGAGATGAGAGCCACTCGGTCGGTGAGATCAAAGAGGTTGCTGCTCATGATGAACCTTAAAAAATGAATTGATTCGGCCGATAGCCGATCGGATTCAGTGCAGCACGATGGCGCGTCCCGGCCCGCCGTGGCAGTCGCGGATGCGGAGTGCGGCGAACAGGAAGTAGCCCCCGTGCGGAATTTTGGCGGTGTTGTGCAGGAACTCAACGCCGACCATCTCGCGACTGCCGAGCGCCCAGTAGGTCATCAACGCTCGCTTGGGATTCACGCCGCCGAGATCGGGAGCATCAGTCGCGACGCAGCGAATGCCACGGCTCTTGAGAAGGACGATGGCATCCGGCCCGAGTGCCGGCCAACCCTCGCTCTTGCCGTTGAACGGATCGAGCCACACGCCCGTGTCGTTTGGTTGTGCTTTGAAGTGCTGGTCGAGGTGTCCGGTGCGGAACAGAACGACCTCGCCCGATTTGAGATCCCCAGTCTTTTTCTCGAACTCTTGGATGAGTGCCGGTGTGATTTCAGGCGACGCGGGCCACGACTTCTTGTCCGTACTGCCGACGAGCGACGTCACGTCAATCACTCGCACCGGGCCGCACGTCCAATCGAGCGGCACCTTTTCGGTCGTCATCGAACTTGTGCCGCGCGGACCGAACTTCGCTTCGTACTCGGCCAGCCAGCCGCGAACTTCGGGCGAGTACGCCGGCTTCGCGCCTTCCGGCGGCAACGCGAACGACGGCGGCACGAGGTGCGTCCCGGCCATTGAGTCCATCAGATGCGTGTGATGCCATAGGTCGAGGTATTCGGAGTACAGAAAGTCGAGTTTGAGATAGACCTGCCGATGCTGCCCCGTGCCGGCTCCCGGCGACGTGACTGGCCGATTTGGAGCCAGTGTCGGCGAGAGGTCGATCGCGCGTTTGGCCTTCGCCGATTCGATCAGCCGCTTCGGCAAGTCGCCACCGACGATCGAGAACGCTCGGCCCTCGCTGTACGGAGCACCTTGATGCTTCGGGCCGATCATGCAGTAGAACGCTCCGGTCGGCGGTAGCTCTTTGAGATTTGTCGCGCTCTCAGTCCAGATCATGCCGTGCTTGAGGCCGGCGTAGTGCGTCGGTTCGGCCAGATCGGGCAGCGGGCCCATGCTGGCGCTGTCGGTGCCGAGCGTCATCACGCCGCGCGTTGCGAGGAACTCCATGCAGTCGGGATCGGGATCGGGAAAACCAGGGGACTTGCGATCCAGCGCGTCGGCGATGAAGCGGCTCCCTTCCGGGAACGGCCGGTAGTACTTGTCCGAGTAATCACTGCGGAACAACACGACGTCGCCGAACCGCAGTTTGCGATGCTGCTTCTCGAAGCGTTCAACGTGCTCGCGCTTCACAAGCGGGCTGACTCCCTTGGGGGCCTGATCGAGCAAGTCTCGAACATCGACGACGCACGCCTCGCCGCCGAACTGCCAGGCTTCGATCTTGTCGGTGTACGCCAAGCCGAGCGGCCCTGATTTCTCGCGCTTCAAATCGGGCCGAGCCACCGAGTGCGGCGGCACATCCAACTGCGTGCCGGTATTGCCGTCGATCAGCAGCACGTCGATGTTGTATGCCGAGTCCGGCCCGATCGTCCGCTGATGCGTGATCTGAAATCTCGGAAACGGATGCGCCGGCCAAGTGCAAGGAAACTCCGGCGCGATCAGCAGCGAGTGATCGACAAACTTTGGCTCGTCGGCTTGCACCACATCGAGCAGACCCAACACGAAGACGAGAACCCAGCTTCGATGTGCAGTTCGCAGTCTCATGGCGTTGCTCTCTCCGTTGCGAAAATTGAAGTGCGGCGGATTATCAAGCGAGCAAGTCACGTTCGCAACGAGTCAGCCGCCGACTCGTTGCAGAGCTTGCCACAGCCAATCGGGAGCGAAGAACAGCGCGATGCTGGCGACCGCACACAGCGAGACGCCGACGAACGCGGGCACTCCCGTTGTGCGGCGCGTGTCGTCACAGCTGGGTTGCAGGTACATCACGCCGATCAGACGAAGGTAGTACCACGCGGCGATGGCGGCGTTGATCGCGAGGCAGATCGCCAATCGGCGGCCGAGGTCAGTGCCGTGGTTCCAGGCGGAGAGAAACAGCGTCAGCTTGCCGAGGAAGCCGGCGGTGGGCGGCAGGCCGGTCAGACCGAAGAGCAGGACGGCGGCGAGAAACGCTCCGGCGGGATGCGTCTTGCTCAGGCCGGCGAGGTCGTCGCTGGTTTCGAGCGGACGTTCAGGGCGTGAGAGGCTGGCGATCAATGCGAACACGCCGAGCGTCGTGACGCCGTAGACTCCGAGATAGAAGAGCAGGGCAGGGAGGCCACCGATCGAACCCGCCGAAGCGGACGTTGCATCGTCGTTGATCTGCGGCACGCTGACGGCGACGCTCAAGCCGACCAACATGTAGCCAGCGTGAGCGATGCTCGAATAGGCCAGCAGGCGGCGCAGGTTCTTTTGCAGCAATGCGAGCAAGTTGCCGACGAACATCGTGGCGATTGCCAACAGGAACAACATTTCGCCGCTCTTGGCCGCGAGACTCCAGTAGCCCAGGTGGGTCGCGGCAGTGACGCTCGGCTGGCCCAGGATGCGGATGAGCGCGATGAAACCGGCGACCTTGGGGATGAAGCTCAACAGCGCGGCGGCCGACGTCGCGGTCCCTTGAAAGACGTCGGGGGCATAGAAGTGGAACGGGACCGCCGTGATGCGGAATGCCAAGCCAGAGACGATCGCGACAATGCTGACGAGCAACATAGCGGGCATGGCGTTGAATTCGTAATTCTTGAAAACTTGATGCAGCGCGGTCAGGTTCGTTGTGCCGGCGACTCCGTACAAGAAACTGAAGCCGTACAGCACCAGCGCGGACGAGAAGACGCTCAGCAGAAAATACTTCAGCGTCGCTTCCTGGCCCGAACGGTCGCGGCGAGCGACGTACAAGAAGAGGTACGTCGGAATGCTGACCAACTCCAACGCCAGGAACAGGATGACGAGGTCGTTCGCCAGCGCGATCAAGTTGGTTCCGGCGAGGATGAACAGCAAACAGGCGTGCGATTCGGCAGAATCACTCTCGGTGGTTTGGTTCCAGTGGATCATCACCAGCACGACACCGGTGACGGTCGTCACCAGCCGGACAAAGCTGACGAGCGAGTCCGATAAGAACGGGGCGAGACTGGTCGCCTCGACTACTGGTGCCGGCACGCATTGCAGCCACCCGGCAATCGCCAACGCGATGAGCGACCAAACGCCCCAGCGATGCTGGAGTCCCTTCGGAGCGGTGCCGTCATCACCGATCAAGAATGGCCCGACCGCCAAATTCACGCAGGCCGCCGCGAGCAACACGACTTCCGGCAGGATTTGGCTGATGGCGGATGTGAGATGCTGAAACACGACTCAACTCCTGAAACTCAATTTTGGAACACTCATCGCCGCTTGTTAAAATTTTCATTCGCGTCGATCAGCGGAGATTCGCGTTCCTTCTGTGGTTCGCTTCGCATCCGCAATTTCGGGCTTCGTTTGTGCAGGCTGTGGGTACATCTTCACGATCGCTCGCACGTCGCCCTCGATCGTGTCGAGGATTGGTTTCGGATACACGCCGATCCAGAGGCAGAGGATCATCAACGGCACGACGGCGAGAGCTTCACGCATGTTGATGTCGAGGATTGGACCGTGAACCGACGCCGGTTCTTTCAGCGGACCGAAGAAGGCTCGGCGAAGCATGTCGAGCAAGTACCAGGCACCGAGGACGACTCCTGTCGCGCCGATGGCTGCGTAAACCGGATTGGCTTTGAACATGCCGATCAGACACAGCAGCTCGCCGACGAAGCCGTTCAAGCCGGGCAGACCGGCACTCGCGAGGCAAATGAAAACCATGCAGACCGAAAGCAGCGGCAAGCGCGTCGCCAAGCCGCCGAGTTCGCTCAGTTCACGCGTGTGGTAGCGGTCGTAGATCATGCCGACCAACAGGAACAACGCTCCGGTCGAGAGGCCGTGGTTGACCATCTGCATCACGGCTCCGGTGATCCCTTCGGAGTTCAGAGCGAACATCCCCAACATGCAAAAGCCGAGATGGCTGACAGAGCTGTACGCGACCAACTTCTTGATGTCGCTCTGAGCCAGTGCTCCCAACGCTCCGTAAACGATGCCGATGACCGCCATCGTCGCGAAGACCGGCACACCGAATCCGGCGACCGCCGCCGGCAAGATCGGCAAGCAGATTCGCAAGAAGCCGTAGCAGCCCAGCTTCAACAAGATGCCTGCGAGCAGCACGCTGCCCGCCGTCGGGGCTTCCGTGTGAGCCAGCGGCAACCAAGTGTGAAACGGGAACAGCGGCACCTTGATGACGAATCCGGCGCTCAGTGCCAGCAGCAATCCGATCTGCCATTGATCGGACAGCGGATGCTCTTTCAACGCGGCGGCAATGTCGGGGATCGAGAACGGCGTCGCGGTCAGTCCGTCCTGCATGACCTTCAGCACGAGCGCGACCAAGCCGAGCAATGTGATGACGCTGCCGGCCAGCGTGTAGATGAAGAACCGATAGGCCGCGAACTGCCGCTGCACTCCGCCCCAGATGCCGACCAGGAAGAACAACGGGATCAGCGTGAACTCGAAGAAGACGTAGAACAGGATCAGGTCAAACGCCACGAACGCGCCCAGCATCCCCGCTTCGAGTGCCAAGAGACAGATGTAGAACTCGGTCGCGCGATCTTGAATTGACTCCCACGAAATCAACACGGCCGAGACAGTCAGGATCGCGGTCAGCGCCAGCATGAGCACGCTGATGCCGTCGGCTCCGAGGTAGAACTCCAGGCGAATGTCGCTCGTGACCGTCTGGCCTTTGCCGAGAATCAACGACAGGGATTGGTCGAAAATCAGCGGCCCATTGTTCCCTTCGCTGCCGGGCTTCGATTCCGTCGGTGTGTCGTTTAGCGGGCGGCTCTCCAGTGTGCCTTGATCAATTTTCGAATCGCGCTGATGGGACAGCGACATCTGGCCCAGCGTCATCCATGTCCGCCGCCATTCGAGCCTCGGTTGGACGGGGCCATCGGCGATATCTTCGCTGTTTGCCAATGTGTGGCCTTCGCGAGTGGCACTGAGTTGCGAGGCGATGCCCAGCGAGACCAACAACGTGCCAATCGCCGTCAACAACGCCACCCAGCGAGCGACGGTTCGTCCGCCTCCCAACAACGCCAGGAGGATCGCAGCCAGCAGCGGCAGAAGAATGATGAAGAGTAGGAGCATCTTAAAATCTAAAACTTGAGATTTGAGATCACTGGTCAGCCGGCCAAGGCCCGCAACATCTGAATGAGGAACAGCACCACGCCCAGCAGCATGATCCAGGCGTAGTTGGACACCAAGCCGTTTTGGATCGGTCGCACGGCTCGGCCGATCGTGGACGGCATCGAACCCACGAAGTTCAGCAAGCCGTCGAGCACATATTTGTCGAACAGCGTGCAGAGCAGCGCGAGGACTCGCACTGGGACGACTAGCAAATAGTGGAACAGTTCGTCGAGGAAAAACTTATTGAGCGACAAGTGATGCAGCGGCTTGAGTCCCGATTCCAACTTGGCCGGAACGGCGGGAGCAGTGACGTACATCCACCGCGCCAGCCCATAGCCAGCCGCGAAGATGACGGCGCTGAGTCCCATCAAGGCCCAACTGTGAGGATGCTCGCCGTGTCCTGCGAGCGACGTCGACTGCGACAACTGTCGGGCATAGACGCCAGTCGGGCCGAGGAACAAGCCGATGACCACCGAAAATCCGGCGAGCGCGAACAGCGGCAGCGTCATTGTCGGCGATGATTCGTGTGGGTGATGCGCCTCTTCCGGGAAGCGTTCCTCGCCGAGGAACGTCATGTTGTACGCTCGGAACGAATAAAACGCGGTCAGGAATGCGGTCACGACGGCGACGCCCAGAATGACCGTGAAGAAGGTCTCGTGGCCACCGGATTTCGTACCCTCGAACAGGGCGACCAGAATTTCGTCTTTGCTCCAGAAGCCGGCCAGCAACGGGCAGCCGGCCAACGCCAGCGAGCCGATCAAGAACGTCAGTCGCGTGTGCGGCATCACATGCCTCAGGCCGCTGAAGCGGCGCATGTCGATCACGTCTCCCATCGAGTGCATCACGCTGCCGGCTCCGAGGAACAACAACGCTTTGAAGAAGGCGTGCGTGAAGAGGTGAAACATCGCGGCGGTGACGGCGAAGGTTGCCAGCTTCGGGCTGACACTGGCGGCTCCCAGAGCCATGAACATGTAGCCGAGTTGGCTGACCGTCGAATACGCGAGCACTCGCTTGAGGTCGTACTGCGTCAGCGCCGTGAGCGCGGCCAGCAACGCGGTGATCGCGCCAATTCCGCTGACGACCATCTGCGCCGTCGAAGACATCACGAACAGCGGAGTGCTGCGAGCGACCATGTAGACGCCGGCCGTGACCATCGTCGCCGCGTGGATCAGAGCCGAAACGGGAGTCGGGCCTTCCATCGCATCGGGCAACCAGACATGCAGCGGAAACTGCGCGGACTTGCCCATCGCTCCCAGAAACAGCAGCAGGCAAATTGTGGTGAAGACTTCCGGGTTCGTTTGGGCGATGGACGGGACGAGATCAAAGACTTCGGAAAACTTGACCGTGCCGAAGGTCTTCCAAATCAGAAAGATACCGAGGATGAAGCCGAAGTCGCCGATGCGATTCACCACGAACGCTTTGCGAGCGGCGGCGGCAGCGCTCGGCTTTTGGAACCAGAAGCCGATCAGCAAATAGCTGCACAGGCCGACTCCTTCCCAAAAGACAAACATGGTCAAGTAGTTGTCGGCGAGCACCAACATGCACATCGAAAACACGAACAGCGCGAATGCGGCGAAGAAGCGTGGATAGCCCGGATCTCCGTGCATGTAACCGCTGGCGTAAATCGACACGAGCAGCGACACGAACGTGATCGTGCAGAGCATCAGTGCGGTCATCGAGTCGACTTGCAGATCGAGGCGAACGTGCAGATTGTCCGTGATCGACCAGTCATAGCCCGGCGTCGTTGCGAGTGGTTTGAGCTCATGCTTCTCGGCTTCCGCCTGCAGGCCATCGATTTGGCCGCTGCTCAACAGGCTCGTGTCCTGTTTGAGGCTGGACGGCGATGCGAGAAAGGTCAGCATCATGACGCCAGCGCAGGCCGACGAGACCGCCAAGGCGGCGATGCAAGGCACATGGCTCCGCCCGCGCAGCAGCGCCTTGCCGAAGAAGGCGATGAACACGCTCGCGATCAGCGGTGCTCCCGGAATCAGCCAGAGCAGAGCCGGCGTGAGTTCAGACACGGTTCGCGGTCTCCTTCTGGAACTGTGGCGATCGTCCCGCCGGAGTGAGGTGCGGGAATTCCTGAGTCGGCTGAGCGGTCGGGACGGCCGGTTCCTCTTCGTGCGGCGATTCGATGTCGGCTTCGGCCAGTTGGCTCCAGAGATTCACATCGAGCGATTTCGACCGCTTGTAAAGAGTGAGGATCAAAGCCAGCGCGATGCCGGCCTCGCAAGCGGCGACCGTCAGAATGAAGGCGGTGAAGGCTTGCCCCTGCATGTTCTGATGAAAATTCGAGAACGCGACGAGGTTCAGCGACACGCCATGCAGCATCATCTCGGCCGACAACACCAAGGTGATCAGGTTGCGTCGAGCCAGAAACCCGATGGCTCCCAGCACGAACAGGATGCTGCCGACGATCAGGTAATTCGTCAGGACGATCATGAACCGCTTCCTACAACTTTCCGCTGGACCGCTTGGGGGCAATCACGATGGCTCCGATGGACGCGACCAGCAGCAGCGTGCCCGCCAGTTCGACCGCAAACAGATAATCGCCGAACAGCGACCGGCCGAGTCCGCGCATCGTGCCGAAGTTTTCGGCCGTCGTCGCACTGGTGGACTGCGGAGTGGTGCTGAGTTGATCCGAGGATTGGTCCACTGGAACGACTTTTGGCGCGAGCGACACGAATCCGGTGACGGGCCGAGTCGCAGCTTGTTCTTTCGACGGCGATAAGACGAACAGCAACGCTCCCAGCAGCACGAAACCGGTGAAGGCTGCGACGCCCGGTTGGCGGGAGCGCTGATCGTAATTCGTCGCTCCCGCTTGCTGGGCCAGCATCAGCACGAACAAGAAGGTGACGATGATGGCTCCGGCGTAAACGATGACCGTCGCCGACGCCAAAAACGGGGCCGATTGCAGCAGGAACAGCCCGCAAACTGCGAGCGTCACGACGGCGAACCACAACGCCGAATAGGCGGGGTTCCGGTGAGTAATCATCAATACCGCGCCGAGCACGGCCACACCGGCGAAGAGGTAAAAGAGAGCATCGCTCAGGACGGAACCAGTCGGTTGCAGCAGCGTTCCACCGACGATTCCGACTGCCGCCAATCCCACAAGCCGAGCGACCAGCGACGATCGTGGCTCACCTTTCGGCATCAGCCGGGCCACCGCGAAAGCTCCCAAGACCATCGGCAGCACGAGCAGCCAATGCTCCTTCAGCCACTGCATTCCCTTGTCCTTCAATCGTCAAACGTCAAACAAGCGGTCTCAAACGCGGGCGTACTGTAGTTGCCTCACTTCACGATGGGAATGCACCCAGCACGACGCGCCGTTCGTTGTTCGGCGAGGGCGATCTCACTATCATTCGCAGGTCTTAAAACTCCGAGTTTTGAGGCCGTCTGTCCGCTGAATTTTGAGGGCCATGAAGGCCGATTCCGGCAGCCGATTTTGCGAGTCTTTGGACAGGAGTAGCCCAGTTGGCCGACGGTCACGAAGAACAGCTACCGGAGACAGGTACCGGCAACGCAATCCTCCCTCCGGGCTTCACAGGCAACATCGTCCCGCTCGCGATCGAGGACGAGATTCGCAACAGTTATCTGACCTACGCGATGAGCGTCATCATCAGCCGCGCGCTGCCGGACGTCCGCGATGGGTTGAAGCCTTCGCAGCGACGAATTCTGGTCGCGATGAACGACCTCAGTCTGGGGCCGAACTCTGGACGCATCAAATGCGCCAAGATCTGCGGCGACACGAGCGGTAACTATCACCCGCATGGTGAAGGCTCGGTCTATCCGACGCTGGTCCGCATGGCTCAGAACTGGAACATGCGGGAGACGCTGGTCGACAAGCAAGGGAACTTCGGCTCGCTGGCCGGGATGCCTCCCGCCGCCATGCGTTACACCGAAGCACGTCTGGCTGGACCAGCCGCCGACATGCTGCACGATCTCGATCGCGACACGGTTGATTTCATTCCGACCTACGATCAACGCAACATGGAGCCGGTCGTTCTGCCGGCGAAGTTTCCGAACCTGCTGGTCAACGGCTCGAACGGCATCGCGGTCGGCATGGCGACCAGCATCCCGCCGCACAATCTCGGCGAGGTCTGCGATGCGACGGTCCTGTTGATCGACAATCCAAACGCGAATCTCGGTCAGATTCTCGAAGTCATGCACGGCCCCGACTTTCCCACCGGCGGAATCATCTGCGGTCGAGCCGGCATCATCCAAGGCTTCGCCACCGGCCGCAGCACGCTCACGCTGCGAGCACGCACGCACTTCGAGACCGAGAAGAACGCCGACGTCATCGTCATCACCGAGATTCCGTACCAAGACACGCGCGACCGTATTCGCGGCAAGCTCGAAGAACTGGTCAAAGAAGAGCGGATCAAAGGCATCGCCAAGGTCACCGACTACACCGACCGCAACGACAAGCCGTGGCAGGTGCAGATTCACATTCAACTGAAGCGCGACGCCGACAAGGAAGTCGTGCTCAATCAACTGTTCCAGTTCTCGCCGTTGCAGCAGACGGTCAGCGTGATTCTGCTGGCTCTGGTCGGCAACCGGCCGAAGGTGCTCGCGGTCAAAGAGATGTTGCAGGAGTTCATCCTGCACCGCGTCGATGTCATCCGCCGCCGCACCGAGTTCCTGTTGAGCGAAGCTCGCAAACGCAAGCACACGGTCGAAGGGTTGATGATCGCGCAGATCGACATCGACGAAGTCATCCGCACGATCCGCCAGTCCCCCAGCCGAGCCGAAGCCAAAGTCCGCTTGCAGCAAATCGCCGTGGCCAGCGAACTCATCGCGCGGGCACTCGGCGAGGGCGGCTTCCGCTTGTTCCAAGACGACAACGGCGTGAAGCCGACGTACTCGCTGTCGCCGAATCAGTCGGAAGCGATCGTTTCGATGCAGCTTGGCTCGCTGGCGAATCTCGAACGGGACAAGCTGATCGAAGAGTTCGGCAAACTACTGGCCGACATCACCGGCTATCTCGCGCTGCTGTCCGACGAGAACAACATCCGCGCTGTCGTGCGGCAGGACATGATCGACATGAAGGCCAAGTACGGCGACAAACGCCGTACGTCGATCGAAGAAGGGGAAGCCGAAGACGTCAACCGCGACGACCTCATCACCGAAGAACCGATGACGGTCATCATCTCGCAACGCGGCTACGTCAAGCGGACGCAGCTCACCGAGTACGCTGCTCAGAATCGCGGCGGCCGAGGAGTCATCGGAGCCAAGACCGAAGACGACGACCCGATCCA
>QWQF01000056.1 GCA_003669125.1 Planctomycetota bacterium
CCCAGCACCGATCGCCCCACCGAATCAATCGCATCAGCGAAGTCGAGATGTTGATAGTCGGGCGATGGCTTGTAGCCGTACCGCTTGCCGATCGCGAGAAATCCCGTCGCGGTGACTCGGCTGGCGTACTGATCCGGCGGGCCGGACTTCGCGAGAATGTCGCCCGCGATCTGCTCGCGCAGGAACTCGTCGTAAGGCTGATCGGCGTTGAAGGAGTTGATCACCCAGTTGCGATACTTGCCCGCTTCACGCACGGGATAGTCGGCACCATCGCCCGCCGTGTCCGCGTACCGCGCGACATCTAGCCAGTGCCGCCCCCAACGTTCTCCGTGCGCCGAAGACGCCAGCAGCCGCTCCACCAACTTCGCGAACGCCTCGGCAGATTCGTCCTTTAAGAAGGCATCGATCTCGGCGGGAGTCGGCGGGAGTCCCGTCAGATCGAACGTGGCTCGGCGGATGAGCGTGCGCTTGTCGGCGGTCGCTAAGTGACTCAAGCCGCGCGCTTCCTGCTGAGCCAGAATGAAGCGATCAATGTCGTTGCTTGACCACGCGGAATTTTTAACGGCCGGCGGTTCGACGTGCTTCAACGGTTGAAAAGCCCACCACCGCCGAGCCTCTTCAACCGTCAAGCCACCCAGCCGAGCCGTCGCCACGCGCGGATCAGGCGCTCCGCGCCGGACCCACTCCACAAGATCAGCAATCTGAGCCTCGGAAAGTTTTCCGCCTTTCTCCTTGGGCGGCATCTGCGGCCCATCAGCGACATACTTCACCGCGCGAATCAACAGGCTCTCATTGGGCTTCCCGGAAACGATCGGCGACCCGCTGTCGCCTCCCTTCGCCCAACCCTCGCGCGTGTCGAGAGCCAGCCCACCGCTTGTCTTCCCCTTCGCTGTCGAATGGCACGACTCACAGCGGTCAATCAACAGCGGCCGAATCCGCTTCTCAAAGAAGTCGGTATCCGACTCGGCTCCGGCGACCGCAGAAACCTCAGCGCACATTCCCGCTACGACGAGCAAGACGACGCGAAAACTCCGTGCGATCCGTTGTGGATTTGCCAGCATCTCAACCTCTCTCCCGTGTGCTTCGCCGCCAATGATTCGAGGCCATTTCACCCGCGCCGGGCCAGCCGCTCAATCGTCAGCGACAACGCAGGATTGTAGCTGTTGCTGACGCCTGTGGTCTCGTTAGATGCGGACGAGTCCTCGAATGCTCCGCACGCTCCCCGTGACTTCGCTGTGACTCTGCCCATTTCGATTCTCTCGCCAACAGATCAGAATGACGGATCGAGCGTGTGGCTGTGAACATCATCAAGTATCGAATCCAAGTGAGAACACCCATGTTGAAGTCTGTAGGAATGTTGGTGCTGTTTCAGGCCCTGGCGATTGGCATTCTCTTCGAGTCGGCTCCGGTGGCAGCACACGCCGAGGATTCGACCAACGTCACGTCGGTGGTTGCGACGGCGGTTAAAGAGAACAAGCTCACAATTAACGCAGACAACACAACCTTCGGTGATACGGCTCCGGGCATTCCGAAAAAGCTCACGGTCGAATATCGCATCGGTGACGAGAAGCTCAAACGCGAGGTCAATGAGGGTGGGCGACTTGAGATCGTGGCACCGGCCGGTCAGAAGCTGGTGATCACGAAAGCCGTTTATGGGCCGGTGGATGGTTCCAAGCCTGCGCAATTCGATGCGAGCGTGGCTCCGGTGGAAGTGCTGGAGACGCTTCCGGGCTTCAAGATCGAACACGTTCTCAAAGCCAACGGCAAAGCGGCCTCGTGGATTTGCCTCACGAAGGATCCCAAGGGACGCCTGCTGCTGGGTGGTCAGCGAGGTCAGGCGATCGTGCGTGTGACGCTCGACGGCGGCAAGGTCGTCAAAGAGGAGACGCTGCAAATTCCCGTCACCGAAACGATGGGGATGCTCTTCGTGGAGAATGTGCTGTATCTCAACGGAGCCGGACGCGACGGCAAGTACTGCTTGTTTCGCTGCAAGGACACGAAAGGGGACGACAGCTACGACGACGTCGAATGCCTGCGCGAGTGGCGCGGCGGCGCGGGCGAGCATGGTGCTCATGGCATCGTGCTCGGGCCGGACAAGAGGCTTTACATCGTCTGCGGAAACTTCGTGGATGTCCCCAATGACTTGGCAACCACTTCTCCACATCGCGTCTACGGAGACGATCTCGCGCTGAAGCGAGCGGAAGACGGAAACGGTTTCGGCGCTGGCCGGCAACCGCCGGGTGGGTTCGTGGCGCGGGTGGATTTGGACGGGAAGAACGCCGAGTTGTTTTCCGCCGGACAGCGGAATGCCTATGACATCGGCTTCAATGTCGACGGGGAATTGTTTGGTTTCGACAGCGACATGGAATGGGACTGGGGAGCCCCTTGGTATCGTCCGGTCCACGTTTTCCATTCCGTCCGCGGTGGCGACAACGGCTTCCGCGAAGGGAGCGCCAAGTGGCCTGAGTATTACTCCGACGGCCTGCCTCAAACGACGACGATCGGCATCGGTTGTCCGACGGGAGTTGCCTTCGGCACCGGCTCGAAATTCCCGGCGAAGTATCAGAAGGCGTTTTACATTTGCGATTGGACTTACGGCCGTCTCATCGCCGTGCATCTGACACCCAGCGGTGGCAGCTACTCGGGCACGTTTGAGAATTTCGTCGCTCCGAAATCGCTTCACACAAAGCAGGGCAAGACGCCGCTGAACCTGACCGATGTCATCATCGGCGACGACGGCGCGATGTACTTCACGATCGGCGGCCGGGGAACTCAGGCGAGTTTGTTCCGCGTGACCTACACGGGGACTGAGCCCGCGACACCGATTGCCGCGAGCGACCTTCAAGAAAAGGGAGGCCGCGAACTGCGAGATCTGCGCCGCAAGTTGGAATCGTTGAATATCCATGCCGATCCCACGGCGGTCGAGTTCGCCTGGCCTCATTTGAACCACGCGGATCGCTTCATCCGCTATGCGGCACGTCTAGCGATTGAACGCAATCCGGTTACCGAGTGGCAGGCGAAAGCGCTGGCCGAGAAGCAGCCACACGCCGCATTCACCGCGCTGCTGGCGCTCGCCCGAATGGGAGCCACGGAGACGCAACCGGCGATTCTGAAAACGCTGACGGCGATCCCATTCGCCAATCTCACCGAGGAGCAAACGCTCGCAAAGTTGCGCGTGATGGAAGTCTCGCTGGCGCGGCAAGGAGTTCCAACCGGCGACGTCGCGAAGCAGGTGATCGCCGACCTCGATCCGCAGTATCCCGCCAAGAGCGAATTCGTGAATCGCGAGCTATCTCAGATTCTTCTCGCCCTGAATGCACCGAACGCCGTTGCCAAGACGATCGCACTCTTGAAGGCTGCACCGACACAAGAAGAGCAAGTGGCCTACGCCATGCACTTGCGAAACATCAAGGCGGGATGGAACGTCGAGCTCCGCAAAACATACCTGTCGTGGTGGAACGCCGGTCGCTCGACCGAACATCCCGCCCACGTCGTGAAATGGTTTGAAGACGCGGGCATTCGATTCAACAACGGTGCCAGTTTCGCAAACTTTATGTCTCATGCTCACGAAGCGGCCAAATTCACCATGTCGCCGGAAGAGATCGTCGCACTCAACGACGTCCTGTCGACGTACACCGCGACGCACTCGAACAAGCCGCTGCTTCCCAAGGGGCCGCCGCGCAAGGTGGTCCAAGAATGGACGACGGCCGATTTGCAACCACTGCTGAATCAAGTGAGCAAGGGACGCAGCTTTTCGCGCGGCCGAGAGATTTACATCGAAGCGCAATGCGCCGCCTGCCATCGCTATGGCGATCAAGGGGGCATGATCGGTCCCGACCTGACCGCGGTCGCGACACGCTTCAAGCGACAGGACATTTTGGAATCGTCCACCGAGCCCTCCAAAGTCCTCTCCGAACAATACATGAACACCGTCCTCGAAACGGTCGCGGGCCAAGTGGTCATCGGACGAATCGTCGAGGAGACTCCGGAGAAGGTCGTCCTTCGCAAGAATCCGCTGGAGCCTGAAACAGTCACGATCAAAAAGTCGGAGATCGAGTCGCGCTCACTTTCCAAGGTCTCACCGATGCCAGCCGGATTGCTCAACACGCTCACCAAGGAAGAGATCTTGGATCTGCTGGCCTACCTCGAATCGCTGGGGGATTCGACACATCCGAATTTCAAGAAGTAGCCGTCCATGAAAATCGCTTCTCTGTCCTGCATCATCTGTCTCGTGGCGTGTACGACGGGGCTCTCTGCCGAGGTCACGATCACTGAACTTGCCGATCGCATTCAGGTGCAGATCGACGGGCAGGTCTTCACCGAGTGGCGGCACAAGGAATGGGTAGCTCCGTTTCTGTACCCGGTCATTGGGCCGAATGGTGAGAACGTCACTCGGCATTACCCGATGCAGGCGGGAGTCCCCGGCGAAGAGCCCGATCATCCGCATCATCGCTCGATTCGCTTTTCGCACAGTGATGTGAACGGCTTCAACTTTTGGTGGGCTCCCGGCAAAGAGAAGGCGGGGCACTCGGCGGAAATCCAACTGGAAAAGATCGAGAAGATCGCGTCGGGCAAGACCGGTGAGGTCATCTTCTGGAATCAATGGCTCGGCGACGGCAAGCTCGTGTTGCGTGAACGAGTGCGGCTCGGATTCATCCCGCTGGAGAACCGGCAGTTGCTGATGGACTACGACATCGAACTGCAAGCTGCCGATGCGCCGGTACTCATGGGCGACAAGCGAGACGGCGGTCTGCTGGTGCGAGTAGCCGGCTCGATGAAAGTCGAGGACGAAAAGGGGAACAAGTTCGCCGGCACGATCCTCAACAGCCGCGGCGATCGCAACGCCGACGCCTGGGGCAAACGCTCCGAGTGGGCCGATTACTTCGGTCCCGATGCCAGTGGCAAGACCGTCGGCATTGCGATGTTCGATCACCCCTCGAACGTGCGCTTCCCGACGCACTGGCACGCTCGAACTTACGGGCTGATCACCGCGAATCGGTTCGGCACCGATCACTTCAAAGGGAACTACAACGACCACAAGACGGTCGTGTGCCGCCCGGCCGGCAACGCTTGTCCGGCGTGTGCATCGCACTCAGGCGATTTCACGATCCCGGCCGGCAAGAGCATCACGTTGCGGCATCGCCTCTATTTCCATCACGGCGATCCGACAGCCGCGAAGGTCGCGGAGCAATACGGCCATTACACATCCGATCCAGATTCGACGCTGAACCGCATGAAGGCGTTGTATCAGGACCGCAAATGGAAAGAGTTGATCGAGCAGTTCGGGACTGACGACTTTTCGACCTGGCCCACCGACATGCAGGACAAAGCCAGCGAGGCGTTTCATCTGCGCGGTCAGATTTACTCGTTCTTGAAGAACGGCCCGAAAGCGGAAGCCGATTTGAAGGCGGCGTTGAAACTGGCTCCGAAGAACCCAGCGATCTGGCTCACGCTGGCCGACAACTACACCAACAACATGAAGGACGACGAGCAGGCTTTAACCGCGTATCGGCAAGCGTTCGCGATCACCGGCAAAGGAAACGGCTGGCAACCACTGACCGCGACGATCTCGATCGCTCGGCTGCTGACCGATCAAGTGAAGCCCGACGAGGCGCTTGCGGTGCTCAAGCAATACGGCGACATGGAAGGGATGGCACCAGTCTGGAAAATCAAAATGCTGCGAGCCTACGGTCACGTCTATGCGGCTCAGGGAAACGAGAAAGAGTCACTTGCCAAGTTTCGCGAAGCGCTGGAGTTGGAAGCGGCGCATTGAAAGCAAAAGCAGGCTGACAGAAAAATGGGGACAGAAAAATGAAGCCAAAGATTCTCGTGCAATACAGAAGTCATTGGAGCTTGCGAAACGTCTTGCAAACCGGTCTTCTTTTTTCTGTCCCCATTTTTCTGTCAGCCGCCTCCGCAACTGCCGCCGATCTCGTCCTCACCAACGATGGCCAGCCGCGGGCTCAGATCGTCATCAGCGAGACCCCGGCTCGGTCCACGCGGCTCGCGGCTTGGGAGTTGCAAACTTATGTCGCCAAAATCTCCGGGGTGAAGTTGCCGATCGTCACACAGCCGAGCGGTGAGAAACTCGTGAAGCTTTTTGTCGGACGGAGCGAGCATACGGATCGACTGAAGATCGACGCGGGTGGGTTGAAGCACGGGGCTTATCGCGTCGTGTCGGGGGACGATTGGTTGGCGTTCATCGGCGACGACACGGACTTCACGCCGATCGAGCCGTGGGCGCGCCACAACGGCGAGATCGTCAACGGCAAAGCGCAGGCCGAGTGGGACAAGCTCACCGGGGCACAATGGGGCGTCCCCGGAATCTTGATGTACAAGCAGCGGGGCACGTTTCCCGGCGACATCGGCCTTCCGACCGAGCAGGCGGCGGGCAAGAAAGTTCCGCTGCAATTGTGGTGCTACGACGAGCGGGGTTCGTTCAACGCGGTGTGTGGCTGGCTGCAACGGCTCGGAGTGCGTTGGTATCTGCCGGGGGAGTTGGGCGAGATCGTGCCAACGTTCAAGACGATTCGGCAGCCGCCGATTGACGAAATCGTGCGGCCCGACTTCCCGTTGCGGCGGTTCAACTTTCGCTTCGCCACGGTCAGTCACGACACGGCGATGTGGTCGATGCGGCTCGGCACGCGCGATCCGTTTGAGATTCAGGATGCTCACGGGCTGGACAACATGACGAACCGGGCGGAGGTCTTCGCGGCGCATCCCGACTGGTTCGCACTCTACGGCGGCAAGCGGCGGTATGACCCGAAGCTCAACAATCAGTTGTGCTACTCGAACGAGGAGCTGTTTCAGGAGACCGTCCGTTACGTCCGTGCTCAATTCGATCACTACAAGCTCGACACCGTCTCGATCATGCCGCCGGACGGTTACACGGCGATCTGTCAGTGCAAGCTGTGCGAGGGGAAGGACTCAGCGGAACGGGACCAGCGCGGGCTGCTCTCCGATTACGTCTGGGGCTTCGTAAACCGCGTGGCGAAGGAGGTCGGCAAGACGCATCCCGACCGCAAGGTGCTGAACTGTGCATACGGAGTTTACACGCTGCCGCCGTTGAAGATCGCGAAGCTGGAACCGAACGTCGTCGTCTCGATCGTCGGCGGGCGAGTCCCTCGGAACAACAAGCCGGAGCAGCAGGAAGAGCTTCGCAAGCTGCGCGAAAGCTGGGTCGCGAAGACCGACAACCCGCTGATCAACTTCGAAAATTATCCCTTCACTGATCGCGGCTGGTATCTGCCGGCCTTCACGCCGCACTCGATGGGTTCGAGCATCAATGCCCTCAAAGGAATCTCTCAAGGCGAGGACATCTGGCTCACGATCCAGCACGACTTCGATAAGAACGGAATCGGCCTCAATCACTTCCTCGTCTACTTCAACGCGCGAATGTATTGTGGAGGCAAAGAGCAGGACGTTGACGCGCTGTTTCGCGAGTACTGCCGTCTGTTCTACGGCCCGGCGGAGCACGAGATGCGGGCCTTCTTTGAATACGGCGAAGCAAACTGGCAGGAGATGGAGAAAGACAAGTCGAAGGTCGATCACGTTCTGGAACTCTTCGCCGCCGCGAAAGCGAACGTCGATTCCGGTTCGGTGTATGGCCGGCGTCTCGCGTTGATCGACGAATTCCTCAAAGGACTGCGGAGCAAGAGCACGCAGCTTGCCAAGAAGCGTGGCCCGGTGCCGCAGTTGCGGCTCGTCGGTGAAGCGACCAGCAAGATCGTGATCGACGGCAAGCTCGACGATGACGCCTGGGTGAATTGCCCCGTTGCTTCGACTGTCCGCCTGCGCGAACTGCAAACCGGACGGCAGCCGACCTTCGGAACGACGGTGAAGTCCGCGTGGATCGGCAACAACGCCTACTTCGCGATCCGCTGCGACGAGCACCCCGGCGAGAAGCTCAACATCACCGCCACGAAGAAAGATGACTCGGCGATGTGGTACGGCGACGTGGTTGAAGTGCTGCTCGAAACCGAATCACGATCCTACTACCAGCTCGCGATCAACCCGGCCGGAGCGGTCGCCGATCTCGATCGCTCCGCCGCGCGCAATGCGTGGTTCGGTTGGGACGCGCAGGCCGAGGTCGCCACGCACATCGCCGACGATCACTGGAACGTCGAGCTTCGCATCCCGGTGACCCAAGACGAGAACGATCCGCTGAATCGGGTCATCGGCCGCAAGCCGGACAAGAGCCTGCCGTGGCACATCAACGTCTGTCGGCAACGGATTCGCGAGAAGGACGCGGAATACTCCGCCTTCTCGCCGACGGGAGCGGAAGACTTTCACCACTTGCTGAAGTTCGCGCACTTCTACGACGGCAACTCGCATCAGTTCGACGCGGCCGAAGCAGACGCGGATTTCCTCGAAGCGACACGTCTCGCCGCGGATCTCGGTCGCACCGGCAAACGAGCGGAAGCACTCGCGGCCTTCACCGCCGCCGCGTCTGGTCCGATCAGCGACCTGCAAAAATCGGCCGCTCTCGAACAGGCTGCTTACTATGCTCGCTACGTTCTCAAGCACGATGTCGCCGCGGAACTCGCCGCACGCATTCCGCTCGATGCCGTGAAGAAGACGGTGCTCATGCACAACTTGCTCGATCAATCGAAGCCCGCACAACTCATCGAGCAGTTTGCCGTGGAAGACATCGCAGGCTGGCCGTTCTGGAAAGCAGAAGACGGTTACTTCGCACGCGGCAGAGCGTATGCCCTCACGAATGCCGGCAAGGAAGCGGAGGCCGATCTGCTGCGAGCACTCGAATGGACCAGCGACACGCGCGTCCGCGACAGCATCCGCCAGACGCTCGGCAGCAATCGAGAGAGCAATCTGAAGGACGACACCGCCGCCTTGGCCGCTTATCGCGAGATCATCGACAACGTCAAACAACTCGGCAGCGCCGATCAGTTCTACGCTGTGCAAGGGATCGCCCGCATTCAGACTCGACGCGGCAAGTTCGATGAAGCCCTGACCGTTCTGCGCAAAGTCGAGATCGACAAACTGAGCGGTTATTGGCGCGGCTCAATGCTGCTGGCGGTTGGCGATACCCTGCGCGCCGCCGGCCGGAAGGACGACGCGGCGACGATCTACAAGTCCGTCATCGCCGATGAAACGACCGACCTACGTCTTCGCAAAATCGCCGAGGAATCGCTGGCGCAATTGCGTGAGTAAGACAACCGAAGACATCTCAACCAGGAAAACTCCCAATGAAGCACCGCCTCGTCATTGTCTGCCTCGGTGTGGTCTGTGCGTTATTGAATTCGCATCTCTGCCTCGGCAGCGAGTCCTCATTCCAAGCCGGCACCGCGAAGGTCGAGATTACTCCGTCCGCGGAGAGTGCGGTCGATCTGCTCGGCCAGCCGTTGCGGCTGCGCGATCCGCTGTTCGCGCGAGTGCTGGTGCTCAAGGACGAAAAGGTTTCGATCGCGATTGTCTCGGTGGACTTGATCGTCTTCGCGTCGCAGAGGGTGGTTGCCGAAGCAAAGGCGAAATGGGGCGTCGATCATGTGATCCTCAGCGCGACGCACACTCATGCGGGGATGAATCCGCGAGGGATGCTCATCAAGCCGCCGGCCGCTCCCGATTGGACTCGCAGCGGTAAGGCTCCGGCGGAGACGGTTGATTGGCCTGGACTCTCAGCCGATCCGTGGTACGCGGAGACCGAAGCGAAGGTCGTCGCGGCGATTGGCAAAGCGATGCAGAATCGTTTTGCGGCTCGAATCGTCGCGGGCAAAGGACCGTTTGAGAGCGCGTACATGGCTCACAACCGGCGGCTGGTGCGCGATGGGCGAGTCAGCGCTCTGTGGGAGAATCCCGATCGGCGGCCGACCCAACCGATTGATCCGACTGTCGGCGTTATTCGCGTCGAAGACCTGTCGGGCAAGCCGCGAGCGTTCGCGGTGCATTACGCCTGCCACCCGGTCGCGCTGATGGGAGCCGGAGTTGTTTCACGTGACTTCCCCGGTGCGATGGTCGATTACATCGAACAAGAACTTGGCGACGATTGCCTCGCCATGTTCCTGCAAGGAGCTCAAGGCGATCTCGACCCGTATGACCTCCACAACCTGCGCGGCGAGAATCGTTTTAATATCGCTCGGCAAGCGGGGATCTCGTTGGGGAAGGGGGCGCTGCGAGTGGCGGAGGAACTCAAAGGCTCGGGACAGAGTCCCAAGCTACTGGTGAAAGAGAGCCTGCTCACAATCCCTAACCGCAACGGCAACAAGACGACCGACGTGGGGCTGCTGACGGTCGTGATCGGCCGCGACCTCGCGTTGGTGGCGATTCCCGGCGAGCCGTTCATTCAGCATCAGCTCGACCTGACGAGAAAATCCCTCGTCGCCAACACGTTCCTTCTCGGCTTGGCCTATCACGGCAAAGGGACACCATTCGTCGTTTACATCCCGACCGTGCAAGCGGTGAAAGAAGGAGGCTACGGCGCGACCGAGTGCAGCTTCCTGGCCGCTGACGCTGGCGAGAAGATGGTGGCTGAAGGGCTGATCTCAATTCAGCAACTCACAAACGCAAAGTGACCAGTTCGATGAGAATGAACCCGATCACTCGCCGCAGAAGCCTGGGTTCACGAGTTGGGTCGGTGCCTGGAGGATGCCCGATGGCAGTTTGATCGACAGCCGAGAAAACAAGTGGATGCTGACCTCTGCAAACAGTAATCTGTCGTTCTGCAAACCTGGAATCCGATCCCAGAACGGTGTGGTCGTCACGAGTGCCTCAAGCAGTCGCTGGCCGAAGGGTGTGGAATGATTTCACTGGTCTCAGCACATCGAGCGGAGCGTTGCGTCAGCCGTCGCGAATTGCTGCGGTTGAGTTCGTTGGGGCTGCTCGGTTTGACTTTGCCCAGTGAGTTGCGGGCCGAAACGGAGAGAACGAACGGAACCGCCAAGAGCTGCATCTTCATTTTTTTGTGCGGCGGGCCTTCGCAAAATGACCTCTGGGATTTGAAAACGGATGCGCCTGACGGAATCCGCAGCACCTTTCAGGCGATCGACACCAACGTCCCCGGAATTCGGTTTGGTGAGCTGATTCCGCAGGTCGCGCGACATGCCGACAAATTGGCGATCATTCGGTCGATGACGCATGACGACAACGGACACGACACCGCGATTGCTCGTTCGCTGCTCGGTCAACTGCCGGCTCAGGCGGGAGCTGTGCATGTCTCGCGGCACGATCATCCCGCGATGGGTGCGATCCTGCATCGACTGCGCGGCGACTGCGGCGAGCTGCCTCCGTGGGTCATCTTGCCTCGGCCCTTCACAACCGGCGGGCCGCCGTACAAAGGACAGTCGGCGGGGTTCCTTGGAGCGGCTTATGACCCGCTCATGCTCGACAAGGAAAAGAAGGGTTCGTTGTCCGATCGTGATGTGAAGCTCGATGCCATTCGCTTGGCCGACGGAATCGACCAGACACGCTTTGAGAATCGCCGACGCATGCTCGGTGCAGCAAACGGTTCAGGGGCCACGGTTCGAACGACTTCCGCCGAAACCGTGCTGGCCGGTCATTACGACAAGGCGCTGAACCTGATGAGTTCGGGCAAGGCGAACCAGGCGTTCGATCTCAGCCGCGAACCGGCCGCGCTGCGAGATCGCTACGGACGCAATGAATACGGGCTGAGCTTTCTGCTCGCGCGGCGGCTGGTCGAATCGGGCGTGCGAGTCGTCAACGTCTTCTGGACGTTCTTCGACGAGAAAGGTTGCCAGTTCAATCTGTGGGACAATCACGGCGTCCCCAACGACGTCTGCGGAGTCGACGGTCAGTTCAAAGGGGAAGCGATGCTGAAGCATCAGTACTGCTGTCCGTCATTCGATCGGTCGTTCTCGGCATTGTTGGAAGACCTTCAACAGCGCGGACTGCTCGGCGAGACGCTGGTCGCGGTCGCGGGTGAGTTCGGCCGCACGCCGCGCATCAACGCGACGGCCGGCCGCGACCATTGGGCTCCGTGCTACACGCAGTTGCTCGCGGGAGGCGGCGTTCGCGGGGGACAGATCTACGGTGCCAGCGACGGCATCGGAGCCTATGTGAAAGACTTGCCCGTCACGCCGGACGATTACATGGCGACGATCCTGCATGCCTTCGGTTATGCTCCCGAGTCGGCGGTCTACGATCAGCTCAATCGCCCGCAGCGAATCAGCCTCGGTACCCCCGTGACCGCTCTGTTTTGAGGACGATGCTGACTGTGGATCCCATCGAATGCCAAAAGGCCCGAAGCACGTTTTTCGCGGTGAGCCAATCGCCTGACTCTGTTGAAAGCAGCCGACAATGAATTTGCGAAACGCTCATCGACACACGCTCGGCATCAATCGCCGTGAGCTGTTGCAGGTCGGTTATTCGGGATTGATCGGCCTTGGTCTGCCGACGTTGCTCGCGCAGCAAGCGTCCGCTGCCGAGTCCGCGCCGTCCCGCGAGCAGCGTGCTCGTAGCGTAATCCTGATTTTTTTGACCGGAGCTCCGAGTCATCTCGACATGGTGGATTTGAAGCCGGAAGCTCCGGCGGAAGTGCGCGGCACGTTTCAGCCGATCGCCACACGCACGCCGGGAATGGATGTCTGCGAGCACTTGCCGAAGCTGGCCGTGCGATCCGACAAGTACGCCGTGATTCGCTCGATGACGCACGGCTTGCCCAGCCACGAGCACGCGACGCACATGCTGCTCACGGGCATCGACAAGATGCCGATCGGCTCGACGCACATGGCCTCGCGAAGCGATTGGCCCTGTTACGCCTCAACGCTCGACTACCTGCGACCGCGGCGCGACGGCATCCCCAATGGCGTGATGCTGCCGACGTATTTGAACAACGGCTACGGCTTCTCCGGGCAGGATGCCGGGTTCCTCGGTGCGAAGTACGACCCGTGGCATGTGAAGCAAGATCCCAACGATCCGAAGTTCCGCGTCGAGAACCTCAGTCTGCCTGTCGGGATGACGGTTGATGCGCTGGGCCATCGACGTGAGTTGCTCGCGCAGTTCAACGCGCAGTCTGCGAGCTTCGACCTCGCTCGATCGGCCGCCGAGTTCAGCAACTATCAAGACCAGGCGATGTCGATCCTGACCGCGAGCGCGATCGGCCGCGCCTTCGCCATCGATCAGGAACCGGCTGCGGTGCGTGACAACTATGGCCGGCATCTGTTCGGCCAATCGTTGCTGTTGTCGCGGCGGCTCGTGCAGGCTGGAGTTCCGATCGTGCAGGCCAACATGGGGACGATGAATAACTGGGACACACACAACAGCAACTTCACGCAGCTCAAAGACCGTCTGCTGCCGCCGCTGGATCAAGGTGTCTCCGCATTGCTGGACGATCTGAGTTCCTCTGGCCTGCTGGAGACAACTCTGGTCGTGATGGTCGGCGAGTTCGGTCGGACACCGAAGCTCGGCGGCAACGTCGGCACGCCGAGCTTCGTCCCCGATGGCCGCGACCATTGGGGCGGAGTCTTCTTCGCTCTCTTCGCCGGAGCCGGCGTGCGCGGCGGCCAGGTCATCGGCAGCTCCGACAACATCGCCGCTTATCCCGCCTCGAACCCGTACTACCCATCCGATCTCGGAGCGACGATCTTTTCTTCACTCGGCATCGACCCGCGCAGCATCATCAAGGACCGAGTGAATCGCCCCAGCCACGCCAGCGAAGGGGAACCGATCGCGCCGCTCTTCACCGGTGCGGTGAGTTAGCAGAGATTGGGACGCAATCTTTCAGAGGCCACGACATGACGAATCACAAGACAGTGCGTCGGAATGGCTGCTGCCATGAGGATCATCCGCAGATCGGACGGCGAGACCTGTTGCAAGTCGGCGGTCTGAGCCTCATCGGGATGGGGCTCGGCGATCTATCGCGACTGGAAGCCGAAGCGGCGACGGCGAATGCTCGGCCGGGGACGGCGAAGTCGGTCGTGTTCATTTTTCAATCCGGTGGTCCATCACCCTACGAGACGTGGAGTCCAAAACCGGAAGCGCCGGACACCATCCGCGGCGAATATGGGGTCACCCAAACGCACGTGGCCGGCGAGTTGTTTTGCGAGCACCTGCCGAAGCTCGCGGCGCGGAGCCAGATGTTTTCGGTCGTCAGGACCATGCACCATGTGGCCGAGCGGCAGTTTCGCAACGAACACAACAGTTGCTCGTACCTGATTCACACGGGAACGACCGAACTTCCCGCCGGCGACACGAACGCTTCGATTGCACAGCCTCGACCGGGACGCGTCAGTTGGCCCTCGATGGGATCGATGCTGGCGTATGCCGCGCCGACGGCCGCAACGGTTGGCTTGCCAGCCGTCATCGAACTGCCGCGAACCAACTTGATGAAGTACCCCGGTCGCGAACCGGGAATCCTCGGCCCGCAGTTTGATCGCTTCGGTGTCGATCTCGCTCCGAAGTGTGGCGCGGAAGGAGGCGCGTGCCCCAATTGCTTTCGACATGCCGATCCGAATTTCGCGCCCGATCGTTTGCCCGGTGCTCCGAAAGCGTGGTGGGACAATTCGAGTTGCCGCAACGCAGACTTCCACCTGCCCGATTTCGGACGCACGGCCGGTACGTCGCTCGCGCAGTTGGAAAACCGAACCGCACTGCTCCGGCAACTGGATGACATGCGGCGAGGTCTCGATCGTGATGAGCAACTCGGCACGCTGGCGGCGTGGGACGCTCATCGTCAGCAGGCGATGCGGTTTGTTCTCGCGTCGCGCCCCGGCCAACAGAATCCCTTCGACCTGACTCAGGAATCCGATCGCACGCGCGACTTGTACGGACGCCAAGAGTGGGGACAAGGTCTCCTGGTGGCTCGCCGGTTGGTGGAGGCCGGAGTGCGGATGGTGCAAGTCAATCTCCGAGGTTGGGACACTCACCAAAACGCCTTCCGCGATCTGAAGGGGG
>QWQF01000311.1 GCA_003669125.1 Planctomycetota bacterium
CAAATCCGTGAATGGTCCGTCGAGCAAAAAGATCGTTGGTGGCTGGAAAACGTCTATCGCGGCAACATGCCGCAGCTCACTTTGCGAGCAGGACTGACCGGCTTCATTCTCGGCGGCGTGCTGTCGGCGACGAACCTCTACATCGGAGCCAAAACCGGCTGGTCGCTGGGAGTTGGCATCACGTCCGTGATTCTGGCATTCGCGTTCTTCAAGGTCTTGCAGCAAATCGGCGTCAGCGAGTTCACGATTCTCGAAAACAACGCGATGCAGTCGATCGCGACGTCGGCCGGATACATGACCGCGCCGCTGATCTCGTCGCTGACCGCTTACATGATCGTCAATCAAACGCTGTTGCCGTGGTGGCAAATCATTTCCTGGAACGTGGTGATCTCGATCTTGGGAGTGTTGTTCGCCTTCCCGATGAAACGGCGATTCATCAACGACGAGCAACATCCCTTCCCCGAAGGTCAAGCCGCGGGCGTTGTCATGGACACGCTGCATTCGTCCGACGCCGCGGTGGGATTGTTCAAGGCGAAAGTGCTGGGCATTGCGGCTGGGCTAGCGGCGTTCGTCAAGTTCTTGCAGTCCGAAAGCCTGCAGCACTGGTTGCAGGCGAAAGTCTTCGGCGTCGCCAAAGAGAAACTGTGGCACCTCCACGAAGACCTGTTTGATTTGTTCGGCGTCACGGACAAGACCGTGCCGCGCCTGCGAGGCATCGACGTTCGACAACTGACAATCTCGCCCGCCCTGGATGTGGCGATGATCGGTGCAGGCGGCCTGATGGGGATTCGCGCGGGCTTTTCGCTGCTGCTGGGAGCCGTGCTGAATTATTTTGTGCTGGCCCCGTGGATGATCGAACTGGGCGACATCAAACCGAAGGCGGACGGCGTGACCTTCGGCATGCGACAGATCACGCTCTGGGCGCTGTGGCCCGGCGTCGCGGCGATGGTGATCGCGTCGTTCACGGCGTTCTTCTCCAAGCCGGATGTCATCACCAGTGCATTTCGGGGCTTGACCGGAAAGAAGAGCGGCACTGATCTGCTGAAGGACATCGAGTTTCCCATTTGGATCTCCGTCGTTGGCATTCCGGTGATGAGCCTGATTTCCGCCTGGATGGCTCAGTCATTTTTCGGCGTGCCGATTTGGGCCACGCTGGTTGGCTTGCCGCTGACGTTCGTCTTGTCACTGGTCGCCGCGAATTCGACAGCGCTGACCAGCACGACTCCTGTGGGAGCGACCAGCAAGATCACGCAGTTGTTCTACGGCTTGGTCCGGCCGGGAGACATCCAATCGAATCTGGCGACCGCCGGCATCACGGCCGAGGTTGTCGGTAACTCGTCCAACTTGCTGATGGACATCAAGCCTGGCTACATGCTGGGAGCCAAGCCGCGACAGCAGGCGGTTGGGCACATCATCGGCATCGTCAGCGGAGCGCTCGCCAGTACGTTCTTGTTCTTCGCGTTGTTCACGAAAGGGGTGGACCCGAACAATCCGGCGTCGATCGAGAACCTCCAATCCAAAAACTTCCCGATGCCGGCCGTGACGATTTGGAAGGGCGTGGCCGAAGTGCTGACGAAAGGCCTGAGCCAACTGCCGTCGTCGGTCGTGACGGCGGTGATCATTGCCAGCCTGGCCGCGTTGATTTTGGAAATTCTTCGGATCATGTCCAAGAACCGGCTACCGTTGTCGCCGGTCGCAATGGGCTTGGCATTCGTGATCGACTTCCGATCGTCGCTGTGCATGTTCGCCGGCGCGTTTCTGTTTTGGCTGCTGGGCGTCGGCCGCCTCAAAGAGGAGAAAGCTCACGGCAATCTGTGGGTTGAAAATCACGAACCGATCTGTGCCGGAGTCATCGCCGGAGCCAGCCTGATGGGCATTCTCGACATTCTGGTGGGCGTGTTCTTGCTGTGAGCGAACGCCCTCAGTCGGTCAATTTTCAACGCGATTCGAGAACCAAGGCCGTGCTCAAACGCATCGACATTCCGGGAGCGACGTTGTCCGTCAACGACATTGGGCAAGGCTCGCCGATTCTGTTCGTGCATGGTTTTCCGCTCGATCGCACGATGTGGCGAGAACAGGTCGCTGACTTGTCACGCGACTTTCGCTGCGTGGTTCCCGATCTGCGAGGGTTTGGACAGAGCACCGTGACGGCGGGCAAAGTCACGATGGAACGGTTTGCCGATGACCTCGGCGAGTTGCTCGATGCGTTGCAGATCACGGAGTCGGTCGTGCTGTGTGGCCTGTCGATGGGGGGCTACATCGCTTGGCAGTTCGCGCGTCGGCATGCGGCTCGGTTGAGGGGACTGATTCTGTGTGACACGCGGGCCGCTCCCGATTCATCCGACGCGGCGGCGAATCGGCTCAGGCTCGCGGACGACGTCGTTTCTTTGGGGCCAGAGGTTGTCGTGAAAGCGATGCTGCCGAAGTTGGTCGCCCCAGGGTTCAAGGTGCGTGAACCGCTGTGGATCGAAGAGATTCGACAAGTGATGCTCGCGACAAACTCCCACGGCATCGCCGCCGCCTCGCGCGGGATGGCGGAACGAGCGGACGCGCGGCCGTGGCTGGCGACGATTGAATGCCCGGCCCTCGTGCTCGTGGGGGAGCAGGATGTCATCTCGCCTCCGGCCGAGATGTCGGAGATCGCGTCGGCCTTGCCGCGTTCGACGTTCCGAGTGATTCCCGATGCAGGACATCTCGCGCCGCTGGAGAATCCGCAGCCGGTGAACGAGGCGATCCGAACGTTTCTTGCGGCGACTTCGTTTTCAACCACCACCAATGAGTGACGCCACGATGACCATTGGAAAATCTTCCGTCGAAGAAATCCGTCGGCGGTTCGACGCCGAAGTCGATGTTTACTCGAATTTGGAGACCGGACAAGTGGCGACGGTCGATGCGCTGCTGTCCTTAAAACTTGTGGCCGAAGCTGCAGTGGTGACGACTCCGCACGCGAAAGAGCTACTCGATGTCGGCTGCGGCGGCGGGAACTACACCCTGAAGCTGTTGCAGCGACTGCCCAACCTCAATGTCACGCTGGTCGATCTGAGCCAGCAGATGCTCGATTGCGCGATCGACCGAGTGCAGCCGCAAACGTCGGGAACGGTCGAGGCGATCCATTCCGACATGCGCGATTTGGATCTCGGTCAGCAACGATTCGACATCATTCTGGCGTCCGCCGTGCTGCACCATCTGCGAACGGACGACGAGTGGCGTTCCGTCTTCCAAAAGTTCCACGCCGCCCTGAAGCCGAACGGCTCGATTTGGATTTTCGATCTGATTGAAAGTCCGCTGCCACAAATCCAAGCGATCCATTGGCGGCGCTACGGCGAGTACCTGACCTCCGTCGGTGGCGAGGCATATCGCGACGAATTGTTTGCACGCATCATCCGTGAAGACACGCCCCGCTCGATGGTGTTTCAATTGGATTTGCTCCGCGAGGTGGGATTCCGCGAAGTCGAAATCCTCCACAAGCACTCGTGCTACGCCGCCTTTGGAGCGGTCAAATGACCATTCCGGCGAACGCTTCGAGTTAGTTGGGTTCGCGTGAACCGCCGCGCCACCAGCGCACGAGTCCCAGCAGGACCAGCAACAGCACGAGCGACGCTCCGGCCAGGATCGCCAAGCTCGGAAGATCGCCGAACAGCTTGCGGATCGAGACGCGCGGAGTCGGCTCCCACGACCAGATCCATCTCCAACTGAGCATCACGACAATCGCCGCCGCGCTGAGGTACGGGCCATACGGGACGTAAGGCCGATTCAACAACGACTTCACCGTCACACCAACGACCAGCCCGCAAAACGGCGCGAGCAGGAAGACGAACAGCATCGGCTGCCAACCGAGAAAGCTGCCGATCATCGCCATCAGCGTGACGTCTCCGAAGCCCATCGCCTCTTGACCCAGCACTGCGGACGAGATGCCCCGCGCCAGCCACGTCACTCCTGCTCCCGTCGCCGCTCCGGTCAGGCTCCAGATGAGACCATGCCAGTGGGGATGCGATGACAACCAACTCGGAATCTCCGGCCCCTGTAACGCGACGAGCGGATGATTCCAATCGACCCAGACGTGAATAAGTTGCAAGTCGCCCGACACCGTCGCCAATAGCACGCCCAGCAGCACACCCGGAAGCGTGATTTGATCTGGAATGATGTACTCCCGCAGATCGGTCGCCGTGGCTGCGATCAGCAGCGTGAGTAGTCCGAGATGAGTGATCCAGCGACCGAATCGCCACCACACGTTCGGAATGACTTCATCGACTCGCTGCACCTCCAGAAACACAATCGCAAATGTCGCGATGGCGAAGAACGCTGCGGTGAGCGCCGCGGTGACTCGCGTTTCACCAGGGCGCGGCGGAGTGTCGCACAAGCGGTTGGCCCAGACGGCCAGCAGCCACCCGATTCCCAAGCCTGCGAGCAACGAAGCTCCCGTCAGCAGCCAAGCTTCGGCCGTGTTGACGTGAAAGAACGAGCGACTTGGGTCCAGCGACACTGGGAATTTATCCTTCTCACGGCGGTCACTCAAAAAGTCGGCGGACTCCAAGGGATCAAGCCCAACCAATATCCGACCCACATGAACGGGAAGTAAAGAATTCTCACCGGATTCTGCAACTGCGGAAATGCTCGCGAGAGGTGATACGTCTTGAAGATCACCTCGTCAAAGATCAGCGACACGGGCACCGACAAATAGATTCCGGCCGCACCGTATGCCAACATCGCAGCCGGCGTGGCGGAAGTCGATGCTCGATCGGGCGGACTTTCGTTACTCAACGGCAGGTCTGGCATTGAGAAGGTTTTCGGAATGACGATCGACAACAAGTTCCACTTGATCATTTCTCTCGGCCGCTAGCATTGGCAGTGTCGCGGCAAAAGATACTCTGATGCGGAAGTCAGTTCCACCGCCACTGAGGCGAGGCCGCGACTCGGTAGAAGTGAGCATAAAAGTTCAGTGCGTGACGCGCTCTTCACACATCCCATGCAGGAGATCAAAAGCAAATGAAGACTCAATTCATCGTCCGTTGGCTCTTGGCGAGCACCTTGCTGCTCGTCATGAGTGCCGTGTCGTTTTCTCAGGAAGCAGCTGAGGGAACTCCGGTCTCTCCCGCCGGTGCTCCGATGCCTGCACCTGGAATTCCGATCCCAGGACTAACGACTGACACTTCTGGACCTGTGGTGGTAGCGGCTTCCGAAATCAATTCTGGAGATACCGCGTGGATGTTGGTCTCGTCGGCCTTGGTACTGATGATGACCGCCCCCGGCTTGGCTCTATTTTACGGCGGACTGGTTCGCAAGAAGAATATCCTGGGCGTGATGATGCAGTGCATCATCCTGATGGGCATGATGTCCACGCTGTGGGTGGTTGTCGGCTATAGCCTGGCGTTCGACAGCAGCATCGCCGGAGGATTCGTCGGCGGATTCAAAATGGTGATGCTCAACGGCATGAACATCAGCGGGAATGGGCTGACGCTCATTCACAAACTGACGATTCCGGATCTGCTGTTCATGGTTTATCAGATGATGTTTTTCATCATCACGCCGGGATTGATCTGCGGCGCGTTTGCCGAGCGAATGAAATTCAGCGCGATGGTTTTGTTTTGCGCGCTGTGGGGACTGCTGATTTATTGCCCGGTGGCTCACTGGGTGTGGGCCGGAGACGGCATGTTCAACCATGCCAATCAGGATGCGAAGTTTGCGGCTCTGGACTTCGCGGGAGGCACGGTGGTGCATCTGATTTCAGGAGCCTCGGCGCTGCTGTGCGCGATCATGCTGGGCAAGCGATTGGGTTTTGGACAGGATCCGATGCCTCCGCACAATCTGACGTACACGTTCATCGGCGCGACGATGCTGTGGGTCGGCTGGTTCGGGTTCAACGCCGGCAGCGCGGGGGCGGCGAATGCTCAAGCGGTGTCCGCGTTTGTCGCGACGCACTTGGCGGCGGCGACGGGAACGCTGA
This sequence comes from Planctomycetota bacterium, assembly GCA_003669125.1. Lineage (GTDB taxonomy): Bacteria > Planctomycetota > Planctomycetia > Planctomycetales > Planctomycetaceae > SXKJ01. Next base: position 5,945 of record QWQF01000311.1, read on the forward strand.
CCTGGGCCGGCATCGAATGGTTCAAACGAGGCAAGCCCAGCATTCTCGGAGCTTGTTCCGGTTGCGTCGCGGGCTTGGTCTGCGTGACACCGGCGGCCGGTTATGTGACTCCGACGTCGGGCATGATTTTGGGAATTGTTGCCGGCGTCGTTTGTTACTTCGCCTGCACGACGATCAAGTCCAAGTTTGGGTACGACGACTCTCTGGATGCCTTTGGCGTCCACGGCGTCGGTGGCTTCGCGGGAGCCCTGCTGACCGGCATCTTCGCCAGCGCCGAGATCGCCGGTGAAGGAAAGGGCGGGCTGATCGAAGGGAACTCGCAGCAGTTCGTCAATCAGTTGGTGGCGTGCGGAGCCTCGTTGGCGTTGGCCGTCGTGGGTACGTTCATCATTCTCAAGGTGGTCGATGCTTTGGTGGGCCTGCGAGCCAGCCAGGAGGACGAGATTCAAGGTCTCGATCTCAGCCAGCATGGCGAGGAAGGCTACATCATCTCGTACTAACCGACCGCGGAACGGGCCGCATCGACTTCAGATACGGCCCGCTTGCGGAAGTGATTCGTTGGCGTTCTCATAATTCTCAGCATTCAGAGGTTCGCACATCATCAACCAGCGGGATCTCGCCAGTACTCGCGAGCGGCCGCGGTTTTAGGAGTTGCACTCATGAAGAAAATTGAAGCGATCATTCGGCACTACAAACTGGAAGAAGTGAAAAACGCGCTCACCGAATCCGGCATCCAAGGCATGACGGTTTCCGAAGTCCGTGGTTTCGGACGGCAGCACGGTCACAAGGAAACCTATCGCGGGGCGGAGTACACCGTCGATTTCTTGCCCAAGGTCAAACTGGAAGTGGTCGTGGACGACGGCGACCTGCAAAGGGCGGTCGACACGATCACCAGCCACGCTCGCACCGGCCAGATCGGCGACGGAAAAATCTTCGTCTCGAGTCTGGACGAAGTCATCCGCATCCGTACCGGCGAACAAGGCGGCGGAGCGGTTTAGTCAGCTCGCATCCGGCAATCAACGAAAGACGCTGTTTCTCAAGCTCGCTTGGGAGGCAGCGTCTTTTCGTTGCCAGTGATTGCTGCTGAGATTGGCGGTGCGGTTCAATGGCGATCGGATTCGTCGCTCGGCTTCTGCTGTTGAGCTTCCTCTTCGTCGCGCAGTCTCGACGTCAGCCAACGGCCCCAGATCATGTAGTGCAGCACAACGATCAGTCCCAGGCCGATCACGATCACGACCAGCCACAACACCTGCGGCAGCACAAACGCGACCAGTGCCAGGAGTCCGGCAGAAATCAGCAGCAACATCGCCAGCGCGGCAAAGGTCGCGGAGTTGCGTTGGTCGTCGGAAGGTCGGTCGGCCATCAGGCGGCTCCTGACGGAGTGCCGAATTGTTTTTCCAGTTCGTGGTGCCGATGTCCAAATCCGTCTTCGAGCGACTCGCGAATCTTACGTTCGTTGATGAGCAGTCCCAACACACCACCTGGCGGAACGAACGTGATGCGATCCGTGACGCGGCATCCGTGCGAAATCGGCGTGAAGAAATGCTCATGCTCCCACGAGCCGAGCGGACCTTCGACTTGTCGTTCGACGAACTTGCGTGGCTCATCCCATTCGGTCACGTCATGCACGGCCGAACGGACGACGCCGTAGGCCTGCACGCGGAATTCCATCCGCGCTCCCAGCGACAACTGCTGCGGCGCGGCATCGAAGACAAGCATCACGGACGACGGCGTGATCAGCCGAATATTCTCCGGCTGGACCAGAAACTCGAACACGGTTTCGGGCGAACACGCCAATTCCACGCTCGCTTCGAACACGGCCATGAATCATTGCTCCCAATTTGGAAAGTCGGCCGGAGCATAGTCGAACGCTCGGCGCGAAGGTACGTTGCCACCGTACGATGAAACTCTGACTGGTGACGACACCCACATGCGATTCGCCCCCGAACTCCTTCACTGTTGCTGGTTCCTTGCCGGCCCGACTGCCTGCGGGAAGAGCGACGTCGCGCTCGAGTTCGCGGAACGATTGCGGACGGAACGCGGCCTGACGATCGAAATCGTCTCGCTCGATTCGATGACGTTGTACCGGCGGATGAACATCGGCACGGCAAAGCCCTCGGACGAGGAACGCCGCCGAGTGCCGCATCATCTTTTCGACGTCTTGGAGCCGTCTCAGGATTTCAGCGTCGCCGAGTACCTCGTCGCGGCCGAGCAAGTCTGCCGCGAGATCGTCACACGCGGCGGCACACCGCTGTTCGTCGGCGGCACCGGGCTGTATCTGCGTAGCCTGCTGCGCGGAATTTTTGAAGGCCCACCTGCGAATGATGAACTGCGGCAGCGTCTGGAATCCGAAGCCGCCCGCGACGGCGCAGACGCCTTGCATCGCCGATTGCAGCAACTCGATCCACACACGGCGGAGCGTCTGCATCCCAACGATTTGCGACGCGTCATGCGAGCGATCGAAGTCCTCGAACTGACCGGCCAGCCGCTGTCAGCGCAGCATCGCGAAGAGCCGTTGCCGCTCGACCAGCGGCCCGCCAACGTGATGTGGCTCTCGCCGCCGCGTGACTGGCTCTACAACCGCATCAATCGACGGGTCGAGGCGATGCTGGCTGCCGGTTGGCTGGACGAAGTGCGGTCACTGCTCGCCGAACCGCAACCGCTCAGTCAGACCGCCAGCCAGGCGCTCGGCTACAAGGAACTCATCGAACATCTGCGCGGTGAGCGGACACTCGCCGAAACAGTTGAGTTGATTCAGACGCGAACCCGCCAGTTCGCAAAGCGGCAGCACACCTGGTTTCGGAATCTTGAGGAGTGCCGCCCGCTGCCGCTGACCGGTGCCGAGTCACCGCCGGAGATCGCCGCGAACTTCTTGGGGTAGTTTCCCGATGCGTCAGAGGTCGCCCATCTCGGCGGGTGGTTCTTCGAGGGACAAGTTCCACTCGTTCCAGATCACCCAGAAGTCCGGCAGTTCATCGCCGTGAGCCTCGACGGCGAGATCGAACGCGACTCCCAACGTGATCCCTTCCAGGTCTTTCAGAGCACGACCCGTTGCATCAGCCAGTTCGCACATGGCCTTCTGCAACGCCAGCGACGCGGACTGAGAATGAAAGATGTGATCCGCAGCCGAGTCCATGAGAGTCTCCTGAAAGATTGATCCAAAGCGGCGGCATCGTAGCGAGCGAACGCTGGGCGAAAAGCCGATCACGCGACCTCGTTTTCATCGTCCCAACCAGAACGCCTTGCGGGATTGCTCGCGCGTCTGGAATCGGCGTTGATCGTCACGATGAATCGGCGAGTCGGGAAATTCGGCTCCAGTTGGATCGGGGTAGCCGCGCATGGCTCGGAACGGCAGCGGCTCGACGTATTGGCCGTAGATCGTGTTGAGGTCGGCGTCTTTGTCCCAGCCGATGTTGTGGATGATGAAGTCACGCTTCCAACCGAGCGGGAGCTGCGGTGCCTGATCGGCTTTGAAACGGATCGTCACGGCGTCCCCCGCGCCGAGAATCGCCAGTCGATCGTCAGAGTCCTTGAGCAACTCGGTGACGTTGCCGAAGCGAGTGAACTTGCCTCCCATTGGAGGCCACTGCGTGTCGGTCGTGATTTGCGAAGCGTCGTAGCGTTCGGGGCCGAATTCCGGATGCGACAGCCGTGCGGAAAAACCGCGGAATTGCAGATCCGCTGCGAGCAGCGGCAGCGGGGTCAGCGTGTGTTCGAGCGGCGGTTCATCGACCGTGAAAAACATTTCGTCCCAGTAGAGTTCCATGCTGGTGACGATGCGAAGACGGAATGCAGATTTGAGATTTGAGATTTGAGATGCCAGAGCGTGCGACAGATCGACCGCGATCGTCTTTGTTTTGCCGCCGGGGAAGCCGATGTACGGGATCGCTTCACGCCATTCGCCGGATTCATTCGACACCCAGATCGCTGGCGGCTTTGGAGCATCGCGATCCGGGTTCTGCGACAGCGAGACGTTGATTGATGTGTCGGTCGGGAAAATCCAGCCGGTCAGAAACAGCGTCACGTTCTTCGCGTCGCTCAGGTCGCCGAGATCGAGTTCGATGAAGTGCTCTTCGGCCAGACCTTGCTGGATGATCTTGTCGAACGCGCGGAGATACTTTTCGTCGCGCCGAGCCAGCGTCGACAGAACGTCTCGTCCGTGCGAATCGCGAGCGGTAACCGGCGCGTGACGTTTCCGAACCGGATGCAGTTTGAACTCCGAGATGCTCGGCGGTCCGACCTTCTCGTTGCTGAAGAATTCGACGTCAGCCGGATGATCGACGGCCAGCAGTTGGACTTGGTCGAAGTACGCGGCCTCCCAAAGTTCTTCGGTGAGCATCACGCGGTACTCGCCGTTCGATTCGCGGAGCCGGTCGCCGTCGATCTTGAGGTATTCCCACTCGCGCGACGGAGCCAGGACTCCCTCGGCCAGTTGCAGGCCGATCGGAGCGGCCCACAGGCAGTCGGTGAAGAACGTCCATTGCTCGCCGTCCCAAGTGTAAATGTACGGGCACGAGCCTTTCAAAAACTGCTGAGCGGCAATCGCCTCGCCCGATCGCGGCCGCAGAATGTTTTGCGGCACGCCGTTGGTCCACACGATCCGCGCCGCGTCCACCTGCTTGGCCGATCCGAGTCCGAAGTGCGTCGATTGTCCTTCGACGATGCGGACGTGTTGCTTGCGGCCCGGCAGCTCCGGCAACCCGTTGCCGCGCAGTTCAAGCCAACTGCCGACGCCGTGAATGTTGGATCGCTCGGCATCGCGCTGCGGCTTGCGATCCTTGTCCGCGCGGATCGACAAATCGAGCCAACCATTCTTATTTCCGCCGTCGTTGCGAATCCAAACCGGCTTGTCACTCGTGACCACCAACACATCTTCGTCACCGTCGGCGTCGTAGTCGGCGATCACACAGAGAACAATTTGACGAAACGGTGTGCCCGCGATGAGTGGTGAGATTGGAGCTTTCGTATCCAAAATTGAAGACCGACTGGAATCCGATCGCATTGGCTGGGTTCGCCAGCGGACCACTTGCTCATCACTCCAACCCAACAGATCCCGCAGGCCGTTGTTGTCGTAGTCCCACATCAGCATTCCCGCAGTGAACTCATTGCGTAATTTCACACTGGCGGCCGAACGACTGCGGGGCGAGTCACCAAAAACATGCGTCAAGGAAGTCTGACTGGCAGTCAGAACGCTCCACTGCAAGGACGTGTCAGACAACTCCGATAGCTTCAACGAATGAGCGTTGGCAATCCGTTGGTCAAACCCTTCAAACTCACGCCATCGGAAACGGCCATGCGAGATATTTTCCAGATAACCGGGTTTTTCAATCCCCGATCCGGTCGCAAGAACGTCAGTTTGCACATCGAAATTCCAATCGACCGGCAGCAGCACCGTGGCTTTGAGGTCATTCGGCGGCAGTGAGGAACGCGACGAGATGTCGGCAAACTTGGTGTGTTCGCGGCTGTCGTTGTTTTGCCAGATGGACATGCCGGAGTTGCTCGACACGATCAAATCGAGATCGCCGTCGTGGTCAATGTCTGCCGGAGCGATCGCCAACACGCCGCGCAATGCCTCGAACGCCGGCTCCTGCGACAGCGCGGCGAGCGACCGCGTTTTCGTGGCGGCGTCGTAGACGTTCCGCAGGAAGAGAACGCCGTCGTCGCCGTAGACCAGCAAGTCGACGTCGGCGTCTTCGGCCATCGCGGCGGCTCCGATGATTTCCTCCTTCTTGTCGGGAGGCGATGTGCGTTGTCCGATGAAGCGGTGATCGTCGGGCGTCTCTTCCGTGTCGCGGTCGAGATCGGCGGCGAGCAATTTCGTCAGTCCGCTGGGGACAACCGCCTCGCACAGAGTCTGCCAACGACCATCCGGTTTTGTGCCGTCCGGTTGTCCAAACACGATGACCTGGCCGTTGAGCAACACGATCACGTCCCAGCGACCATCGAGATCGAAGTCAGCGATCTTCACGTCGCGAATGCCGGCCAGCGGCGGTAACTGATCGGAGGCGGCGGCTTCCGCGAACGTGACTTCGATGGGCGAAGCGGTGACAGCTCCCGGTTGTTTTTCCGCGTCGCCGTGTTGCTTCTGCCACTCCGGAGAAAAATCGGAAAGCACATACTCCAGCGGGTGCTTCAGGACTTTTTTCAAGTCGAGCTTCGTCGCGATCTCCGGCCGCAGCAGGTTCGAAACGACTCGCACGTTGCGAGTCGCCGTGCCCCAATCTTGCGTGTCGATCGCCGCCACCCCCTTGTCGAGCAGTTCGCTGATGTTCTGGCGGTAGCGCAGTTGGATGAATTCGGCGAACGGTCGGCTAATGTCGCGCATCCGGAGCAACGTCTCTTTCGAGTCCATGTCCTTTCCGGCGACCTGAGTGACCATCAATTCGCTGAGCACCCACAGGTTGTCGGGATTCGATTTGGCCCCTCGTTTGAGGGCCGCGATTCCGCGAGCATCCAGTTCGGGGTCTTGCCCCAACTGTGCCGCCAAGAAGACCTCGACCTCAAAGGCCGCGGCCCCCTTCGAGAACTGCGCCGCCTTCTCCAAATGATCCACGACTTTGCGAGAGTCACTCTGATGCTCAGCCAACCGCGCCGCGAGCAGATGTGCGACCGGCAACTCTGGCTCGGCCGTCAGCAATTTCTCGACGGCCTCGATCGCGCGAGTGTATGCACGCTCATAACCCTCTCGGTCTCGCGACTTGTCGATCCCTTCGGGCGAGACTGCCAGCACCGCTGCGATCGCTCGGTTCCGACGCACCAGCGCTTCGTTCGGCAGCAACTTCTCCAACTCAGACAACTTCTCGGTGGCCAGATCGAACTGCCAATTCTCCATCAACGCGATCGCGTCGTTCTTGAGCTCAACGGCTCGAGCGGCATCCACCACTTCGTGCGGTTTGTTGCCGTTCTCAAATCCGATGGGCTTTCCGCGAAACACAAGGAACGCCGCGACGGCCGCCACGACGCAGCCGATCAGCACCCAGTGTCCCATCCGTGATTTGCGTGCTTCAGACATCAGTCACTCCTTCGAGCCAGTCGCCGAGCGTGTTGTAATCCGGAAAACAGGCCAACAGAATGCCGCCGAATAGCCGTAGCCTACGGACTTTGCCACGGCTCTGATGGAAACAATTTGCATCGTCGAGAGGAAGTCATGCATCACGCCTACGTCGAACGAGTCGTCGATCTGCTCGACCCCGCCGGAAACGTCTTGCTGAACATGTCCGTCGAGGAGGCCACCGAACGCGTCGCGTCGGGCGATGCCGCTCGCGTGCGCGAGATCGACGGGCAGTTTGCTCTGTGGGCCAAGCGAGGCAATCTCGTGCGACTGGCGCGGTCGATCGGCCGGCCGTTGCGGTACTTTTTGGCGAAACGAGCCGAAGGGCCGTGCCTGATCATCGCCGAGCGGATTGACGAAATCGCCGCGTGGCTGCGAGCGGAAGGCTACGGCGATCAATTCCATCCGTCGTACACTCGCATGGTCCCGGCTCATCACTTGACCGAAATCGCGTTGCTCGGCTGCCCCGATCCAAATCCGACGCTGACGCGCTTCTTCACTCCGCAGCGCAATCGGCTCTCGACGAACCTCGACGAGATCGGCACGGCGTACATCGGTACGCTCGCGGCCGAGTGTGACAAGTGGCTGAACCGGATTGACCGTCGCGAACCGCTCGGCGTGCTGTTCTCCGGCGGCATCGACAGCGGAGCGTTGTTCGTCGTGCTGCATCACCTGCTGCTGCGCCGCGGCGAATCACCGGCGAGGTTGAAGGCGTTCACGCTGTCAGTGATTGATCGAACTCGGAACTTGGAAGACGACGCTTCGCAAGCCGCCCGCTTTCTCGACGAGCTCGACCTCGGCCTGTTCCTCGAAGTGATTGACGTACCGAGCAGCGAACTTGACGTTGCCGAAACGATCCGAGTCATCGAGGACTACAAGCCGCTCGACGTGCAATCGGCGACGATGGCCCTCGCGCTCTGTCGCGAGATTCGCCAACGATATCCCGAATGGAAATATCTCGCGGACGGAGACGGCGGCGACGAGAATCTCAAGGACTATCCGATCGAGGACAACCCGGAGCTGACGATCCGCAGCGTGCTCAACAACACGATGCTGTATCAAGAAGGTTGGGGCGTCGAAGCGATCAAGCATTCGCTGACCTACTCCGGCGGACAAAGCCGAGGCCACATTCGCACGGCGGCTCCGGCTCGCGCGTGCGGTTTTGTCGGCTTCAGCCCGTACGCGCTGCCGAACGTGATCGAAGTCGCGGAAGGCATCCCGTTCATCGAACTCACCGAATGGGATCACTCGCGGTTGTATGCCCTCAAAGGCGAGATCGTTCGCCGAGGCGTCGAAGCGATCACCGGTCTGACGATGCCAGTCTTCGAGAAACGCCGCTTTCAACACGGCGTCGTCGATCAGGCCGGCTTCGAGCAACTCTTCGCGCACTCCGAAGCCGACTACCGGCGCATGCTGACGGCCGCATTCGCGTGAACGTCGCTGCCTCGTGGGAGCGAGGCAGCGACGTCAATCGCCTGGCGGCCGACTTTGAATTCGCGATCCCCGACCGATATTGTGCGACCCTTTCCCGCTTCTCGTCTCAGGAGTCCGGTCATGCGTCTCGGTCGTTTCGCCGTACTGCGTTTGTCTGCCAGTTTGATTCTGTTGGGAACGTTGATCGGTTGCGGAGGCGATTCCTCGGCTCCGTCGGGTAGCGGTTCGTCGCCGAATTCGAAGTCGGGGGAATCGGCGGCTGCTCCAACCGGAAAACTGAAGCGGATCATCGTTTTGACCAACGGCAACGCTCCGTTCTGGGACGCCGGCGCGGCGGGAGCGAACGATGCGGCGAAGGAGCTCAACTGCGAGGCTGACGGCTTTCAAGTCGTCGTCGAACGGGGCAAGTTTGACGTTGCCGAGCAGCTCAACAA
>QWQF01000043.1 GCA_003669125.1 Planctomycetota bacterium
CCGATGCGTTCGCCGAAGCCGCGTCGCTGGTCCAAGCGATTCGGGCGAGCGGCTGCGAAGATCCGCTCGTGTTGCTGGCTCCGCGCATCTCGGATGCCGATTGGCTCGACCTGTCGCGCGAAGAGTGCGAGCTGTTGCAGTCGGCTCGCCTGTGGGATTCGCCGGCGCTGGCCTCGGTGCTCAAGCGAGCGATCTTTCGCAGCGAACGAACTCGGCAAAGTCGCCGGCTCGAAATCGCACAAACCAAACGGATGGCCCGCGAGCGGGACGAAGCCGAGCAGTTGCTCAACCAGCAACGCCGCATCATCGATGATCTCGACGCCACCAACGTCACGCGACAAGCGATGTTGGATTGCTTTGGCCGAGTGGCTCCGTGCCGCACCGCGTTGCCGCCACAGATCAACAGCTACTACCAGGAGTTGCTGCGGACGTACGTCATCATGGGTTCCGGAAATCTTGGCGGAGAAATCGCGAAGCTCGCCGATCTGCTGGCCGTCGCCGGTTGCGGCCCGCGCGAAGCGTTGAGTTTGCATCTCGAACGCGTCGAATCGCTGGTCGGCGGCCTGGGCAATCGCAGCACGCGACACATTCTGGCTCGCGCGGATTTGCTCGCGCTGGAGTTGATGATCCATCTCGGCGAGTCGTACCGCCGCCGCGTGTCGGCCTGATTTGTCCGGCCGAGTGCCGTGAGCTGATCGTCGATCGCCGTTATCCTTTTCCGCATGTCACACTTCACGACCGGACAATTCCTGCGACGCAGCCTGCGGCATCATGCGCGCTCGCACATTGCCGTCGCGATCGGCGTCGTCGTGGCGGCAATGGTCATTGGCGGAGCGTTGATCGTCGGCGATTCGGTACGCGACAGTTTAAAATCGCTGAGCCTGTCGCGGCTGGGGCAGGTCGATCACGCGTTGGTCAGTCATCGGTTCTTTCGCGAGGCGTCCGTCGTCGCCTTGAGCCAGCAGCCGGAGTTTCAGAAACGATTCACGGTCGCCGCTCCCGGTCTCGTGTTTCAAGCCAGTTTGGAACGGCGCGGCGCGGCGTCGGGTGCCGAGGCTGCCAGCCGAACTCGTTCGGCCGGGGTGACTCTGTACGGCACCGATGAGCGGTTGTGGTCGTTACTGATGACCGCAGGAACCGCGAGTCCGAGAGCCGCCGGAGTTGTGCTGAGCGCCGGTCTGGCCGAGCAACTGCGTGCTCGAGTTGGCGATGACGTCACCGTGTGGGTCGAGATTCCGGCGACGATTCCTCGCGACAGTTTGCTGGGTGGAAAAGAGGAGCAGGCGACGCAAGAAGTACGTTTGAAAGTCGAAGCCGTTCTGCCCGTCTCCGCCGGAGCCGGGCGATTCGATTTGCAGCCGAGCCAGCAATTCTCGAAGGTCGCGTTCGTCAATTTGCAGGCGTTGCAGAAGGAGCTGAATCTCGAAGAGGTCGAACGCTCACGCCGCAATCCGCAGGCGAAGCCAGCACGAGTCAACGCGCTGTTCGTGTCGGCTCGCGATCCACACGACGGGCAAAGCGAGTCAGCGGTCGATGCCTCGAATCGTCTCACGCTCGCGCTGCGCGACTCGGTGACGTTGGACGATTTGCATTTGCGCATCGTGCCGAATACGGAGCGCGGCTACTTGTCGCTCGAAAGCGAGCGAATGATTTTGGAAGACACGGTCGCTCAGTCGGCGGAGACAATTGCCGACAAACTAGGACTGAGCTCGTCGCCGGTGCTGGCATACCTCGTCAATCTGATCCGCCGCGACGGCGATTCCAGCGACAAGATGTTCTCGAAGTATTCAATCGTCGCCGGAGTTCCCGACCCGGCGACGTTGCCGAAGGCGTTCGGGCCGGTGACGACCGTGGATGGTTCACCGCCTCCGACGCTGAGCGCGAACGGCGTGCTGCTCAGCGAATGGCTCGCCCAGGATTTGGGGATTCGGGCCGAAGACTTCGCGGCGGACAAGACGGAGCGTCCAAAAGTCTTGGTTCAGTTCAATTTGGTCAAATCGAAGGGAGATCTTCAGGAGACTGCGCGTACGTTCGAGGTTCTTGGGGTGCTCCCGCTCGATGGGAAGCTCGCCGGAGACCGTGGCATGACGCCGCACGTCCCGGGAATTACCGATGCCGAAACGTTCAACGATTGGGATCAGCCCTTTCCCATGCAATTGCCAGTCACAGATCGCGACGAGGATTATTGGGATCGTTACCGCGCGACGCCCAAGGCGTTCTTTCAGCTCGAAGACGCGCGACGCATGTGGTCGAACCGTTACGGATCGCAGACCTCATTGCGACTGGCTCCGCGCGACGGGCTGGCCTCCGTGGATGCCAACACGCTGGAGAATCTTCAGCGGCAGTTCACCCGCGAGTTGTTGCAGTCGCTCAAACTGGAATCGCTCGGCTTGGGGATTCAGCCGGTGAAGTGGCTCAACCTGCGAGCCGCCAGCGGCACGACGGACTTCGCGGGGCTGTTCATCGGGTTCAGCTTTTTCATGATCCTGTCGGGCTTGATGCTGATCAGCCTACTGGTGCGTTTGGGCATCGAACGCCGATCGGGCGAGATCGGCTTGCTGTCGGCCATTGGGTTTTCATCGAACCGGATTGGTCGGCTGCTATTCCAGGAACAGTTTTCCGTCGTGTTGCTGGGCAGCCTCGTCGGCATCGTCGCTGCGGTGGGTTATGCGGGACTGTTGATTCACGGATTGCGCACTTGGTGGGTCGGTGCGGTGGGGACGACGCTGCTGTCGCTGTCCGTGCGCCCGATGACGTTGATGGTCAGCTTTGCGATGACGGTGGCCGCCGCCAGTGGCTCGGCGTGGTGGGGACTTCGCGCCTTGCGAAAGCTTTCACCGCGAGAACTTTTGTCGGGACAGACTGAAGCGGTGGAACTCGATGTGGACTTGGCTCGGCGAAGCAACCGATTGCGGCGAATTGCTGCCAGGTTGCTGCAAGCATGCGTGGTCGTGATTGGCCTCGTCATCGGGTTTGAGATGCCCACCCAGGAAGCGTTCGCCGGGTTGTCGTGGTCGGTGGTGTTGTTCTTTGTCGTGGGACTCAGCGCATTGACGGCCTTGATCTGTGCCTTTGCGGCGTGGCTTGAGACGGATCGCGCTCTGCCGGTGCTAGGAGCGGGCAATGCCGCGCTGTTCCGTTTGAGTCTTCGGAATGCGACGCGGCAACGTCGCCGCAGCATCTTGTCGTTGGCGTTGATTGCTTCGGCGACCTTCTTGTTGGTCTCAGTCGCCGCCGGCAGACGCAACCCAGCGGCCGAGGCTCCCGATTGGAGATCGGGGAACGGCGGCTATCAGTTCGTGGCCGAGTCTACGACGCCGCTCATTCACGATCTGGCGACTCCGGGCGGACGCAACAAGTTGGAACTGCGCCCCGATCCGGATTCGCGAGAGGAGGTGCTGCTGGGCGTGATGCGATTCGCGTCATTTCGCATGCGGCGCGGTGAGAACGCGAGTTGTTTGAATCTGTATCAGACTCGGCTGCCAACGATCTTGGGCGTACCGGAAGACATTCTCAAAAGTGATCGGTTCAAGTTCGTCAACACGCCGAACACAAAAACGGGGCCGTGGGAACTGCTGAAAACGACGCAGCCTGACGGCGCGATTCCTGTTTTTGGCGACATGAACACGCTGATGTATTCACTGCACAAGGGAGTTGGCGACACGCTTACGGTGCCCGATGACGAACATCCGAAAGCGACATTGCGGATCGCCGGGATGCTCGACAGCAGCATCTTTCAGGGAGTGTTGCTGATGTCGGAGGACAACTTCATGAAATTGTTTCCAGAGCAGGTGGGCTTCCAATACTTCCTGATTGGCAAGGGTCACACTCCACTGGAGGTCGAAGCATTTTCGGACGACGACGCACGCAAGTTATCCGACCTGCTGGAGACGGTCCTCGCGCCGTACGGCTTTGACGTCGAGTCGATCGGCGATCGATTGGCGAATTTTCTGGCGGTGCAGAACACCTACTTGAGCACGTTTCAAACGCTCGGTGGCTTGGGGTTGCTGCTGGGGACGTTCGGTCTCGGCACGGTCATGCTGCGGAACGTGATCGAGCGGCGCGCCGAGTTGGCGCTGCTGCGCGCGGTCGGATTTCGGCCGTCGGCGATTCGGCGGCTGGTGTTGTTCGAGAACGCATTCTTGCTGGCGTGCGGTTTGGTGGTCGGCACATGCTCCGCGCTGCTTGCGATGCTGCCGCATCTGCTGAGCACGGGAGCCGACGTGCCGTGGATGTCGGGAGCGGGATTACTCATCGGCATCTTCGGAGTGGGACTGCTCGCCGCAACCGGCGCGACGGCCGAGGCGGTGCGAAGTCCGATCGTCGCGTCGCTGCGCGGGGAGTGACTCCCGAAGGTCAGCCTTCCCGGGCTGATCCCGTCAACAACTGGCGCGAGTCCGCCGTTCGAGGCCAGGCTGGGAAGCCTGACCTACACGCTGGCGCCGAGTTCGCGGCGCAGGGCCTCGAAGCGTTCGGAGAGTTGCGACAGTTGAGCGGTGAGGTCGGCAACCGACTGTTCCAGTGAGGCAATTCGCGGCTCGGAGGCAGACGCAGTCGGTGTGCTGCGTGGCGAGGGATCGGCCTCGTTGCGCGCTGACGAAAAATCGCCTGCAACCAACGTCTTGCCTTCCTCCGGCTTGTAGAAATTGTGATCGACCTCGATGCCGCGGACTTCCAGCGGGCCGTTGGCCTGGACGTAGCCTTGAGCTTGCAGTGCCTTCAGCTCGTCCCGCAGTTGTTCGAGTGTCGGGATGTCGTGCATTCGGCTGGCGCGCGTGCGCAGGTCGCCGGCTGATTGCCGGCCGCGCAGCCACAGTTCGGTCATGATCGCCAACTGGGCTTCGTTGAACGGAAATCGCTTGCGAGCGTAATGGCGGTATCGCTCGGAGCGACCGGATTCCATGTGGACGACGGCCGCCAAGCCGAGTTCACGCAGTTGATCGACCGCTCGCAACACGTCGTCCTCGGAGTGCTCCGTCAGTGGCGAGCGGTTGTTTTTCTGATTGCAGCCGGTCGTGAGCGCCTTGAGCGTCAGCGGGTAGTACTCCGGCGTGGTGATTCCCTTTTCGATCAACACTCCCAACACGCGGCGCTGCGACTTGCTGAGGACTTTGATTGGCGGAGATTGGTCATCGGTGGGCAAGTTGACGTCGGACATGGGCATCCTGTTTTCAGACAAAGTTTCACGACGCGTCGCCGAGACGCGAAACTCATTCTGGCGCTTCACCGAGAATTGGTCGAGTGCATCAATCGCCACTCGCCTTGCCCTCCCGTATATTCGTGGCCCGGATGTTGACTCCGAGTCGGGCCACGAAGCTGTTGGAGTGCTGACCATGTTTACTCGCCATGTCGGATTGCTGATTGCGCTGCTGTCGATGCCGTTCGCCTTGCGAGCCGATGAGCCGGCGAAGCCGGGGGACTCACGCTACGAGATTCGGAAAGATCACGATCCGAATGGCATCGGCAAGTTTTACCTGGGGCGTGAGATCGCGCATGTGATGGGCTTCGGACCCGGCGGTCAGGGTGCGGAGTGGCTCGAACGAGCCGTCCGCGAGAAGGAAGAAAAACTCACGCTGCTGATCAAGTCGCTCGACTTGAAGCCAGGCATGGTCGTGGCAGACATCGGTGCCGGCAGCGGCGTCATCAGTGTGCTGATGGCCGAGAAGATTCTGCCCGGCGGCAAAGTGCTGGCGGTCGATGTCCAACAAGAGATGCTCGACCGACTGCGAGAGAACACCAAGAAGCTGAAGATCACGAATGTGGAGCCGGTCAAAGGGACGCAGAAGACGACCGCTCTGAAGCCTGAATCGGTGGACCTCGTGATCATGGTCGACGTCTACCACGAGTTGGAATTTCCCTACGAGATGCTGCTAGACATCTCGAAGTCGCTGAAGCCTGGTGGGCGAATCGCGTTCGTCGAATACCGCAAGGAAGACCCCGATGTGCCGATCAAGTTGGTCCACAAGATGACGGAGGAACAGGTCAAAAAAGAAGCCTCACTTCCCGAATTCGGGCTGAAGTGGACGAAGACCATCGGCGTCTTGCCGTGGCAGCACATCGTGCTGTTCGAAAAGCGGCCGAAGCCGGATCGCTAGCTGTCATTCGAAACCAGCACGACGCGCAAGCGAGTGATTTTTCCGGGCAACCACTCGCTTGCGCGTCGTGCGAGTGTGTCGGAGTACTTTCCCAGGTTCAAACATTAGTCAGCCGCAGTGCCAGCGACCGCGCGCTTGCTTCACTGGTTTGGGGCCGTCAGAATGATCGCCTCATTTCGGTCGGTGGAGCGGGTTCGCCGCTTTGACCACTGTTGTTCCAACGCACGTTGAAGTTCACACACACTCTGAGACAACCTCTAGGGACACACCATGTCATTGAAACTGATGCCGGGAGCGACTGTTGGAATCGACTTGGGAACGACTTATTCCACGCTGGCTCAAATCGACAAAGAGGGGCGTCCGATCGCACTGAACAACGCGGACGGAAAGACCATTACGCCGTCCGTCGTGCTGCTGGGCGAGGATGGCAAGGTCATCGTTGGCCCCTCCTTTGAACGCATCGCCGTCGAAGATTCGTCGCATGTCATCGAAGCCATCAAACGTGAGATGGGGAACAAGGCCTACTTCGTGGTCTATCAAGGCAAGAAGCTGACTCCGGAATTCATCTCTGCGTTGATCCTCAAAAAACTGAAGCAGGACGCTGAAACTCAGGTTGGACCGATCGCCAATGCCGTCATCACCGTGCCCTACTATTTCAACGACGTGCGCCGCAAGGCGACACAGGATGCCGGTCGCATCGCCGGACTGAATGTCATCGACATCATCAACGAGCCGACCGCCGCGACGCTGGCCTACGCTTGGACGAAGGGTGAGTTGGGCCGCACCGATCTGCAACAGAAAGAACGTACCGTCATCGTCTACGACTTGGGCGGCGGAACATTCGACGTGACTGTCGTGCGGTACACGCCGACGCACTTCAAGGTGCTCGCAACCGACGGTGACGTGATGCTGGGCGGTCTCGACTGGACGCGCCGCATCGTCGATCACGTCTCAATGCAGTTCAAAACCAAGTTCGGAGTTGATCCCCGTGAGGATTCGGAAACATTGCAGTCGCTCGCCCAGGACTGTGAATTGGTGAAGCGCGAGCTGTCGCAAAAGGCTCAGACGCAGATCACCGTGTACTGCAAAGGGAACTCACTGACCGTTGCACTGACACGCGGCGACTTCGAGCGGATGACCGCCGATCTGTTGCAGCGAACTCGCGACACCACCGAACTGGTGCTGCAGCAATCGGGAGTCAGCGCGAAAAACCTGGATGACCTGATCCTGGTCGGCGGTTCGACGTACATGCCAATCGTCGAAAAGATGCTGACCGAAGTCGCCGGCCGCTCGCCGTCTCGCGACGTTCAGCCGGAAGAGGCGGTCGCTCAAGGAGCGGCGATTCACGCGGCGATCCTCGAAGCCAAGGCCACCGGCGGCGAGAGTCGCATGGGCAAAATGGTCATCAACCGGCTCCGTTCGGTGCAGACCAGCGACGTCAATTCGCACTCGCTGGGGGTCAAGATCACCGACCCGAACAATCGCAGTCGCAAGATCAACCACATCATGATCCCCAAGAACACTTCGATTCCGTTCAGCGTCAAGCAGAAGTTCGTGACCACGACCGCCAATCAACAGCGGATTCACGTCAGCGTGCTGGAAGGCGAAGCGCTGGACCCGGATGCCTGCGAACAGATCGCAGACTTCTACATCACTGGCCTGCCGGCGAATCTGCCCGCCGGATCGCCGGTTGAAGTGACTTACTCCTACGACTCGAACGGCCGCATCAACTGCACCGGCATGGAATTGACCAGCCGACAAGTCGCCTCCACCGAAATCGTTCGCGGCGGCTTGCAGACCACAGATGTGGATCTCTTCGAAACGCTCGCACGTGACTATCACGTCGAGTAACTGACGAGATCCGTGAACGTGACTCGTGATTGAAGCATCGGAGAACTGTCGTGGCATTGGACGTCTACAAGGATTGGCTCGGCATTCCCGACGGCCCGCGTCCGCCGGATCACTACACGTTGTTGCGGTTGGTGCAGTTCGAGGACAACGCCGAGAAGGTTCGCGCCAACTACCGCAAGCTGAACGGGCACGTCCGCAAGTACGCGTCCGGGCAATACTCGATGCCGTCGCAAGAGTTGCTCAACGAGTTGGCCAAGGCAATGCTGCTGCTGACCGACCCGGAGCGCAAGCGAGAATACGACGAAAGCCAAGGCCGCGAATTTCCGGAAGAGCGGTCACGCAGCGGCAACCGCATGACCGAAAATGTGCTCGCCGAACAGGGCACGATCACCAAGCAGCAGATCAAAGAGGTCAAAGAGTTCGCCGACAAGCGCGGCCTGACTGTGCGTGACGCCGCCGTGCAGATGAAGCTGACGGACGTCGAAACCGCCACGCGAGCCTTCGCCGTCGAACTTGGTCTGTCGTACGTCGATCTTTCCGAGACGATCCCCGACGACAGCGTGCTCGACCGTGTCGCGCGGGCCAGCGTGCGCCGCAATTCGATCATTCCGCTGTTCGTCGACGACGACTGCATCCTGGTCGCCTGCGCGGACGAAATCTCTCACGAGCTGGAGCAAGAACTTCGGCTCACCTTCGATTTGCCGGTGCGTCCCGTGCTCGCCGCACCGCCGGCGATCAACCAAGCCATCTCGAGGTATTACCCGCCGGGAACGCGGGAAACACCGGTCGTCGTCAGAAAAGAAAGTCAGGCCGCGCCGGAACTGAAGAAGGGCAAGAAGGCCGACAAGGCCGCGAATCAACCAGCCGCTCCCCAAAAAGCGGCCGCCGGTCCACACCGCTATTGGTCGCAGTTGACCCCGGACGAGCAAGCCAGCCGCAAGCAAATGGGCTACCTCATCATGTGCTGGGGGACGATCGGCTCGGTGATTCTTGACCAGTTAGTCGTCTTCAAATTCATTTGGCCGACGTTTCCGTTCTTCTTCCTGCTGCCGATCTTCGTCGTCCCCGCTGTCGTGTTGTACGTCAAGACGGCCTACTGGAAGTGACGCCGGTTTCCGATTCACGGCAGCGGCATCTCTCTCGGACATTCGCTCTCGAATCGCAGCATCTCGCCGGTCAGCGGATGCGCGAACTCCAATTCGATTGCGTGCAGGGCCAAACGCACCGGCGGCTGCTTCTCACCGAGCGGCCCGTATTTCACGTCGCCGAGAATTGGATGCCCCAGCTCCGCCAAATGGATGCGGATTTGATTCGTCCGCCCCGTTTCCAGTCGGCATTCGAGCAGTGTCTGACCGCGTCGCGAGACCAGCGGCTTCACATGTGTGATCGCCAGTTGTGTCTCACGTGAGTTTGAGGCTGTCGATTTTGGCAAATGTTCGATGCTGCCACGCTTGCCGTCCCCGCGATCACGCACGAAGTGGGTGCGAATCGTCTGCGCCTCAACTCGTCCGCGAACCACCGCCCAATAGATGCGGCTGGGTGTCCTCGCGGCGAACTGCTGCGTCAGTCCATCACGAGCTTCCGCCGTCCGCGCGACAACCAGCAATCCGCTGGCGTCTCGATCCAGGCGATGCACGATGAAGACCAGACGCTCGTCGTGCCGCGCGCGCCGGCCGGCGTATTCGTCGATGACTCGCGGCAACAGTTCGTCGAGCGACGGCGTTTGGAAGGCCTCTGCCTTGCGCAGTCTCGCTTCCGCCAATGGCCGTTCGGTCAGCATCCCCGCCGGTTTCTCGACCACGACCAGATGCTCATCGAGATAGCGAATGCAAATCGCCTTGTGTTGAGGTGACTTCGGCCGAGCTTTGTCCGAGATGCCGACAACATCTCCGGCAACCAACCGCCGCGCCTCGTCCTGACACGTTGTTCCATTGACCGAAACTCGTCGCGCCGCCAGCAGTTCGCGAGCCGCTTTCCAACTCAAATTGGATTGCCACGCTCGCAGCGCCGCGAGAATGGTTTTTCCCGCGAGCGATTCATCAACCACATTGTTCGGAGCGTTGACCATGTTTTCGTTCGTCGTCCCACATCAGCAACGGAATTAACACAGACACCAGCCAGGACGATACTCGCGGCGGATCAGGCGATCGGCCTCGGGAGCGTTCGGGCAATTCAGTTCGGCGGCGTCCCACTTGATCTTCTTGCCGACTCGGTACGCCACGTTGCCGAGATGATTCGCTTCCGTCAGCCAGCCGGAGTATTCGAAGTTGCAGGTCGTCGGTGCACCGGTCTTGCAGGCGATCAGCCACTCGTGCATGAGGCCAGGAGATTTTGCGATCGTCGGCACTGGTCGTTGATAGCCAGCAAAATCTTTCTCCGGCAGCAGGACGTGCTTGCCGTAGTCGGACAGCAACATCCCCTTGTCGCCGATGAAGAGTGCGCCGCTGTCCCACTTCGGAATGCCGCCGCTGGCCCAGATCGCTGGTTTGTTGATCCCTTGATACCAAGTCATTTTGACGGCCGGCATGTCGCCGCGCGGGCCGTACTCGTAGGTCGCCTGCATCGAGGCCGGCGCGAGTTCCGCATGCGGCGGCGGACCGGACGCCTCGATGCTCAGTGGAGCTTTCAGCTTGAGCGCCCAGAACGCCAAGTCGTTCCAGTGGCTGCCGAGGTCCGACATCGTGCCGCTGCCAAAATCCCACCAGCGATACCACTTCGGTCCCGGAAAATAGACGTTGTGAAACGGTCGCGGCTTCGCGGGGCCGAGCCACAAATCCCAATCCAATCCCTGGGGTACCGGTTGAACTTCCGTCGGACGTTCTTCAACGTGAACGATGTCCTTGTACTTCGCGGCGTCCTCCGCGCTTTGTCGTCCCCAGGCTCGACCAACCCACACATGAGCCTCGCGCACTGGGCCGATCGCACCGGCTTGAATCAGCTCGACGACGCGGCGGTAGTTCTCTCCCGAGTGAATTTGAATCCCCATCTGCGTGGCGACTTTGAACCTTGCGGCGGTCTCACGAATTTGCCGCGCCTCCCAGATGTTGTGAGTCAGCGGCTTCTCGCAATAGACGTGCTTCTCGAGCAGCAGCGCCGGATACGTTGCGAACGCGTGCGTGTGCTCACAGGTGCTGACCACGACGGCATCGAAGTCGTGATCGTGATCGAGCAGCTTGCGGAAGTCGGTGAACTTTTTCGCCTGCGGATATTTCTCGCTAACCTTGCCCAGCGTCGGCTCGAAGACATCGCAGATTGCGGTGACGTTCTCGTCGGCCAGCGCGGGCAAGTGTGCTCCGCCCCGTCCGCCGACGCCGATGCAAGCGACGTTGAGTTTCTCGTTCACATTCTTCGCTCGCAGGATCGCGGGAGCGGCAAACAGCGACGTGCTGGCAATGGCACTGGTCTTGAGGAACTGACGGCGAGTGGCAGAACGGGCCATGTGAGTCTCCTAGTCAAGCGGCCGAAGTTGGCCGATACGGTATCGCGCCCGGAGGCGAGCGGCCACGCTGCGACGTTTCGGTGGAAGCAATCGTTGCAACCGGCTGCGACCCCATCACGATTCAAGTACCGGGCGAGGCTCACGGTGTTGCAACTCTTCAGAAAACTGTTGGACGACGAACAGGGCGTCGTGATCACTTCCGAGCGGATTTTGATTTCGACGATCGTCGTTCTGGCGATGGTCGTCGGCCTCACACGAAGTGTCGCACGCGGTGACCGTCACGCCCGCTCGCGACGAAGGCCTCTAGGTTTGTAGTGCGGGACGCCCACTCCACAACGCCAGTGCATCGTCGCTGATCGGTTGGCCGGCGACATCGACGAGCACTTCGCGGCCCAAGCGATGCGAGATTGCCGCGAGCTGTCCCCATCCCGCTGACGCCGCGCCGATTTCCAGGTCCGCAGCCGGAGCACGACGCTCTTTCACGGCCGCGATGAAGTCCGCCAAGTGCGGCAACGCGAACTCGCTGGAGTCGGACGTCTGCGGTTCCTTCGAGTCGTAAATTTTCCAACCACCGCGATCGACGACCAACGTGCCGCGCTCGCCGAAGAATGCCACCGCCGCAGTGCGACCTTCCGGAGCATGATTGCTCCAAGTGCGATGCTCCCAGATCACCGTCTTGTCGCCGCAGTCGAATTGCACGTGCAGCGCATCGGGAGTCTCGGCTTCGTCTGCGATGACGCGCCGGCCGTTCGTCGAGGCGACTCGCTGAGGCCAGGCGACATCCAACCCCCAGCGAGCGACGTCGAGCAACTGCGACCCCCACGCTCCGAGTTCTCCGCTGCCGTGATCCCAGAACCAGCGCCAGTGATAGTGAAAGCGGTTCGCCAAGAATGGTCGCTGCGGCGCGGAACCGAGCCACGATTCAAAATCGACACCGGCTGGAGGCTCGACAGGCAGGGCCGGCGCGAGTGGTTGTCGTCGCTGCACGAACCACGCTTTCGCGAGCGTGACTTGGCCGAGCTGCCCGCTCTGCACGAATCGGATCGCCGATTGAAAATGCTGGCCGCTCCGCTGCGGCAAGCCGACGGCGACAATCCGCTGATTCAATTGAGCCGCCTCGATCATCCGAGCCGCTTCGCCACCGAAGTGACAAGCAGGTGTCTCGACGTAGACGTCCTTGCCCGCTTCGCAAGCCAAGGCCGTCATTGATGCGTGCCAATGATCAGGCGTTGCGATCACGACCGCATCGACCTTCGGATCGTCGAGCACGCGGCGGAAGTCGCGTTCCGTTTTGGGAGACGCTCCGTGAGCGTTCTGAACCGCCTGGAGCGCGGCCGGGAAGAGATTTTCATCGACATCGCAGAGCGTCACGACGCTCGCATCGGGCAACGACGCGAAGCCGCTGGCAAGTGCCTTGCCCTGATTCCGCACGCCAATCACGGCTAGGCGAACTCGTTCGGACGGTGCCCCTTTCGCCAACGCCGCGGCACCCGCCAAGCCGACCATGCCGGCGGCGACTCCGGCGGCGTTCTGAGCACTGCGTCCCAAAAACTGCCGGCGATTCAGATCAGGCTTTTGAAGATCGTCTACGTTCATGGCGAAGCAACTCGGACAAGTTTGTGGTACGGGCGTCTCGCCGGCACCGAGGAATTCGGATCACAGTCTATCGGTCGGGGTGGGCAATGTCTCGGAAGAAGTGACTCTGATGGCCTCGCGGCTTGACGGCCCGAAGCGGGAGCGGAAGATGTTGCCCAATCGCTCGATTTGGCCAGTCTGGCCAAGGAGCCTCGGACCTCGGATTGGCAGATCATGCAACTCACACGAACTTGGATTGGCCGCTTGTTTTGGACCGGAGCAGTGCTGACATTTGTTGGCCTGCTGGCGTGCGCCGTCTTGCTGGTCTTGTTGGCGGTCGGCGACAGCAACGGAGCGACCGGCGTGTGGGGCGTGTTCCTGGTCGCGGCCTCGGCCTGGGTCATCAACTTTGTCTCGCTGGTCGCGCTGCTGGCTTGGCGAGCGATGCAGGAAACAAACTCTGACAACACCTCTCGCTGAAGCCGTTCACGCTTCGGTGTTCTGACCTCTGGATTCTGACTCCTCATCCGTCATGCCGATCAAGTTTCGCTGCGAACACTGTCGCCAATTTCTGGGCATCTCGCACACCAAGTCGGGATCGCTGGTGGACTGCCCCACGTGCGGCCGGACGATTCGAGTTCCCGATCCGGAGGGCTTTGTCCAGCCGATGCCGGAACTGAAGCTCAACCTCAAGGATTCCAAGCTGGCCACTGCGCTCGAAGAGTTGGCGATGTTTGGCCAAGATGCGGCGGTGGTCGAATCTGAATCCGCGGTCGCTGTTTCCGAAGGAGAAGGCAACTCACCGAAGCTCCCGCCCGCGCCATCCGCGCCGGTGCCGATTCGTGTTGAACCGGTCGTCATCGCGAAGCCGATCCCGATCGAGATCTATGACACACAGAAGCCGGCTCCCGTTGCCTCGATGCAGGAATTGGCGGCGCTGGCCAGCCAACCGCCGACTCGTGATCCGGCCGCCGAGCAACCGATGGTCGATGTCGAGATGACATTCGGACAACGAGATGTTGTCCGAGAGTCGTTGAAACGCACCGGGATAAGCTGGATCGTGATCGCCTCGTTGCTGAGCTTCATCGTCGGCTTCGCCGTTGGCCGGTGGGATCGGTCTTCGGTCGCAGTTTCCAAAGAGGTCGTCGGCCCGGATGGAAAACCGTTGGTTGCGAAATCGAACTCGCCCGCCACCGCGGTTTCATTGAGCAAACAGAACGTGGCCGTGCGTGGCCGTATTACCTATCAAACGGACTCCGGCGAGCGGCGATTTGACCGAGGTGCTCGTGTGCTGCTGCTTCCGGAAAAGCGAGCCGGCACGACCAAGTTAGCTGTCAACGGTTTCCGCTCTGCCGACGCGGATGCCGACGGCCAAGTCGCCGCCGCCAGTCTGCGAGCGCTTGGCGGCGACGTTGCCATCGTCGATGACGCTGGCAATTTTGAATCGACGGCGCTCAAGCCTGGCACCTATCGCATCCTTGCCCTGTCGCACTTCCAGTCGCGTGAAGACCGAGCCGCCATCGAACCATCGGTCAAAGCGTTGCTCGAAAGCTACTTCGACAAGCCGGAGCAATTGCTCGGAAAGTGCCGGTATAAGCTCGCGGATCTGAAGGTCTCCGGCCAAGACGCCGAGATTTGGGATTACTTGTTTGAGCGTGAGTAGAGGCGATTTCAAAATCAGCATGACGCGCCAGCGAGTAGTTGAATGATCCGAGAGTCAGGCCACTCGCTGGCGCGTCGTGCGGGTTTGAAGTCGCTTTCTCATCACCTTCGGCGTCGCGACAGCAGCGTCGTGTGACGAGAGGTGGCGGCAAAGTCGTACCGCAGTCGTTGCGGCGAATGATGGGGCGTGTCGGGTGGCCCTTCGGGCTGTTTGCTGGCAC
>QWQF01000234.1 GCA_003669125.1 Planctomycetota bacterium
CAAGTCGTCGGAGCCACCAACTCCAAAGCCGAATACCCCGCCGAACGCCCGCTCCACCCGCAAGACTTGCTCGCCACGATCTACCAACACCTCGGCATCAACCACCGCCACGAGTTCCCCGACTTCTCCGGGCGTCCGATTCCGGTGTTGCCATACGGCGAACCGATTCGCGAGTTGGCGTGATCGCCAATTTATCTCGCCGGCCGATACATGTGCGTCGCTTGGCCGATGAAGGCTTCCGCCGCCTCCATCAACGTCTCGGATAACGTCGGATGCGGGTGGATGCTGTCGGCGAGATCGCGGGCGACGGCGGCGGTTTCGACGGCGAGCACGCCTTCGGAGATCAATTCGCCCGCACCGACGCCGACGATGCCGACACCGAGAATGCGTTCGGTTTTGTTTTCGACAATCAGTTTCGTGAGGCCCTCGGTGCGAGCCAGCGATTGAGCACGGCCGCTGGCAGCCCAGGCGAAGCGGATGACTTTCACGTCTCGCTCTTGAGCCTTCGCTTCGGTTTCAGTCAGGCCGCACCACGCGAGTTCCGGATCGGTGAAGACGACGGCGGGGATTGCGATGTTGTCGAACTCGGCCGGTTCGCCGACGAGCGCTTCGATCGCGACCTTCGCCTCACGCGTGGCTTTGTGAGCCAGCATCGGTTCGCCAGCGACGTCGCCGATGGCCAGGATGTTCGGATCGGCGGTGCGGCAGCAGCGGTCGATCTTGATGAAACCCTTCTCGTCGATTTGGACCTTCGTGTTTTCGAGACCAAGGTTCTTGCTGTTCGGTTTACGGCCAACGGAGACGAGGACACGGTCGAAGGTTTGCTTCGGCTCGACTCCTTCCCCTTGCAGTTCGGCGACAATGCCGGCTTTGCTCGCGGTCAGGCTGAGCACTTTCGTGTTGACGTGAATCGCCTTGAACTGTGTTTCGAGCCGCTTCTGCAACGGCCGCACGAGGTCTCGATCGGCAGCCGCAAGGATCACCGGCAACGCTTCAACGACCGTGACTTCACTGCCGAGCGCGGCGTACACGCAGCCCATCTCCAGCCCGATGTAGCCGCCGCCAATGACCAGCAGCTTCTTCGGGATGTCTTCCAGCGCGAGTGCTCCGGTCGAGTCCATCACGCGCGGATCGCCAATCGCAAACATCGGCGGCATCGCCGGCTGCGAGCCGGTCGCGATCACTGCTTTGTCGAACGTGAGTTGCTCGGTCGAGCCGTCCGGCTTGGCGAGGTTCAGTGTGTTCGAGTTCGCAAACGTCGCGCGCGCCTGCACCAGCGTCACTCCGCGAGCCTTGCACAAGCTCTGGATGCCGCCGGTGAGTTGCCCGATGACGCCGTTCTTGAACGCTCGCAACTTGTCGAGATCGATCTTCGGCTTGCCAAACGTCAGCCCGTGTTCAGCCGCGTCGGCCGCCTCGTGAATCAACTTGGCGACGTGCAACAACGCCTTTGACGGAATGCACCCGCGCTGCAAGCACACGCCGCCGGGATTGGTCTCCTCATTCACGAGGACGACTTTCTTCCCATGGTCGGCCGCCGCAAACGCAGCAGGGTAACCACCAGGACCGGCACCAATAACAACGATTTCCGCGTGTTGAGACATGAGTGACCTCAGGAAAAACTCTGTGTCCTCTGTGCCTCTGTGGTGAATTGATTTTCCACCACAGAGACACCGAGAGCACAGAGGAAATGCAGAGTTAAGTTACGCTTCGGCCAGCAACGCAAAAAAGTCGCTCAGCAACTGGCCGAGTTTGACGATGAAGCGTGCTCCGTCGGCTCCGTTGATGACTCGGTGGTCGTAGCTGAGGCTGACAGGAAGCAGCAGGCGTTCGGTGACGGCTCCGCCGCAAAGTTTCAGTTCGGTGCGGCCACGGCTCAGGCCGAGGATGGCAACTTCGGGCCAGTTGACGATCGGTGTGAAGGCCGTGCCGCCGATGCCGCCGAGGTTCGTGATCGTGAACGTCGCGCCGGACATCTCGTCGGGCTTGAGCTTCTTCTCGCGAGCACGTGCGGCGAGGTCGGCCAAGTCGGCGGCGATTTGGACGATGCTCTTTTGATCCACGTTCTTGACGACCGGAACGAGCAATCCGTTCGGCGTGTCGACCGCGCAGCCGATGTGATAGTAGCGTTTCAAAATCAGCTCGCCCGTCGCGGCATCGAGACTGGCGTTGACGTGCGGGAACGCTTTCAGCGCGGGGACGAGAGCCTTCATGACGATGGCAGTCATCGTCACCTTCGGGCCGTTCTTGCCAAGCGTCTCGCCAAACCGCTTGCGAGCTTCCTCCAGATCGGTGATGTCGAACAGATCGTGCTGCGTGACGTGCGGGATCGTCTGCCACGCCAAGCTCAGGTTTGTGGCTGAGACCTTCGCGATCTTGCTTTGAGCTTGTCGTTCGACCGGGCCGAACTGGCTGAAATCGGGCAGCGGCGGAGTCGCAATCAGGCCGCAACCAGCGGGCGCGGACGCTCTCCCTTCGAGAATATTCTTGACGTAATTCTGAACGTCCTCTGGCGTGATCCGGCCACCGGGACCAGTGCCTGTGACTTGATGCAGATCGACGCCGAGATCGCGTGCGAGTCGCCGAGTGGCGGGGCCGGCGGGAGCAGGCGGACGAGTATCGGACGCGGCAGGCTGCGCACTGGGAGCAGGCGTTGGCGCGGCAACTTTCGACACGACAGCAGGCTGAGCGGCTATCGACTGAGCAACCGGGATCGCAGTCGCCGGCTTGGTGGGAACAGTCGCTTGTGGAGCTACTGAAGACGCACCGGCTTCGATGCTCAGCAACGGCGCCCCAATCGCGACCGACTGACCAGCAGAGACGTGGACCTTCGTAACGGTTCCGGCATGCGGACATTCGAGTTCGACGACCGCCTTCTCGGTTTCGAGATCCATGACCACCTGACCGGCCGTCAGCACGTCTCCGGCTTTGACTTTGATCTCGGCGATATCGACGGTCTTCACGCCGTCGGAAACTTCAGGCAGTTTGAATTCGATGGCCATGTCGGCTGCTCGTGAATGTTGGTTTGAAAAACTGAAGACCACTAATCTGCTCTGCGATCATTGACGCTAATCAGAACAGAATTTGCGAAGATTAGCGGACCCTTTGTTGTGTGTGTTTTTTGAGTTGGTTCTACGCCTTGAGTGGTTCGACCTTGTCTGGGTCGATGCCCAAATCTTTGAGGGCCTTGGGCAGCTTCTTTTTGTCGAACTGGCCTTGTTGAGCCAACGCGACAAGAGTTGTGTACGCGACACATTCGGCGTCGATCTCGAAGTGGCGGCGAAGTTCTTCTCGCGTTTCGCTGCGGCCGAAGCCGTCGGTGCCGAGGACGTGGTATGGGCCGGGGATCCAACTGCGAATTTGATCGGGGACCAACCGGACGTTGTCGCTCGAAGCGATGAACGGGCCGGTGATGCCGGCGAGCGCCGATTCGAGATAACTCTTCTTCGGCTTGTCGGTCGGATGCAGACGGTTCCAGCGCAGAGCCATTGAGGCGTCGCGGCAGAGTTCGGAATAGCTCGTCACGCTCCAAACGTCAGAGCCGATGCTGAACTTGTCGCTCAAAATCTGCTGAGCACGCAGCACTTCGTTGAGGATCGGGCCACTGCCGAAGAGTTGCGGTCGTTCTTTTTGACCTTTGGAGCTTTCAGTGCTCTTGAAGCGATACATGCCGCGCACGATGCCTTCGGAAACTCCTTCGGGCATCGCCGGCATCACATAGTCTTCGTTGTAGACGCTCAAGTAGTAGAAAATCTCTTCGTGCTCGACGTACATCCGCCGCATGCCGTCTTGAATGATGATGGCCAGCTCGTAGCCGTAGGCCGGATCATACGACTTGAGGTTCGGGACGCTGGTCGCGAAGAGTTGGCTGTGTCCGTCTTCGTGTTGCAGGCCCTCACCGTTGAGCGTCGTGCGCCCCGATGTTCCGCCGACAAGGAAGCCTTTCGTGCGTGAATCGCCCGCGAGCCAAATCTGATCACCGACTCGCTGGAAGCCGAACATCGAGTAGTAAATGTAAAACGGCACCATGTGGATGCCGAGATTCGAGTACGCCGTACCAGCGGCCACGAACGACGAGATCGCTCCGGCTTCGTTGATCCCTTCTTCGAGAATCTGGCCGTCCTTCATTTCTTTGTAATACATGAGTTGGTCGGCATCGACCGGCTCGTAAAGTTGGCCCTTGCTGGCGTAAATACCGCACTGGCGGAACAACCCTTCCATGCCGAACGTGCGTGCTTCGTCGGGGATGATCGGGACGATGCGTTGGCCGATCTGCTTGTCCTTCAGTAGGCCGCTGAGCAGGTATGTGAACGCGAACGTCGTCGAGCCTGCCGTCGCCTTGGCAATGTAGTTGAGAAACGACTCGACCGGCGGAACCGCAAGTTTCTCTGCGGTCGGGCGCCGTGCGGGCAAGTAACCGCCGAGCGACCGACGACGCTCTTGGAGGTACTGCATCTCTGGACTGTCGGGTGCCGGCTTGTAGAACGGGGCCTGATCAACTTCGTCGTCGGCGATGGGAATGCCGAAGCGCGAACGGAACTCGCGCAGCTCCTGCTCATTCGCCTTCTTGACGTTGTGAGCGACGTTACGTCCCTCGCCCGCTTCGCCGAGACCGTAACCTTTGATGGTCTTGGCAAGGATGACTGTCGGGGAGCCTTTGTGCTCGACAGCCGCTTGGTACGCAGCGAAGACCTTTTCCGGATCGTGTCCACCGCGCTTGAGTTTTTGCAATTGCTCGTCCGAGAGATTCTCAACCAGCTTCAGCAGTTTCGGATTCGCTCCGAAGAAATGTTCGCGAATGTACGAGCCAGGTTCGACGACATACTTTTGGTACTGTCCATCGACGACCTCGCCCATGCGGCGGACCAAATCGCCATCTTGATCGTCTTCGAGAATCGGGTCCCAATCGCCGCCCCAAACCACTTTGAGGCAATGCCAACCGGCACCTCGAAACGCTCCTTCGAGTTCCTGGATGATCTTGCCGTTGCCGCGCACCGGCCCGTCGAGCCGCTGCAAATTACAATTCACGACGAAGGTCAAGTTGTCGAGATTTTCTCGCGCGGCCAATGTCAGCGCACCAAGCGTTTCCGGTTCATCGACTTCGCCGTCACCAACGAAGCACCAGACGTGCGATTGCGACGTGTCGAGCAGTCCGCGATTTTCGAGGTATCGCAGGAACCGCGCCTGATAAATCGCCGTGATCGGGCCGAGTCCCATCGACACCGTCGGGAACTGCCAGAAGTCCGGCATCAGCCACGGATGCGGATAGCTCGACAACCCTTCGCCGGCCGGAAGCTCTTGTCGAAAGTGTTCGAGGTGGTCTTCGGTCAGCCGTCCTTCGAGGAACGCCCTCGCGTAAACGCCGGGCGAGGCGTGTCCCTGAAAGTAGACGAGGTCGCCGGTGTGCTCGGCGTTCCGTCCCCGGAAGAAGTGGTTGAAGCCAATCTCGTACAACGTCGCCGAGGAGGCGTACGTCGAGATGTGGCCGCCGATCCCATGTTTTTCGCGGTTGGCTCGGACGACCATCGCCATCGCGTTCCAGCGAATGATCGACTTGATACGGCGTTCGATCTCACGGTTGCCAGGAAACCGTGGCTGCCGATCGGCGGGAATCGTGTTGATGTACGGCGTGTTGGCCGTGAACGGCAACGTCACTCCGCGAACGTAAGCCCGCTCCTGCAACGCGGAAAGCAGATGCTGCACGCCCCCTTGGCCATGTCGGTGAAGGATGTCGTCCAGCGACTCAAACCACTCGTCCAATTCCTGGGAATCCAGCGGGGTCGATACCGGTGCCTCAAGCGTCATTGTCTCGTCTTCTGTCTGCGTTCCGGGAAGCGGCGACACGGCTTTGGAGCACTCCGCCGCATTTCCACAATTTCCAATGCCAAAAATGAGTTTGGCATTATGGCGGCAGGCCAAAATTCGAGCAATGCGGGGAGCGAAACTTACCTCCCCTTGCCGACACAAGACGAGTTTGTACCAGCCGTTGTCTCAATTGAGGCCGATCGACAAACTCGGCATAAACGGATCAACGATCGACCTCCTCCTCTGATCCTGCCGCCACCAACCCGAACACATTCCAATCAGACAACATCAACGACGCTCGACAACAACCGCCATTTGACCGACACAATAATGCGGCCTATATTCCACCGACTTTTTGCCGACGGACGTTTTTCATGCCACTCCAGTTTCAATTTTTGATCTCCATTATCGCGGTCGCTGCCGGGTTCAAGATTCCCGCCAGCGGCCACGGGCGGCGGCATTGAGCTTGGGGTTCGTTTCTTTTCGTCACGACGTTGCCACCCTCAGGTCGATCGCCTGAGGGTTTTTTGTTTTCACGAGAGCACAAACCCCACCGGGAAAAGCCCTGTGGGATTGAGGAATCAGCGATGACTCGAATTCAAATCTACGACACGACACTCCGTGACGGCAGCCAAGGCGAGGGTGTGAACTTCTCGCTGCAGGACAAGCTGCTGATCACGCAGCGGCTGGATGAATTGGGCTTCGACTTCATCGAAGGCGGTTATCCGCTGTCGAATCCAAAGGACGCCGAATATTTCCAGCGGGCACGAGACCTCGACCTGAAGCACGCGACGGTGACCGCGTTCGGCATGACTCGGCGGCGCGGAGCGGCTCCGGAAGACGACACCGGCATGGTTGCTCTGCGAGACTCACGGGCGAAGATCTGCGTGATCGTCGGCAAGACTTGGGATCTGCACGTCTTCGAAGTGCTACGCGTCGATGAGGCGGAAAACCTCGCGATGATCCGCGACTCGGTCGGGTTCCTGCACGGCGAGGGACAGCGAGTCTTCTACGACGCCGAGCACTTCTTCGACGGCTATCTTGCGAACCCAGAGTTCGCGCTCAAGACGATCAAGACCGCCGAGGAAGCCGGAGCCGAAATCGTTGTCCTCTGCGACACGAACGGGGGGCGATTGCCGGAAGAAGTTGCGGACGCGGTCAAAGCGGCGCGGCAGGCATTGACGATCCCGGTTGGAATCCACTGCCACAACGACTGCGACTTGGCCGTCGCCAATTCACTCGCGGCGGTCGATGTCGGAGCAATTCAGGTCCAAGGCACGATCAACGGCATCGGCGAACGCTGCGGCAACGTCGATCTGTGCAGCGTCGTCGCGAACCTCGCACTCAAAAAATCCGGCTACGAAGTGCTGACCGAGGGCGGCCTGAAGCATCTCGCGGAGTTGTCCCGCTACGTCTACGAATTGGCGAACATGAATTACCGCAACGGCCAGCCGTTTGTCGGAACGAGTGCGTTCGCTCACAAGGGCGGGATGCACGTCCATGCCGTCAATCGTCTGGCGAAGAGCTACGAACACATCGAACCGGAAACCGTCGGCAACGTGCGGCGAGTGCTCATCAGCGAACTCTCCGGAAAATCGAACATCGTCGCCAAGACGACGAAATACGCGATCCAGAACGACGCGGCGATGATGCAAAAGATTCTCGACCGCGTGCAGGACTTGGAAAACGAAGGCTTCCAATTCGAGGCGGCCGAGGCATCGTTCGACCTGCTCGTCCGCAAGATCGTCGGCCAGTACCAGCCGAAATTCGAGAAGGTACATTACCGTGTGAATGTCGAATCCGATGGCGGCCTGCGCGATGAATCGATGTCGGTCGTCTCGAACAGTGCAATGGCACCGGCCACCGAAGCGACGATCAAACTGCGAGTCGCTGGTCGTCTGGAACACGTCGTCGCCGAGGGAGACGGCCCGGTCAACGCGCTCGATACCGCGTTGCGAAAAGCGCTGATCCCGGCGTATCCGAATCTCGCGGAGATGCAGCTCGTGGACTACAAAGTTCGCGTCATCAATTCGACGGCTGGAACGGCGGCTCGCGTGCGAGTCGTCATCGAGAGCCGCGACGACCACGAAGTCTGGACGACCGTCGGCGTCAGCGAAAACATCATCGAAGCCAGTTGGCTCGCGCTGGTCGACAGCGTCGAATACAAGCTGTTCAAGGACGAGCAACCGGCGGCGTGAGGCAATGGTCAAATGCAAATGCCTCATCGCGCGACGCGGTCAGCGGAAGCGGTTCGCCTCGCTGCTGTGTGAGAACTTGCCAAACGTGGTTCAGCCGGCATTCGGCCTCATCGACCGGAACTCGCACGCTGATCGGCCAAGTCGAACGGGTGCGGCCATCAGAAGCACACCACGCGCCGTAACAGCAGACCCACAACGCCAGTGGCCAGCGACCGAGAGCCAACGCGACCTCGCCCGCGGAGAATTCGTCCGACCATGATTGGCAGACAACGATGACGTCTGGATCGACGAACGACTTTTCAAGCCGCTCGTCATGAACGCCGCTTGTTCCGTCAAAGCCCTTCGAAATCCTCACGGTCGCAGCTGGGGCGATTTGATGCAACCAATCGCGAATTCGTGAGAATCCCGAGCGATCGATCTCACCGATGACCAGGATGTTTCGCTTGTTGGACATCGCCGCTCGGATGAAATGAAAAAAGGCCGGTGTGAAAAACCGGCCTTCGTTTGGTTTTTGTGCTCAATTCACGAACCATGTGTCGCCGCTGTTGAGCAATTTCTCGACGTCACCCTCACCATGCTTTGCGCGAGCCGCTTCAACCTGCTTCGTGACGGACTCATCGTAGGTGGAGCGTTCGACGGCTCGGAAGATCCCCATCGGTTCGGGGAACTCCGGTTGCCGCATCCGCGAGAGCAAGAACGCGAGCGACGGCTCCGGCGTCCTCTCGTCGTGGAACAGCAAATCGTCTTCCTTGATGTCACCGCCAAGTTGGACGATTTCCACGCGGTTACCCTCCGCGACTCGAATTCCCTTTTCGCGGTTCTTGCCGAAAATCAACGGCTTGCCGTGTTCGAGGTACACGATGCTGTCGCTGCGCGTCTCCTTCTCAGTGGCGTAGCTGAACGCTCCGGGGTTGAAGACGTTGCAGTCTTGATAGACCTCGACGAAGGCCGTCCCTTTGTGATGTGCGGCGCGTTCCAAAACCATCGTGAGATGCTTGATATCCACATCGACCGAACGAGCGACGAACGTGGCTTCGGCCCCGATGGCAACCGAGAGCGGCGTCAGCGGATGATCGATCGAGCCATACGGCGTGCTCTTGCTCTTCTGGCCCACCGGGCTGGTCGGCGAGTATTGGCCTTTGGTCAGACCGTAAATCTGGTTGTTGAACAGGATGACCTTCATGTCGATGTTGCGGCGGATGGCGTGCAAGAAGTGATTGCCGCCGATCGACAGAGCGTCGCCGTCACCGGTGATGACCCAAACTTGCAGTTCGGGGTTCGCGAGTTTCACGCCGGTCGCAATCGCGGGAGCTCGACCGTGAATGCCATGCAGGCCGTAGGTGTTGACGTAGTACGGAAAGCGGCTGCTGCAACCGATCCCCGACACGAAGCAGAATTTCTCTTTCGGGATGCCCAGCGTCGGCAACACCTTTTTCATCTGGGCAAGAATCGAGTAATCGCCGCAGCGCGGGCACCAGCGGACTTCTTGGTCGCTGGCGAAATCCTTCGATTGCAGGATCGGAGTCGGCAGAGTCGGAAGATCGACGGACATGTGACAATCACCTTTTGCTGAGTTCGCAGTTGCTTGCGGTTGTTTGAAAACCAGCCCAAAGCGCGAGCGAGGTTTCTTTGACTTGCATTTGTCTAACCGTGGAATTCGTTGATCACGTTGACCAGTTCGTTCACCAGGAATGGCTTGCCTTCGACTTTGTTGTAGCCTTTAGCATCGACGAGAAACTGATTGCGGAGTAGCAGTCGCAACTGCCCGCAATTCAATTCCGGCACGAGCACTTTCTCGTAGCTCTTCAGAATCGCCTCAAGGTTGCGTGGGAACGGGTTCATGTATTTCAGGTGGGTGTGAGCGACCGATTTTCCCGCCGCCTGACTTTGCAGAACCGCTGTGCGGACGGCTCCGTAAGTCCCGCCCCAACTGATGACGAGCACCTTGCCGGTTGCCGGTCCATCCACCGTTTGCTCGGGAATGAAGTTCGCGATGTTCGCGACCTTCTGAGCTCGCGTGTTGGTCATGTGCTGATGGTTCTTCGGCGAGTAATCGATGTTGCCGGTGACGTCCTTCTTTTCGAGTCCGCCGATGCGATGCTCCAAGCCTTTTGTGCCCGGCTTGACCCACGGACGAGCGAGCTTTTCGTTTCGCTTGTACGCCAGGTACTCGCCGTTCTCACCATTTGGAGCGGCGAGATGTTCGATCTTCAAACGCGGCAAGTCTTCGACATTCGGAATTCTCCACGGCTCGGCACCGTTGGCGATGTAGCCGTCGGAGAGGAAGATCACCGGGCACATGAACTCGGTGGCGATACGAAACGCTTCCTGAATCATCGAGAAGCAATCGCCAGGGCCGCTCGCCGCGACGATCGGCAGCGGCGATTCACCATTGCGGCCGTACATGGCGAGCAGCAGGTCGGATTGTTCCGTCTTGGTCGGCAGGCCGGTGCTCGGTCCGCCACGTTGGACGTCGATGATGACCATCGGCAATTCGGTCATCATGCCCAAGCCCATCGCCTCGCCCTTCAGGCAGATGCCGGGACCGCTGCTGGCAGTGACCGCGAGTTCGCCAGCGAAGGCGGCTCCCACGCACGAAGACATCGCGGCGATTTCGTCTTCGGCCTGAAACGTCTTCACGCCGAAGTGCTTGAACATCGACAGATCATGCAAGATGTCGCTGGCTGGCGTAATCGGATAGCCGCTAAAGACAACCGTCTTGCCGGAAAGCTTGGCCATCGTTGCCAAGCCCATCGCGACCGCTTCGTTGCCGGTGATCTTGCGGTACTTGCCGGTCGGCAGCCTGGCCGGCGGGACGTGATAGTGAACCGTGAAGGACTCGGTCGAGAAGCCATAATTCATGCCGGCTCGCAACGACCGCAGGTTCGCTTCGACGACGTCCGGCTTCTTCGCGAATTTCGACCGAATGAATTCCTCGGTGGGCTTTGCATCGCGGTCGTACAGCCAATAGACCAAACCCAGTGCGAAGAAGTTGCGGCACATGTCCGCACCCTTCAACGAGAGTCCCAGCCCCTCGACGGCAGCGCGGTTGAGCCGCGTCATCGGCACCTTGTGGACGCGGAACTTGGCCATCAACGTTTCGTTGTCGAGCGGATTCGCTTCGTACAGAGCTTTCTGTAATCCGCTCTTGTTGAACTCTTCCTCGTTGACGATCAACGTGCCACCACGCTTGAGGTCCTCGATGTTCGTCTTGAGCGCCGCCGGATTCATCGCGACCAGCGTGTCGACGGCATCGCCCGGAGTGAAAATGTCGTGATTCGAGAAACACAATTGATAGCCGGAAACACCGAAGAGCGAGCCGGCGGGAGCACGAATCTCGGCGGGAAAATCCGGGAACGTACGCACGTCATTGCCAAAAATGGCTGAGGCGTTCGTCATTTGTGTTCCGACGGACTGCATTCCGTCGCCGGAGTCACCGCAGAAGCGAATGACGACTGTTTCGAGATTTTCCAGTTTCTTGCCGTTGGTGGAAGCGGGAGCATCCAGTGTGGCGGTGGACATTGCGGGTGAGACTCCTGGTCTGCCTGTGGGGAAACCAATGTTGAGGTTTAGAGGCTTAGCGGACGAGACGCCAAACCAGTTGCGGATTCGTGGCGGGAAAGTCACATAACGTCGGATGTTTCGCCAAATCAATCCGTTGTCGAAAATCATCCGGCTCGTGTACGAGGCGGCTGAAGTTGTCTCGACTTTTGGGGGACTTTGTCAATTGAGCAATCCCTGCCGATCAGTCGAACTTGGAGCACGACCATTCATCGGCCAAACCGGGTGACGGCGTTTCTCTTTTCTGCCAGAACTTTACGACTCATCGGACTTTTTCCGCCGCTGTTGCCGCTGCTTGCGAACCACTTGCATACCGTCGATCGCTTTCTTGCGGCGGCGAGCAAGCCCCTCTTTGGGAGCCGTGCGGTAGCCAGTCACTTTGCCTTGCAGGATTTCTTTTCCGTCAGCCGTCATCGGTCGCGGCGGTTGAGCGGGACGTTGGCCTCGGCCACGAACCGGCAGTTCGCGATTTTCTGCGGGGCGGTAACCGCGCGGGCCGCGGGCCGGACGACGTTGAGCCGAATAGCCACCCGTCGATTCCTGTTGCGGAGCCGCATCATTGGATCCATAACGACCTCGTTGCGGACGTTCGCCACTTGCGGGACGCGGAGGTCTCACACCTGCCGGGCGTGGTGGTCGCGCCGGCCGTTGATTGAATGACGACTCGGGCGTATCGTCCGTGACAAAGCGTCGACGGCCTCCGCCGAAATCGTTGTCGGTGGACTCCGATTGAGACGCCTCCGCCGCTTGATCGTTTTGATAACGACGTGGCGGACGCTGATCGCCGTCGGCTCCAGCCTGACCACGGTACGGTGGTCGCGACGAGTATCCCGCCTGTTGATCGTCCGCTTGTCCTTGAGAGTACCCGCGTCGATTTCCCGTTCCGCCTTGCCCGTATCCCGTTCGTCCGCGCGGCGGGCCTTGACCGTCACCGGTCGCACCTCGACTTGGATAGCGGCGCGGAGTTTGTTGAACATCACCTTGAGCATCATCGCGACGAGGCGGACGGCGTTGACCGCGCGGCGGGCTGCTGAGTTGCTCGCCGTCATTGCGTCGCGTGTCGCGGCGCTGACCGCCTTGAGCACCGTAGCCACCTTGCGAGTATCCACCCGGACGCGGCCGGCCGCCGGCGGGACGTTGACGAGTGTCGCTTTGATTGGCCTCGCCGCCGTTCGCGAGATCGAGTGCTTCCTCGTCGGTCATCGCGCCGAACTTCCGCCGAGGCGGTTGAACGTCGTACGCCGGCTGCTGCGCTCGGCGCGAGTCTCCTGACCCCGCCGATTGCCCGACCGCAGGTGTCCCGTACTTGGGCTTGCGCGGCGGGAGACCTTCGGTCACACCAGAGGCGGAGTCGGGGGACCCGCGCCGAGCGCCGTACGACGGCGACGATGTGCCCATCGGCGGCTTGCTTCCGAACGCCGGCTTGCTTCCGAACGCCGGTTTGTCGCCGAACTTTTTCTTGCGACCTCGGCCGGCGGTGTTGTCGAGGTGTGCTCGCTGCTGGGACAAATCTTGCAGCAGCTTCATCTCGTCGCTGGCGAGCGCCCGATAGGCTCCCGCCGGCAGATCACCCAGCCGGATCGGGCCGAAGCCGACTCGTTTCAAACGCATGACCTTGTGCCCGACTCGCGCCATCAACCGGCGAATCTCGCGGTTTTGACCTTCGTTGAGCACGATCTCCAAATACGAACTGTCGCCGACCGCCTTCTTCAGCCGCACCCCTTCGACATTAAATCGCCCCTCGTCGAAGTACATGCCGCGCTTCAGCGACGCGAGTGTTTCCGCCGTCGGAACACCTTTCACATGGCACAGGTAAAACTTGGCGACGCGATATCGCGGATGAGCCATGCGGTTGGCCAACTCGCCGTCGTTCGTGACCAGCAACAAGCCTTCCGATTCTTCGTCGAGCCGGCCGATCGCGAAAATCCGTTCGCGAAACTGCGCGAACAAATCAATGACTCGCGGACGTCCCGACGGATCGTGATTCGTGCAGACCACTCCGCGCGGCTTGTTGAGCGCGAAGTACACCTTGCGTTGCAACTTGATCTTCTCGCCATCGAGTTCAATCTTCTGCGAGTACGGATCGGCTCGGAACGCGACGTCGGTGATGACCTCGCCATCGACACTGACTCGGCCGGACGTGACGTACTCTTCGCACTTCCGCCGAGCGTCGATGCCCGCCGCCGCGAGAATCTTCGCGAGTCGCTGCGGAGCAAACTTCGCCGCTCCGGAATACTGGTGCTTGGCCAATCGTTCGCCCGGTGACGGATCGTTGTCTCCATCGAATTCGTTCGCGAAGTCCGATGAATCCTCGAGCGCCTCGGCGTGTTGTTCCTTCTTCGACGCTCGTTTGCGTTTCGGCTTGGCTTGGAATTCGCCGCCTTCTTCGTCCGACGACGTGACGACCTCCTCGGCCTCACCGTCGTAGTCAAACGCTTCAACGTCGCCCTCGGCGAATTCATCGTCCGAGTCGTCGGCCTCTTCGTAGGCGAAGTCATCCGAAGCGTCGTCAAACTTGCCGTGCTCGAGCATCTCGGCATCGAGTTCCTCAGCATGTTCCAACGGCAGCGTGGCTTCGAGTTCTGGATTCGGTTCTTGGATGTCGTCAGACATGATCGGCCCCTTTCATGGGCGGGCAAATCACCTCACAAGGGGAGCCTTGGAAGTGGCGGCAACGCGGTGCCGCGAATGCAATGTGAAGCAAAATAGGCAGGATTTCGCAAAAGCGTGATGGGGGTGACCGTCGAGTTCTCCCAACCGTCGGTCTTCATCGGCCGTTTGGCCGCGGCCGGGAGTGTATCAACGCCCGTCGCGGTTGACACGGTTCCGCCCAGAATTCGTGGCCGGTTGGCTCGGGACAATGGTCACCGATTGTCATTGGGCGCGTTATCCCGGCCACTGATGGGCGGGTCAAAACCGGCCAGATGAGAAGGAATTCGTCATTCAGACTTGAGCAACCTTTTGCTCAAGGAGTCTGTGATGGCGAATCAGCTCAGCATGGCCGAAGTTCATTCGATC
>QWQF01000039.1 GCA_003669125.1 Planctomycetota bacterium
CCAGCCAAGCTGCAGGCCGATGCCGCCGCACAGAATGATCGCCCCGATCTCGGTGATGCCGTGCGGCAGAATCCAGGCCCACATCTCGCCCACGATCCCGGCTTGATGATGCACGGCCACGAAGGCTCCCATGATCATGCCGTTGTAAACCGTCAACAGCACCGTTGGCACGGCCGCCAAAACTCCCAAAGCCATGCACATCATTCCGACTTTCAGATTGTGCGAGAACAAGAACGAGGCGAACAGAAACTTCGTGCTGTGGCCGTCGGTGCGGCCTGATCTCAGGATTTGCCGCAGCAACTCCGGCGATGCTCCCGGAGCGCGCGGATCACCGGCGGGCATCAGTGCGTACAACACCAACGGGTCGGCGGTCCCGGCGAAGTACGCCAGCAGCGCTCCGCTCAGCAGCAGCGCCACGGAGATCGCGTGAAACACCCACTGCCGAGCGATCGTTCGAGCGAACCCTTCGATGACAAACAGCACCGCTCCCTTGAGAGCGGGATCTTTCGGAGGCAAGTAGATCAGACTGTGAGCGGCCGCCGTCAGGCTGTTGAGGTACTGCGCCAACGGCAAGTCGCTGGTTCGCGTTCGCACTTGCGAGAGATGCACCGTCGTGCGGCGATACAGCACATCCAGTCGGTTCTTCTCGTCGGGCGACAGTCGCTTTGGCGATTTGCTGGCTCGCTGAGTGAGCCGCTCCAACTCGTCCCACTCTGGCTTGTGACGCGAAATGAAATCTCCCATAGTGGCAGTCAT
Source organism: Planctomycetota bacterium (assembly GCA_003669125.1). Taxonomy (GTDB): domain Bacteria; phylum Planctomycetota; class Planctomycetia; order Planctomycetales; family Planctomycetaceae; genus SXKJ01. The sequence continues at coordinate 757 of QWQF01000039.1, forward strand.
CCTGAAGTCAGCGGCTCGAACTCCAACGGCGGCATTTCAATCGCAAGCAGTCGCCGAGAACAACCCATGTCAGACGCCTTCCACATTGAAACGCCGGAGAACATTCAGATCGCGTACAAGCCCGCTGGCTTGGGGACGCGGTTTCTGGCTTGGGTTGTCGACTCATTGATTTTGCTGTTGATCATGTTCGTGCTGTTCATGCTGATGCTGTTCGTGGGAGCGGCCTCGGATTCGGTGCTCCGCACGATGTTCGAGCCGGTCCAGCAACTCGGAGACGAATTGGACGGCGGCGACGAACAGAGCGTGGAACTGGTCATGTTCTACCTGCTCGGCGTGTGGATGATGATTTGGGGGCTGGGAAGTTTTTTTTACTACGGCATCTCGGAGCTTTGCCTGCGCGGCCAGACGATCGGCAAACGCTCGTCGAAGATTCGCGTGGTCAAAATTGACGGCTTCTCGCTGGACGCGGTCAGCATCCTGGTCCGCAATATCTTTCGAGTCGTCGATCACCTGCCGTTGCTATGGATCGTCCCGCTGCTCTCGGCCAAGAGCCAACGGCTCGGAGACATGGTGGCCGGAACGATCGTCATCCAGCAGGAAGTCCCCAAGCTGACCGGCGTGCGCGCTCGACTATCGGGCCGCGCGGCGGCAGACGCGACGTTTCGTTTCGATGCCGGACAGCTCAAGAAACTCCGCCCGCAGGATGTCGACGCGGTCGAACGACTCTTGGAACGCTGGCGTGAACTGCCGGCTCAGCGGCGCGCGAGTCTGGTCGAGCAAATCGCCACCGGACTTGTCTTGCGTCTGGAAGTCAACGCTCCTGCGGAAGGCGAGCGGGCTCAATTTCTCGAAGACCTGCTGGCCGCCGAGTATCGCCGTCAAGCTCGGCAGCTGGACTGACGTCACGAGGCCACGGAGAACGGCTCATTCCAACTCGTGAACGTCGTGCATGACTCCGCGCGGAACGCAGACCACCAGCACGGTCAGGTCGCCAACCCTCTGCGAGAATCTGCGCTCTCGGTGGTTCGAAAAATGAAAACCTAGAAACGCAGAGGACGCAGATTGTCGCAGAGACAGCCGGAGTATCGTATCGCGAAGCCTCGTGCTTGCGATCGTTTGTGAGTCCTCTATAACGCCTCCGCAAAGGAGCCTTCCATGACAACGGCCGCCAGCATCTTGACCACTGATGAACTTCGATCGCGAGTCGCTCGTGTCCCGCGAATACCGCTCGCCCACTTGCCGACGCCGTTGGAATTGTTGCCTCGGTTCAGTAAAGCTGTGAGCGAGAACGGGCCGCGTGTGTGGATCAAGCGGGACGATTGCACGGGGTTGCTGTTTGGTGGGAACAAGGCTCGGCACAATGAGTTTTTGCTCGCGGATGCGCTGGCCAAGGGCGTCGACTTGGTCGTGTGGGGCGCGGGAGTGCAGAGCAATAACTGTCGGCAGACGGCGGCCGCGTGTGCGAAGGTCGGACTCGACATTCATCTGGTGCTCGGCCGCGGCAAGCCGGCGACAGGACCAGATGCCGTGCAAGGAAATCTGCTGCTCGACCAGATCGTCGGTGCGAGCGTCGAGATCGTCGAAGAGGCGGTCGGCCCGGCGCTCGATCGGAGGATTACCGAGGTCGCTGAGCGGTTCCGAGCAAAAGGCCGCAAGGTCTATGTTTGGGATCGGCCGGTTGTGCTGCCGCTCGCGGCACTGAGTTACACGCTCTGCGTGGCGGAGATTGTCGAGCAATCTTGTGCCAGTGGTTTTGAACCCGTAGCGGTTTACGTTTCGTCGGCTGGCTCAACCGGAGCTGGTGTGGCGCTCGGCGCGAAGGCGTTGGGGCTGCCTTATCCCGTGAGGAGCATCGCTCCGATGATCTGGCCGTGGGACAGCCAACAAGAACTTTCGGCAACCGCCAACCGAGCCGCGGAACTCGTGGGGATCGAGACGCGGCTGACTCCCGACGACATTCTTTTCATCGGCGACTATCTCGGTCCCGGTTACGGAGTGCCGTCCGATGCGGGCATCGAGGCAATGACGTTGCTCGCCCGAACCGAAGGGATCTTGGTCGAGCACGTCTACACGGCCAAGGCGCTGTCTGGACTGATCGACCACATTCGCAGCGGACACTTTCGTGCGGATCAAGACGTGGTCTTCGTCCACACCGGAGGCACGCCGGCGATCTTCGCGGAGGCGGACATGCTGGCGGCGAGGATTCCACGGCGCGACTTGAACTGAGACGGAACAGGCAGTTGTAAAACCTGCCCCACGTCAGTTCGCGGCGTCGGCCAGCTTCTTGGCGAGCGGTTTCCAATCGACTTGTGAGGCGTCAGCCCAGAGATGTTCGAGGTCGTAGAGATCGCGGCCTTCGGAAGAGAAGACGTGCAGGACGATGTCGCCGTAGTCTTGCAGAATCCACGTTTCGGAATCACGGCCTTCGACGCCGACACGCGGGCGGCTGCCGCGTTTCTTCATCAATTGCTCAACCTCTTCGGCGATGGCACGCATCTGGCGCCCACTGGTTGCAGTCGTGACGACGAAGAAATCGACGATTGGCGTGACTTGAGTCAGGTCGAGGATCAGGGAGTCTTTGCCCTTGAGGTCTGCACAGGCTTGCGCGGCCAGACTGGCAAGTTCGCGACTGGCCTGCTGACGATCGGCGAGTGTGGGGGCGGAGGATTTTGTGCGAGCGGCGATGGGGATGTCTCCGAGTCTCAACAGGAAAGGTTCAACAAAAGGAAACCGGCCAACCTCGTTTGCGAAGCGAAGTCTCCACAGAACGTGGTTCGCCGGAGATGCTCTCGGCTTCGTCGCCGAGCCGCAAGGTAGCGGCCAGACTAGGAGGAGCCATATTTGCGATTAAAGTCGTGCTGAAGGTTGGGCACGCGGTTGAGTTCTTTCTCCCACAGTCCCTTCAGTGGAAACTCCTCAGGCTGCACTTGGTTCTTCAGTTGGTAAATTTTCTGCCAGAGCATGATGCCCCACAGCCCCTCCTCCAACGTGATGTCATCGCTGCCCAGTTCGACGTATGTCTCGAGCATGGTCTTGAAACGTTGGAGGCCCGTTTCCAAAACCTCTTGTGCGGCGTCAATGTCACCTTTCTTGAAGAGGTCTTCACCCTCGAACAGGTCGCTGTGCATGCGGGTCGTGTTCAGTTGCTTCTCCGCGTGCGCCTTGGTCCTCCAGAAACGGTAGTTGCACACGTTCTGGTAAAAGTCGATTTCTCGCTCGATCGACGCGCGATCCTTACCGGATGCCGCGATGATCTGTTCCATCGCAGACTCCGAGGCGGGAGCTTCCATGAAGATTGGATAATCGGTGGTCTTAAACCGCATGTAACCGAAGTCCTCGACCCAATCGCGATAAGCGTCTTCCCACGCTTTGCGAGTGGTCTCGTCAAATTGCCCCTCGCGCTGCAGTGCATCCGCATAGTCCAACTGCGAACGAGCCGGGTAGGAACGAAATAAGGCGTCCATCATGATGTGCTGTTCGTGTTTTTCTTCCGCATCGTTGGCCTTCTTAAACCAGTCCTTGGCGGCGAGGTAGTTGTCCTTCCGATCGGGATTGATCTCGCTGTCCGGTCCCCCGTCGTAGCGATCCTTGTCGGGATCTTCCTTGAAGAAGCGGCGGAACTGCTTCCATTCGTCGGAGCGGCCAATCTTTTTGCCGAGCGTGTTGCCGGTGTCCCAATAGACTTCCGGGTCGAGACGATTCCGCTCCGCGCCTTGCATGAAGAACTTCGCACCTTCCTTGACCCAGAAGTAGCGGTCTTCGACAGCGTCCCACTCGGCCGACACGTTGTACGCCAGGTTCCACCCGAGATAACGCCAGACCTGAATGTAGTGGGGTTGCAACAAAATGACCGACTCGGTCGTCGCTCGCATCTGAGCCCACTGCTTCTGATCCCTTTGCGTGTCGAGTTGCATGCGCAACAAATTCACGGCAACGCCACGCATCCCCAGCAAAACGAGGTTCATCGTTGCGCTAGTCGGATCGACTTTTCCCAGCGTGCTCTCACCCAAGTCGTGTTCCTGCCGCAAACGCGCGAGCTTGCCGCCGGAGCCTTCCTCATCGGTCGCCGGCATCCCCAGCACGATGATGGGCAGCATTAACACGACCATGCCAATCAAGTACGCCAATTTGCGCTGTTGCGCAGTGAGTTGTTCGATCATTTTGCTTCCAACTCTCTCAACGTCAGGCTGTAGTAGCCAACCAACAAACAGGGAACCAAATACCCAATCGTCACGGCCAGGCTGCGGAGCATTGCCACGCTCCAAGGAACATCAAACCCGTTCGCGACGTACGGCGACATGACGAACGAACTGAGGTCAGGGATCAGGTGCTGCATCAACCACAGGCCCCCGAGCATCACGTTGTCGATGCCTTGCATGATCTTGACGCCAATGTTGTCGGGAAGCTCCAGGGTGTCGTTCATGTGCGTGACCAAGCGATACCACGACTCGATTGGTCCGCCTCCCTTTTGCACGCCGGTGATCAGCTTGATCATGAACTCGCGGAAGCCTTGACCAATCAGGAGCACGCTGAACGTCAACAGCGTGGCGATGGGGCCTTTGACGAACGTGCTGGAGGTCACTCCGATACTGATGACGAAGACGGTCAGCAGAAAAATCCCAAACACGGCCTTGAAGTATCCGACCGCGAACGACCGATCCGGCAGGCGGATGAAAAAGTCGGGGCGAGACATTCCGAGATACTGCCCGGAATCGAGACACTGCACCGCAATCGTTAAGGAGTTTTGATCGACGATGTCGTCAAATAAATCGACCGTGCGCTTGTCCTTGTTCCCCTCGTCGTAAAACGAAATCTTCCGGTCGATGAACTGCTCGTTGAGATTGAATTCTTGGATCTCGAACGAATCCAAAGGCACGCGCAATTCTTTGGTCGGATTCACCAGCACATACCGGACGAGCAGCGACTGCCCAATCCGTCCCTTGTGAGTTCGGAAGGCTTCAAAGCGAGATTCCAGTTTGATCTGGTCGGCGGGAGTGTCGATCGGAAATTTGTAAACCGCGGAGGCCTTCGTACCACCCTCGATGTAGCTGCGGAATTCCCAAATGTCACCGGTGTTGATCCCTTTTTCCGAGATGTTGCCTTCGTTGTCGAGGAATTCCAAAGTGCCGTACACCGGGACTCGGCAAATTAAGCTGGCGTTGTTGGGAACTTGTCGCAGAACCCAGACGTACCCGACAACTCCCATCATCGCGACAATACCTGCGGCAACCGTCGAGAAGCCCAAAATTCGCCCCATCACAATCTCGTTGCGACGGACTGGTTTCGTCACCACCGTGTGCAGCGAACGAACTCGGATGTCTTCGGGAATCCCCCAACAGGACAGCAGCAACAACACGGGAATCGTCAGCCACGAGACTGTGGTCAGCGCGAAACTGACAGCGTTCTTGACCTGCAAATCTGCCCGCAAATCAGAATCCAGGAACCAGCCCGCGAACATCATCAAGAACGCAAACACCACAAACACCAACAAGGCTTTGCGGCGTACCGCTTCGATGATCGTCAGCCAGGCAATCGCCCAGATTCGTTTCGGTGAGAGATTGAGAAAGTCGTGCAGTCCTTGCCGAACTCGCCCCATCACCGCCACCGGTCCCGACACACCGTAGATTCCCAGCGAGATCAGGACTGTGGCTGCGAAAATCACACCCGCAAATCCGCCGAACACCCGCAGCCAATGCAACAGGCCGTTGTCAAAGTTGCTGAACAGGAGAAATGGCTTGGCATCAAAATTCATGGTCGCAACTCAGAGTTCCAGCGAGCGGAAAACAAACACTCGCACGGCGAGACAATGCCGGCGAACGCGACGCGAGTACCGTGTTAGGTCTTCTCTGTAGCCGTAGGGACGTACCGTTGACCGGGACGCTCTTGGCTCTTCTGAACGGTCTTGAGGAACAAGTCTTCGAGACTGTTTGTCGGATGTCCGTGCCGCAGAAGTTTCGCATTGTGCTTGGCGAGCACCGCTTCGACATCCGCGACCGCTTCTGGGCTGAGCTTGGAAGTCAGCAGTTCGGTCTCGTGCTGCTCCTTGAGCAAGTCTTCGACGCGACCGAGTTCTTTCAACTCACCGGCATACAAAATGGCGATCCGATCGCAGACGTCCTGCACGTCGGCCAGCAGGTGGCTACACATGACGACCGTCTTGCCTTCGTTTTTCAGCTTGACGATCAAGTCCTTCATGTCGCGTGAACCCAGCGGGTCGAGTCCGCTGGTCGGCTCGTCCAACAGGATCAAGTCCGGGTCGTTGATCAGTGCTTGGGCCAAGCCGATACGGCGAGTCATGCCCTTCGAGTACTCCTTCAACTGCCGCTTGCGAGCGTTCTGCAATCCAACCAGTTCGATGAGCTGATTCGATCGCTCCTTCCGCTGCTGCGCCGACATGTCGAACAGCCGACCATAGAAGTCGAGCGTTTCCTCGGCGTTGAGGAACCGATAGAGATACGATTCTTCCGGCAGGTATCCGATCCGCTCGTTCTTACTGACGTCGGAAGCCGGCTTGCCGAGGACCGAGATCTCTCCCTCGGTCGGAAACAGCAGACCGAGCAACAACTTCATCGTCGTCGTTTTGCCGGAACCGTTCGGGCCGAGCAGCCCAAAAACCTCGCCCTTTTTGACATCGAGGCTCAGCGAATTCAGGGCGCGAACTTTTTTTCGCCCCCAGAAGTCGCGATAAATCTTGGTCAAATTCTTAATCTGAATGACTGACTGTGTCTCCATCGACCCGCACCTTGAATAAGAACGACGAAAGGATGACCGAAAAACGACGTTGGCTTCTCAAACAACAAAGCCTGCCAGAACGCATGAGAATTGTGCCGCGAGTACGTACTCTGTGACCGCCGTTGTTGGGCAGTTCTTGAGTTGCGTCGAAAAAACCAATGTCCTGCACTCGCCGGGCGGAGGACTCTAAGGCCGCCCCTTCAACGTTGCAAGTTTGTGCCCGGTCGCTGGTAACGTCTGCCGACAGACTTTCCGACGTGATATTTTTGTTTGACCGTAATTACTTGGGCCGCACGTCAATGTGCCCGCCCGCTGACGAGGTTGCCCATGAAATTCGCCATCTGCCAGGAACTGTTCGAGAATTGGGACTGGGACCGCCAATGTGCCTTCTCGGCCGAGCTGGGTTACACCGGCCTCGAACTGGCTCCATTCACGCTCGCCCCGCGGATCACGGACGTCTCCGCCGATCAACGTCGATCACTTCGCGACACCGCTGAACGCCACGGCGTTCAAATCATCGGCCTGCATTGGCTGCTGGCGAAGACCGAAGGCTTCCACCTCACGACGGCAAACTCAGACGTCAGACGCGCGACGTCGCAGTACTTGATGGAGCTCGGTAATGCCTGCGCGGACTTCGGTGGCGACCTGATGGTGCTCGGATCGCCGATGCAGCGCAACCTCGAAGATGGAGTCTCGCTCGATCAAGCTTTTGAAAATGCCGCAGAAGTTTTGCGCGGCTGCATGTCTGCGATAGGCGATCGAGGAGTTCGCATTTGCCTCGAACCACTGACTCCGAAGGAGACGAACTTCCTCAACACTTGCGCCGACGCGATGCGGTTGATTGAGATGGTCGGCTCACCAAATCTCGTGCTGCACCAAGATGTGAAAGCAATGCTCGGCGGTGAGTCCGAGTCGATCGAGACCATCATCGAACGCTTCGCGCCGCACGTCGGACACTTCCACGTCAACGATGTGAACTTACTTGGCCCCGGCATGGGGCCAACCAATTATGCTCCGATTTTGCGGGCTTTACAGCGAACAAACTACTCGGGCTGGGTCTCGGTGGAAGTCTTTGACTATCGACCCGGTGCTGAGAAAATCGCACGCGATAGCGTTCGTTACATGCGCGACGTGTTGAGTCAGTTGTCGAATTCGTGAGCATGATGTTGACGTGATGATCGCGCATCCTCGCATGTGATCTTCGAGCACCTGATGTCCTGCAACACACTTCATGACGCGATTGTTTTCAGGTCGTCACGGTGCGTGATGGATCGAATGAACTCCGAGTCGCGTCTTGGTCGCGCCAAAAAAAACTCGTCACAATCTGCGCAAATCTGTCAAGAATTGGGTTGCATGAAATAAAAAAAGACGTCAGGATCATCCGCGTCAATGTGTGCGCAACTTGCAACGGATCGCAGTTGTCACCCTCACAAACCGAAACGAGATTCACATCACGCTTCGGTTTGCTGAAATCGGAACGACGAAGGTTTGAAGCAAGAGGCTCACCACGGCCTATCATGGTTGGTAGGTCGGACACCAAGGTGTGGTGTTCGTCGAACTCGTATCAGCCCGGTTAGCCAAACGAGCAAGACGATCGCCCAATCGCCCCATAAGGAGTGCTACTGTGGCAAAGAAAAAGGCTGCTGCTAAGGCTGCGAAGAAAGCTCCCGCGAAGAAGGCTGCTGCGAAGAAGAAGTAATTCTTCTCGCACCTTCGGGTGCTCAGCTACAGCAAGCAAGAAGCGGTCGGAAACGACCGCTTCTTCTATTTGATAGATGTGATTTGCCAGTCCTCGCAGTCGAATTGTGCCTGCCAAAAACCTGCCTTTTTGGGCAAGAAGCCACAAATCAGTCTTTCTTCATTCGTAAAAACCGGCATACTTCTTCACCCGCAAAGATGACCCTTCGCCGTTTCCACGGTCGCATGAGGTGACTGTATTGGTGAAGGACTTCTGTGGCTCAAAAACGAGGTGCCACCTTGAAGTTTCAAATCTGCCTGGGCCGCGCCGCATGGATTGCAGCCGTGGCCGTGCTGATGTTGGTGACGATGGAGCCTACTGAATCTCGCGGACAATCGAGCGAAAACAACGCTCCTCCTCAGGCTGTTTTTGGCCCCGATAAGGGGACGCTGGTGATCTGTGGCGGCGGGATCTTGCCCGAAGCGCTGCGAGGCAAGGTGGTCGAACTGGCCGGTGGTGAGCACGCTCGCGTCGTCGTCATCTCCACTGCCAGTCAGACAGCCGATACGCCCGACATCGAGACCTATGTGGCTTGGTGGCGTCAGCAGAAGTTGGCTGAGATGACGATTCTGCACACGCGCTCGCGTGACATGGCCGACACCGAACAGTTCGTCGAGCCGCTCACGCGTGCGACGGGCGTGTGGTTTATGGGTGGCAACCAAGCGTGGCTGATCGACACCTACTCAGGGACTCGCACAGAAACTGAGATGCACAAGTTGCTCGAACGCGGCGGTGTGATTGGCGGCACTTCAGCAGGTGCTGCAGTGATGACGAAGACGATGATTCGCCGAGGCAGTCCGACCGCCGAAGTCGGCCGCGGCTTTGGTTTCCTTGATGGCGCTGTCGTCGATCAGCATTTCGTGCGTCGCATGAGACAAGATCGTTTGCTCAAGGTCATCGAACAGCAGCCAACGCTCGTTGGTCTGGGCATCGATGAGGGGACGGCACTGCTCGTGCAAGGTCGTCGATTGTCGGTACTCGGCGATTCCGAGGTGCGTGTCTGCTTTGCTCGAACAGAATCTCGCGAGCCGCTGATCGAAAGTCTGCGCAATGGCGACAAGGCGGACATGCGTGCTCTCTGTCGAGTGGCTTTGACGCGACAGCAACCACGCGTGCAAAGACTTCTCACCGCGCCACAGGTCTCAGAGGGAACACTGGTCATTGTCGGCGGCGACGCCGTACCGAACGAAGCGACCGAACGTTTCGTGGCCGCTGCCGGAGGCACGGATGCAACCATTGCCTTGATGTCGATCGACGGCGAATCCTCAGAGGTCGCGGATGCCGAATTGATGGACCGGCTTCGCAAGGCGGGCGTGAAGAGCGTGCAACGTGTCGAAGTCACCTCGCGGCAACAAGCGGACGATCCGAAACTCGCAGCGCTGCTGAAGACGATTGGCGGAATCTGGCTGTGCGGCGCGCGTCCAGATTCCTTCGTCGAATCCTGCCTGGGCACGGGTGCCGAGCAGCTTTGCCGCGACGTTCTGCGCCGCGGCGGCGTCATCGGCGGCACGGCAGCGGGAGGCTTGATGCAGGGTGACTTTCTCTTGAACGCCAGCCCGATTCCGACCAAGCGGATGATGATGGATGGCTACGACCGAGGATTTGGATTCCTTCCCGGAGTCGCGATCGCACAGAGATGGCAGAAAGGCGAAACGCCTTTGGAACTGACGCAACTCCAGCAAGAGCATCCGCAGGTCGTTGGTCTGGGCATTGAGGACTCGACCGCGCTGATCGTGCGGGGCCACACAATGGAAGTTGTCGGCAAGAATCAGGTCGCGGTGCTCGATGGAGCTTCGGACTCCGCTTCGCCGAGGTCTTCCGTCTTGCAGGCCGGTGACCGCTATGACTTCAAAGACCGCGCGCGAGTCAGCCGCAAAGAGAGCGAATAGCGCCGGCGTTGCTACACTCCGCCCGCTATGACGGAGTCGCTCAACATCGCGAATCGCCTGACCTCCTCGGCCGCGCGCTGGCCCGATCAGATTGCGGTGGTGCAGCCGAACGGACGTGACTCGACGGGCCAGTACCGCTACCGGACTTGGACGTTTTCGCAACTCGAACGGGAAGCGGCCGCCATCGCCAACGGCCTTCTCGCTTGGGGTGTGCAACCCGGCCAACGCTTGGTGCTGATGGTTCGCCCCAGTTTCGAGTTCATCGCCCTCACGTTCGGCTTGATGCGAGCCGGCATCGTGGTCGTACTGATCGATCCCGGCATGGGCCGCTCGAATATTTTCCGTTGCCTGGAAGAGATCAATCCCGACGGCTTCGTAGCGATCCCGATCGTGCAGGTGATTCGAGTCCTCAAGCGTCACCAGTTTCCGAACGCGCGATTCAACGTCACGGTTGGCGGTCGCAAGTGGTTGTGGGGAGGCAAGTCCTACCGTGAATTGCTGGAGATCGCCCCCGCTGCCCACTGCCAACAGCGCACCGACCACTCCGCTCCCGCTGCGATCATCTTCACCAGCGGCAGCACTGGCCCCCCGAAGGGAGTCGTCTATGAGCACGGCATGTTCGACGCTCAAGTCGATCTGCTCCGCGACTTTTACGGCATCCAACCGGGAGAGATTGACCTGCCGGGCTTCCCGTTGTTCGGACTGTTCAACGCCGCGATGGGAGTCACGACTGTCATCCCGGACATGAATCCGACGAAGCCGGCGTGTGTCGCCCCCGTTCGCATCCTGGCTCATCTGCGAGATTGGAATGTGACGCAAGCGTTCGGCTCGCCGGCGATCTGGAATCGTATTGGCCGACACTGCGAGGCCACTGGTGAGAAGCTGCCGAGCACACTGCGTCGTGTCTTGTCCGCGGGCGCGCCGGTGCCAGTCCACGTCATCGAACGAATGCGCCGCGCGTTCTCAAATCCCGATGCCGACATCCACACCCCCTACGGAGCAACCGAATCGCTCCCGATCGCTTCGATCTGCGGACGTGAAGTGCTCGAACAAACCGCTCCGAGATCGCGACAAGGAGCTGGTACCTGCGTTGGCCGCACGTTTCCGGGCATCGAGGTGAAGATCATCGAGATCACCGACGGCTCGACTCCGTCGCTCACCGACGCGAGCGAACTTCCGCGCGGCGAAATCGGTGAGCTCATCGTTCGCGGCCCATCGACGACTCGCGAATACTTCCAAAGCCCCGAAGCCACCGCCGCTGCAAAGATCACACACAACAATAATCCTTTGCTCCCTCTTGCGTTCTGGCACCGCATGGGGGACGTCGGATACCTCGACGACGAAGGCCGACTCTGGTTCTGTGGTCGCAAGGCACACATCGTCGAGACGGAGCGAGGCCGGTTATTCACGATTCCGTGCGAGGCGATCTTCAACAATCATCCGCGAGTGTTTCGGTCGGCGCTGGTGGGCGTTGGCTCGAAACCGCAGCAGCGACCGGTCATCATCGTTGAGCCCGAAGCAGGAGAGTTTCCCGAATCGGCCGCGGACCAAGAACGATTTCGCACGGAGTTGTTAGGCCTCGGCCGAGCCAATCCAATCACGGCGTTGATCGAGACGGTCTTGTTTCACCGCGCGCTCCCTGTGGATATCCGCCACAACGTCAAAATATTTCGAGAGAAGCTCGGACCGTGGGCGAAGTCAGAACTCAAGCACCAAAAAGGGTGATCCCCTCACTTGTCCCCTCTGCGTTCATCGGCGAAATCTGCGATTCAACTCAGAGGGAAAAACGCAGATTTCGCAGATGAACGCAGAGAACAACTCCTTCAGATTCCGAAAGAACATCGTGGAGCAATCTCAAGAACAAGCGACTCAAGATTCACAGGAGTCCTCGGCTGTTTTTTGTCGGACTGCTTGTCCTGTGTGTGGTGGGACACTGATTGAGATTCGTCACAAGCTGCAATGTGAGCAGTGCCACACGATCTGCGAGACCTGTTGTGAAGGGGGCCGAGGTTGAGCGGGGCGACGATGGAACTGCGAGAATTCGCTGAACGCATCCTGCTGAGCGAAAGCCTCGACGAGAAGTTGGCTCGCGCGGCGCGTTCGTGGACGGACAACCGTCCGGGTGAGGCGTGGCGTCCGGAACAGCCCGCTCGGTCGAAGGAACTTCGATTCGCGGCGCGGCGAACCTCGCCGACGATGCCGAAGCCTGGTGCGTTCAAGGACGTGAAGAAACGGGCGATCGCGCATCACATCATGGCCAACCATGAGTTGCAGGCACTGGAGGTGATGGCGTGGGTGCTCGTCGCATTTCCCGATGCTCCGGCGGAGTTCCGTCGCGGCATGATCGACGTGATGGCGGACGAACAGCGGCACACGCGGTTGCATGTCGAACGAGCGGCGGCGCTCGGCCTGCGATTCGGCGAGTTGCCGGTCAACTGCTACATCTGGAGAAAGGCTCAGCAGTTTGACAACGTTCTGGATTATCTGGCTACGCTGCCGTTGGTCTTCGAGGGAGCGAATCTCGATCACACGCTTGAGTTCGCGGCGTCCTTCGAGCAAGCCGGCGACGAACGCAGCGCGGCGATCCTGCGAGCGATCCACCACGACGAAATCCATCACGTCGCCTTCGGTCTCGAATGGCTGCGAAAGCTCAAATCGCCAGAGCAGTCCGATTGGCAAGCGTTTCAATCGCACTTGAAGTGGCCGTTGCGTCCGGAGAAAGCTCGTGGCGACGTCTTCCAAATAGAGGCTCGCCGGGCGACGGGGATGTCGGAGGAGTTCATCGAACAGTTGGCAGGAGCATCTCAATGACGAACGTTGTGAAAAGGTCCGTTCTGATCGTCTGGTTGTTGCTCGCCGTATCGACCAACGCCGCCGAAACGACTGCTCGACCAAACGTGCTGTTCCTGTTCGCCGACGACATGCGAGCCGACTCGATTGCCGCGCTGGGCAATCCGACCGTGAAGACACCGAATCTCGACGCGCTCGTGAAGCGCGGGTTCGCGATGCGGAATGCGTATTGCCTGGGCGGCAACTCCGCAGCGGTCTGCGCGCCGAGTCGCAACATGCTCCTCTCCGGCAAGGCGTTCTTCCGCTGGAAGGATTTTTCGCCCCCGAATAATCCGAAGCAGAAGGGGACGATCGCTCCAGGAGACGGACCGAATTTTCCGCGGTCGATGCAGTCGGCCGGATACTTCACCTACCACCACGGCAAGAAGGGGAACACGGCTCCGCTGATTCAGGCGAAGTTTGACGTCAACAAGTATCTGGCGAACGATGAAGTCGAACGCCGCAGCGGAGAGCCGGGCCAAGTGATCGTC
>QWQF01000016.1 GCA_003669125.1 Planctomycetota bacterium
ATCTAGGGGCAGTCGAACCGTGGAACGACCAGTGATTCAACATCGTCTCGCTATCGACGTGGGCAACACGCGCGTCAAGCTGGGTCTGTTCGCATGGCCGAGTTCGCGAACGCGCGGCGAACTGCCGGCATGTGTTGAACGGACCTCGCTGCTGGCGGACGAACCGCTACCGTGGGAACTGCTTGCTCAATGGCAGTCGGCGACGACGAATTGGTTGCCAGCCGCGATCGCCGGTTCGAATCCGGTCGGCGTTGAGCGAATCAAGTCCGTGTGGCCGAGTTCACTTGGCCCGGTGCCGCAAACGATCGTGAACACGGATGACTTCCCGCTGTCGATCCGCGTCGATGAGCCGCGACGTGTCGGCATCGACCGACTGTTGAACGCCGTCGCTGTGAATGAACTGCGAAGCGCGAATCATTCGGCGGTCATCGTCGATTCTGGAACGGCGACGACGGTCGATGTCGTCTCAGCAGACGGCGCGTTCGAGGGTGGGGCGATTCTGCCGGGGCTGGCACTGTCAGCGAAAGCGTTGCACGAATACACAGCGCTGTTGCCGCTCGTCTCGGTCCCAGAACTTGGGCAAGCGACTCCAGAACCTATTGGCCGCAACACGCGCGCGGCGATTCGCAGCGGACTGTTCTGGGGGCAACTCGGTGCTGTCAAAGAATTGATCGAGCGGCAAGTCGGATCGGACACGGAAATCTTCGTCACCGGCGGCGGCGGAGCGCTGCTGGCCGAGCATCTGCCGCGATCACGATTTGAACCGCATCTGCCGCTGCAAGGATTAGTGCTGGTCGCCAACTTCCAGGAGTCATCGCATTCATGAGTCACGCCAAACCGAACAACCTTCAAGAGCTACGCGCGAGCGGCTGGGTTTCGAAGACCGTCAAGCAAGAGATTCGCGACAACTTCCTGCGGATGCTCGCGGCCGGTGACGAATTGTTTCCCGGCATCCTGGGCTACGACAGCACCGTCATTCCGGAGATCAACATTGCGATCATCGCCGGGCACGACATGCTGTTTCTCGGCGAGAAAGGGCAGGGGAAGAGCCGCTTGATGCGGACGCTCGTGCGGTTTCTCGACGACGAGATTCCGTACATCGCGCATCCCGAAGCTCCGCTGCACGACGATCCGTACCGGCCGATCACTCGCGTCTGCCGCGAACTCGTCGCGAACGTTCCGGCCAGCGAAGTCCCGATTGGGTGGTGGCCGCGATCCGAACGGTACGTCGAGCGGCTCGCTCCCGGCACGAAGTTCGCCGACATCATCGGTGAGATCGACCCCGCCAAGCTCGTGGGCGGCGTCAGTATGTCGGCCGAGGCGGCTCTGCATTTTGGCCTGATCCCGCGCATGCACCGCGGCATCTTCGCGATGAACGAACTGCCGGAACTCGATGAACTCGTGCAGGTCGGGCTGTTCAACATCCTCGAAGAACGGGACGTGCAGATTCGAGGTTACCCCGTGAAGTTCGACATCGACGTGCTGATTTTGTTCTCGGCGAATCCGGCGACGTACAACCGCAGCGGCAAAGTGATCCCGCAGCTCAAGGATCGCATCGGCTCCGTGATTCACACGCACTACCCGCGCGAACGCGATCTCGGCATCGAGATTCTCGAACAGGAATCGGTCATCGAACTCGGCGAACCGTTCCCCGTCATCGTGCCGCGCTTCATGAAAGAGATCATCGAAGAGCTGAGCATCGCCGCCCGCAAATCGAAATACATCGACCAAGCCTCCGGCGTGAGTGCTCGTTTCAGCATCGCGAACTATCGGACGATGATCGCCAGCGCCCGCCAGCGCGGAGCACGCCTCGGCGAGCGTCCCGCTGTGCCGCGCATCAGCGACCTCGGCCATTTGTATTCGTCGTCGCTCGGCAAGTTAGAGTTGGATCTGATGGGCAGCCATCAAATGTCCGAACGCCAAATCCTCGACGCACTGCTGGCCGAAGCGATCCGCACCGTCTTCGCGGAATACGTCGAGCAACATGGCCTCGAAGAGATTTCGCAGATCTTCGCTCAAGGGGTGAAGATCGAAGTTGGCGACATGCTGCCGTCGAGCTACTACGCCGAACGTCTGAAGCGCGTCCCGCCCGCGTGGGACAAAGCCTTCGAGCTGAACGCTTCGACCGATCCAGCCGTGCGAGCCTCTTGCGTCGAATTCGTCCTCGCCGGTTTGTACGCCACGGATCGCGTTTCACGATCCCAAACGCACGGGAGCATTCGGTATGAATTCTGAATCTCTCGGCGGCGTGATTCACACCTACCAGCGGTACGACCCGCGGAACTTTCCGCCGCCGAGTCAGCCGCCGCCGGATTTGGTGTCGCCGGCGTTTGAGCACATGCTCGAGTACGGAGACATGAGCGAGCTGACCGACGAGGAGTTGGCTCGTGCGGTGCATCTCGACATCCGGCAGATCGCGGGGCTGGGGCCGAGCCTCGAATCACTGAAGAAAATGCTGCTCGAACGGAAGCGGAAGATTTTGGAGACGTGGGAAACGAAACGCGTCGTCGCGGCTGCGAAGAAGACGTTTCAAACGCAGGCCGAGTCGATGCAGCCGCCGAAGGAATTGGCTCCGTCCTTTCAGAAGGCGGTGAAGGACGAGCAGCTTCGCGAACTCGAACGGCTGTGGTATCGGGCCGGCAGTGAGCGGTCGAAGTTCGCGCGGCAACTGCTGCAACTGGCCGAGCGGCTGGGCGAGAAGTATCAAGTCGATGAACTCGCCGCGAAGTACGAATTCATCGGCCGCCAGACGATGTCGGTCGAGCAGGCACT
Organism: Planctomycetota bacterium; assembly: GCA_003669125.1. Lineage (GTDB taxonomy): Bacteria > Planctomycetota > Planctomycetia > Planctomycetales > Planctomycetaceae > SXKJ01. The sequence goes on from QWQF01000016.1 coordinate 2,773, forward strand.
GGCAATCAAAGAGGAACTCGAAACGATCGACCGGCTGCTCAAGCAACTCGAAGAGGCCGCGAATACGGCGCAGATCGCGATCATCGACCTCCAAGAATTGTCGCAGTTCGCCGATGAGGAACAGCTCGAAGGGTTGGCTCAACTGCAACAGCAGGTTGAAGAGATGATGCGGCAGATGGCCGAGCAGCAAGGTCTCGAAAAAACAAAACGGGGCTACCAACTCACACCGCAGGCGTATCGGCTGTTTCAGGGGAAGCTGCTCGAAAAAATCTTCAGCCAGCTACAGGCGTCCCGCACCGGTCGGCATCAAGGCCCGATCGGCGGCGAGGGTGCCGTCGAATTGCAGTCCACGAAGGAATACGAATTCGGCGACTCCGTCACGCAGATGGACATCCCGCAGACGCTCGTCAATGCGCTGCTACGAAACGAAGCCGATTCACTCCGTGACTCGGAATCTCGGTCACGCAGTGGCCGAGCTACGTTGCGGCTCAAACCTGAAGATATCGTCATTCATCGGACGCGGAACAATCCCAAGTGCGCGACCGCCGTGCTGATGGATATGAGCGGCTCGATGCGCTACGACGGGCTGTACGTCAGCGTGAAGCGGATGGCTCTCGCGCTCGACGGACTGATCCGCAAGGAGTACCCCGGCGACTTCCTGCAATTCATCGAGATGGCCAGCTTCGCTCGGCCGGTGCCGATGGGTGATGTCGTCTCGCTGTTGCCAAAACCGGTGACGATCTTCGATCCGGTCGTGCGTCTGCGAGCCGACATGAGCAACGCGGACATCACCGAGTCGATGATCCCGCCGCACTTCACGAACATCCAACATGCTTTGCAGCTCGGCCGGCAGTTCCTCAACAACCGCGATACGCCGAACCGGCAAATCATTCTGATCACCGACGGCTTACCGACCGCGCACTTCGACGGTTCGGACCTGTATCTGCTGTACCCGTCCGACCCGCTGACGGAAGCGGCAACGATGCGCGAAGCGTTGCTCTGTCAGCGTGAGGGAATCGTCATCAATATCTTCCTGTTGGCGACGTGGAATCAGTCGCACGAAGACATCCGCTTCGCTCACCGCGTGGCTGAAACGACCAAAGGCCGAGTTTTCTTCACTGCTGGCCGAGACCTCGACCGCTTCGTTGTCTGGGACTACGTCAACCGCCGGAAGTCGATCGTCTGCTGATTGTCGAGTTCGTTCAGAGGGCTGCATCATGTCTCACGAGGAACTTGGTTTTTGCTCCGCCGTCGAACTGGCGGCGATGATGCGGAGACGAGCAGTGTCGCCGGTCGAGGTCATGCGAGCGACACTCGCGCGAATCGAACGATTCAATCCAGCGATCAACGCCTTCGTCACGGTGCAGTCCGAGGAGGCGATGTGCTCGGCAGCGAAGGCGGAGGACGCGCTGATGCGCGGCGAGTGTTGGGGACCGTTGCACGGAGTCCCGCTGCACGTGAAGGACAATCTGTTTGTCGCCGGTTCGCGAACGACGTTCGGCTCGAAGCTGACGGAGACGAACGTGACCACTGAAGATTGCCCGGCGGTTGAACGGCTGCGTCAGGCGGGGATGATCGTCGTCGGCCGCACGAACACGCCGGAGCAGGGTTGGAAAGGTGTGACCGACAACCGCGTGTTCGGGATCACTCGCAATCCGTGGAACGCGAAGCTGACTCCTGGCGGTTCGAGCGGCGGGGCTTCGGCGGCCGTCGCTGCGGGACTGGGACCGATCGGGTTGGGCACCGACGGCGGGGGATCGCTACGCATCCCGGCGTCATTCAGCGGAGTGTTTGGCTTCAAGGCGAGCTTCGGCCGCATTCCGAATTGGCCCGGCAGCGGCGGGGCAATGCTGCGGCACATCGGGACGATCACTCGCACGGTGGCCGACATGGCCGTCGCGCTCGACGTACTGGCCGGACCCGATCCGCGCGACCTGTTGTCATTGCCGGCCACAGGTGAGTGTTATTCCGTCAACTTGGATTGCGGCCTGCGTGGCAAGCGAATCGCGTTCAGTCCGAACCTCGGCTATGCCCGCGTCGATCCAGAAGTCGCCGCGATCTGTCAGCGAGCCGCCGGACGATTCGCCGAAGCGGGAGCGATCGTCGAACCCGTGCAACTCGACTGGCGCGATCCGTACGACGCTTGGAGCGTGTTCTTCTTCGGGACGGCTGCGGCGTCGCTCGAAAAGAAATTGCCGACGCACGGCGAGTTACTCGATCCCGGTCTGCGGCGAGTGGCCGAGGCGGGACTGAAACTGCGCGGAGTGGACTTTGCGAACGCGCTCGCGGCTCGGCATGAACTCTGGGAGAAAGTGCGGCGTGTCTATGAGCGCTGCGATTTGCTGCTCTGCCCGACTCTACCGGTGCCGCCCTTCGCGGTCGGACAAGACGACGCCGATCCGATCGACGGCGAAAAGTTGGGTCCGTTGCAGTGGACTCGATTCACCTACCCGTTCAATCTCACTGGCCAACCTGCGGCCAGTGTCCCGGCCGGGTGGACCAAATTTGGTTTGCCAGTCGGTCTGCAAATCATTGGCAACCGCTTCGCGGACTTGCTTGTCCTGCAAGCCGCCCGAGCTTGGGAACAAATCCAACCGTGGAGCCACCGGCGACCCAAACTCGAACCGGCGGCTTGAGAGGACTCTGGTTGTTCGGCCACGAAGGTTCGGTTTAGGATGCCGACGACATTCTTCAATGAGGTGCAGGCGATGCTCAATGTTTGGAGTCCACAACGGTCGCGATGCTGCAACGGCACCAGTCGCCGAGACGTTCTCAAGGTCGGTGCGCTGGGCGCGACGGGGTTAACGCTCCCCGATCTGCTGCGAGCACGAGCTGCGCTGGGCAAGACTGGTGAAAGCCTCAATGACAAGACCGTGATTTGGCTGTTTCTTTCCGGTGGTCCAACTCAATTCGAGACCTTCGACCCCAAGCCGGACAACCCACTGCCGTATCGCAGTACCGTCGGGACGCTCAAGACGAACGTGCCGGGGACGCACATCGGTGGGCTGTTCCCGAACCTCGCACGACTTGCGGACAAGTATTCGATCATTCGTTCGTTCGCTCACACGGCGGCGGACCATACGGCCGCGACGCATTGGCTCTCGACCGGACACGATCATCCACCGGCTGGCAACGGAGCTCCGCCCATTCAGCCGAGCATCGGTTCGATTCTGTCTCGGTATCGCGGGCCGAATCATCCCGCCAGCGGAATGCCGACCTACGTCGGCCTGGATCATCTTTATGCGGAAGGCCCGGCTTGGCTGGGTGGCTCGTACGCGCCGTTTGATGCACGCGGGAATTCGTTGTCGAACATGATGCCTCGACTGACGCTGGACCGCTTGCAGGATCGCCGCTCGTTGCTCAAGACGTTCGATCAGCTGGATCGAGCGATCGACCAAAGCGGCATGATGCGCACGATGGACGAGTACGAAGGCCGCGCGGTCGAACTCATTCGAGGCAAAGCACGCGAGGCGTTCGATCTGTCACGAGAAGATCCCAAGCTCCGCGAGCGGTACGGCAAGGGAGGCAAGAAGCTCGGCGAGAACCTGCTACTCGCGCGCCGTCTCGCCGAGGCGAACACCGGGATGATCACCGTCTGGTACGGCGGCTGGGATTCGCACGGCACCAACCCGTCAGTCAATCACGGCACCATCGAAGAAGAGATGCACAAGCTGGCTCCGGAATTCGATCACGCGGTCTCGGTCTTTTTGGAGGACCTGTACGCTCGTGGATTGGACCAGAAAGTTCTGCTGGCCATCGTCGGAGAGTTCGGCCGCTCACCGCACATCAACAAGGACGGCGGCCGCGAACACTGGCCACAACTCGGCAATCAAGTCCTGGCCGGCGGCGGAATGCAGATGGGGAAACTCATCGGCGAATCGACCGCCAAGGGAGACGTTCCACTCTCCAATCCCGTCTCGCCGAACGATCTGCTTGCCACGCTCTTCCAGTTCCTCGGTATGCCACTCGACCTGCAGTACACGAACCAAGCGGGGCGTCCGACCAACATGCTCGATACTGGCAAACCGATCGCCGAGCTGTTCTGAACGGACGCCAGCCAGCGGGCGTCTCGTTCAGAAAGAGGAGTCGGGATGACAGGATTTGAACCTGCGACTTCCTGGTCCCAAACCAGGCGCTCTAGCCAAGCTGAGCTACATCCCGCAATGTGCGAACGTGGAAAGTGCGGCGGAGTCTAAGTGCGACGCGAGAGACCGTCAACGAGTGGTTTCACGTGGAACGATCAACGTCAGGCGGCTCGACGCAGAACGCGCAGCACACGTTCGAAGTCGTCGTTCGAGCCGAATGTGATCAGGATCTGTCCCGACTCTTTGCCGCGCAGCTTGATCTCGACGGGGACGCCCAGCAGATCGCGTAGTTGTCCTTGCAAAGACAAGACGTGGTGAGTGGCGGTGGGCTTCGGCTTGTGTTGTGGGTCGAAGGCAACTGTCTCGGCGTTGGATTTCGATTCGGCGAGCAGTTCACGCACGGCGGCTTCTGTCGCTCGGACGGACAACGACTCCGACTCGATCTTTTGGCACAGCACGATCTGTTGCTCGGTGGACAACGACAACAGCGCTCGCGCGTGGCCGCCAGTGATCTTGTCGGAACGGAGCGATTGCTTGACTGGCTCGGCGAGGTCGAGCAGGCGGAGCAGGTTTGAAACTGTCGAACGGTCAAGGCTGAGTTGCTTCGACAGCTCTTCGATCGTGCGGCCGAACTGCTGGAGGTAGTTGGCGAACGCCTGCGCCTTTTCCAGGACGTTCAAGTCTTTTCGTTTGAGGTTCTCTTCCAGCGCGACTTCGCAGACCTGCTGCTCTTCGAGTTCGAGGATTCGACAGGGCACAGTTGCCAGCCCCGCTTGTTTGGCGGCCATCAATCGCCGCTCGCCGGCGATGAGTTGCCAGCCGCCGTTGGGCAAGGCTCGGACCAGCAGCGGCTGAAGTACGCCATGCTGCTGGATGCTGTCGCTGAGTTCGCGGAGTGAGGACGCCTCGAACTCGGTGCGCGGTTGATACGGGTTTCGCTCGATGGAGTTGACCGGCATCTGTCGCAGTTCGCCCTGCGGAGCAGTTGGCTCGCCACCGCCCGTTGAGACGGGCATGTCCGTCACCGCGACGTCGTCGCCGAGCAACGCATTCAAACCCCGTCCCAATCGCCGCCGAATCTGCACTCGTTCATCCATGCCGTCCATGGCCGGTTCCTCTCGTTCGTAGTTCCGCTTTCAGGCGGCTGTCTTGCTGAGTTGTTCAGAGCCGCCTGAAGGCGGAACTACGAACTTCCCAAAGCGAGCGGGATTGTTATCCGGCTTCGGGCAAACGAGGCAAGACGTGTTCCACGTGGAACGAGGGCCGCTCACTCCGGAACGCGGACGCGATAGAGCCGCACTTCAAGCGGCTCGCGGCGAACACGCAACTGCGTCGCGCTGACGTCATCCAGTCGGACGAAGTCGCTCGCGTCATACGGGTAGCTGGCGATCAACTCAAACCGATCGGCTCGTTTGGCGAACTCGTCCGTGAACGCTTGGCTGCGCTGAGCGTGCGGCCCGGTCACCAAAAACGTCGGCAGCTTCCGAGTCGCCGCGATGTCCACGAAGTTGAGATTCCCAGCCGGCTGCACGGCCAAGCCATCGGCGGGCAGGTGAAAGAAGAGGCCCGGCTCGGCGTAGACGTAGATTACTGCGGCTGGCCCAACAATCGCTGGTTGAGCTGATCGGTTCGGCAACTTGTTGACGTCCTGGACCAAGGTTCGAGCCACCTGTGCCAGTTCACCGCGGGTGGCCAAACCGGGAAGAATCAACTTTGGTGGGTGCTTTGGCCACGGCGAGAGCAACGGTCCAACGGCTGTCAGCGCCAATGTGACTGTGACGGCGAAGGCTCCCGTGTGCCGCAGACAAGGAGTGGTACGGCCACCAAATGGTAGGCCGACGAAACAGCGTCCCGACAAGAGGTGCATCGCCAACAGCAGCGGAAGTGTGAGCCGCGGGTAAGGCCGATACAGCGGCGTTGCCACGATCAATCCAACAAACCACGCTGCCAAGAGGAGTTCCGCCAGACCAAAGCGAAAGCGGCTCCAATGGAAGTTACTCGCAGAGGAAGGCCGAATTGTTCGCAAGGATGCCCAGGTTCCGACTGCGAGCTGCAACAAGGCCGCCAGACCCAGAGCGACGTTGATTCCGGTCATGATGCCGATGGCTCCAAAGCCACTCAAACAGATCGCCGCAATACCAACATGCTGCGGCGCGACCGGAGACAGCACTTTTCCTGAGCGAGATTCGTCGCCGCTCAACGCTAAGAATGCACCCGCGGACAGCACCGCGACAAAGCCGCAGAACAAACTCGCGACGGCCCCATGCGCATTCCTCCAAGCGTCGATCTGCCGAAATGCTCCATCCATCCAGCCAGCGAATCCAACGACATATTGACGATGATTCGTGGACACCTCCGAATATCCGTGCGGCAACGAAAGCAAGTATGGTCCCCAAACCAACAACGCGGTCACTGCGGCGACGGCCCACAGAGCCAAGCGCCGGAGGAAGTGGCGTTCATCGCGTCGCGCGAACAGCGACCAGGCCATGAGGCCGCTGAGGCTGATCGCGATCGGGAGCCAGCCGTTGTACTTGGTCCACCAGGCGAGGCCGGTGGTGAATCCGGCGGCGATGGCGGTGAGCCAGGAGAGGTCGCGGAAGGCTCGCTCGAACAGGTACACGGCGAGCAGCAGCCAGAAGCAGAGCGGCACGTCGGTCAGTGCGCTGCGGCTGAAGGCGATGTGGAAGTCGCTGAGGCTCAGCAGTGTCGCGGCGGCGATTCCGGAGAGCGGGCCGAACCATTGGCGGCCGACCCACCAGACGAGCGGGATCGTCAACGTGCCGAACAGCAGCGACGGCAGCATCGGGGCGATGCCCTTGTCACCGAAGAAAATGATCGACCACTCGATCAGCCAGGGGACCAGTGACGGGGCGTAAAGGTGGCGGTCGGGGTATTGGTCACCTCGATCTGGGAACAAGAGGTTCGAAGCGTAGACCCCTTCGTCAAAGTGCTCGATGGCCATTGCCGAGGGGAATGCGAAGCGGATCGCGGCTCCGAGAAGCGTGATGGCGACGAAGGCCCAGAGTTCGTAGCGCGAGATTGGATGCTCGCGCGGATCGCTGGCTGGGAGGTCGGCTTGATTCACAGGAGGACGCTTTCGGGTGCTGACGGTTGAACTTGGACGGCAAGTAGGCTGGCAGCGTGCGGTCAGTCGGTCAACCACCAGTCTGCACAGGACAGATGAGACGGATGGGGCGAATACGTCCTATGAGTCACATCAGTCCCAATCTGTCTGACATTTTTCGGCGACTGATTTTCAGGCATCATTCACACGGGCCGCACAGTTGCCGCAGATTTGCGGTTCTTCCCCGCTTGCCAAGGTTCTGATCGTATGGCATGAATTGATACCGACAGTTCTACGCAGCTTGCCAAATTTGCGGGTGGTTCGACTCGGTCGCATGGCATGGCGTCCAGCGAACGCACCGCTCGCAGCGATTCGCTGGTCGAAGAAGTCAAAGGACTTAAAGGACATCGCCTCGGTATGCCGAAAATGATGCTCAGACAGTTGGCGACGGAACGATTCACCGAGCTGCAGGAAGCGATTGTCCTGTGGCTCCTGAAACAAACGCCGACACTAGGGGGGCTAGTTGCTTGGGACTTTGTGCCCGCGTGCAAACGCGAGCCTCATAGTCCCGCCGCGACCAGCCGTAGGCGATTACGGTTTGGCGGCGTGAGCTGCTTTACCCCCTGGATGTCGTAAGGGAGTTTTCAGCAGGATCGGAACGGAGTCAGAACTAGATTCTGCGTTCAGTCGTACTGGCGGTGGCGGAGCCATCTCCACTGGAACAAAACCCTGAGACAGACCCAACCCAAACTGGCGATGGTTCTCAAGTAGGACCCAAAGGCTACGAGAGCCACCATTGCATCGGGGGGTGCCGGCGTGGAAGAGATTGAATTCCACTCGGTACAAAGTATGTGATTGGAGCCCGCGATGAAAACGATCTTCACTACTGGTCAGGTAGCAAAGATCTGCAAAGTAGCACCCCGCACGGTGAGCAAGTGGTTTGATTCGGGACGCCTTCGCGGCTACCGAATTCCCGGCTCTCAGGACCGACGCATTCCTCGCGAACATCTGATTCGCTTCCTCAAAGAGCATGGTATGCCTTTGGGAGAGCTGGAAGATGAAGCGATGGGCAAGGTCTTGATTGTCGGTACCGACCCCGTGATCCGCGGTAGCCTGAACGAGATGATGGGCTCAGATGAGTTCAAACTCGAGACGGCTCAAAGCGGATTCGAGGCCGGCATCCAGGCGGAAAGCCTGCATCCTGATTGCGTCGTCATCGACTTCGCTATGGGCCGCAGCGACGCCTTGATGATCGCTGGCAACCTGCGGAAGAATCCCGAGTACGCCGAGACGGTCTTGATTGGCCTGCTCAGCGATGAAGACAACGCCAGCGGTTTTGACCGCACGATCTTCAACGAAACGTTCCGCAAGCCATTTGACGTGGCACTGTTGGCGGAGCGCGTTCGGACTCTGGTGGGTCGCAAGAAGCAACTCGCTTAATAACTTCGCAGATGTCAGAGGAACCCACCGTCGGAGCTAAGTGTTTAGTACCAAGGAAGGCTCCGCGGTCGTTGGTTCCCAGACAAAGTAGCCTGATCAGCGCGAAAGCGAATGAACTCGGCCGGTAACGGCCGAGTTTTTTTGTTGCGCCAAATTCTGTGCTCGGCCGAATGACGCGGGCCGATTCCCAGCCGCTGGATGCCTGCTAAACTTCCCTCGGCTTCAAGCAGAAGGGAAGTGCTCATGGTTGCCGCATCACAAACGACTGACGAACAGATTTTCGCGCTGACGGCTCACACTTGGAGTCCGCAGCCCGCGCCCGCGAAGTGGATGCATGGTGTTCTCGAGGACGCTGTGCAGAGGAATTCTTTTCTCGCGAGTCTCCGCCGCCGGATGTTCGAGCAAACCGGGACGAGACTGCTCGATTGGATCGACCACTTCGCTTTGCCTGTGGACGACGCGGCCTTGGCGGAGTTGAGCCAGGTTGGCTACGAGACAGATACCTCCGTCCCGAAAGTCCGCGCCTGGACGCATTCGCTCGGTCTGTTTCCACGAGTCCGCATCCATGTGGGCAAGTCTCGGCAAGTTTTTCTGAAAGTGGAATCGGTCGCCGATTTCCTCGCGGCACAGGACCTCCGAAACGTGACCATTCAAGGAGTTGATCTCGCGTCCGTTCGCCGAGCGCGAGTCGCTCACGAAAACGGCATCGAGGTGTGGGTGTTGGAGCGGCACGGTTCGCTGGCCTTCGAGCCAGCCCTCAACAAAGCGGTTCCGGTCGCCGCGATCGCGAAGCACTCGGAAGCGTTTCAACAGCGGCGACGTGAGTTCGACGATGCTGCCGACGGGTTCGCGCTCGCCAGCCAACTTGCGGACGCGGCGATTGCCGAGCTTGGCCGGGACCGAGCGTGCGAATTGTTCTTCGCCGCCGAGCGAGATTACTGGCAGCGGCGCAATCGCGCGGGGCAAATTCAGCGAGCACGACAAGAGACGCTCGGCCTCGGCTGGGGGAATCACGATCATCACACCTACCGATCGAGTCGCGAGCAGTTCCGTCGGCTGATCGCGTTCCTCGAAAAGCTGGGCTTTCGTCTTCGCGAGCGGTTTTATGCCGGCCGCGAGGCGGGCTGGGGTGCGCAAGTCATCGAACATCCAGTGACCGGCGTGACGATCTTCGCCGACGTCGATTTGTCGCCGGAGGAAGTTTCACAGGACTTCTCGCACGAACCGCTGCCGCCGCGCGAGGAACTCGGCACGGTCGGTTTGTGGTGCGAGTTGCACGGCGAGGCGTTCTTGCAGGCGGGCCTGCATCACCTTGAATGCCAGTTTGATTTCAAGGAAACGCGCGACCAACTTGGGGAGGTCGGCATCGAGACGATGCCGCCGTTCACAGACTTGCCGCATCTCCGTCAGGCATTTACTCGCGGCGAAATCTGGCAAGTGAAGCCGCAGCGCGTCAAGCGGTTGCTGGCATCGAATCAAATCACCGCGGAACAAGCTCAACAGTTCTTGGACAACGGTGTGATTGGCTCGCACCTCGAAATCTTGCAGCGGAATGATGGCTACAAAGGCTTCAATCAGCGAGGAATCAGCGAGATCATTTCCGCGACCGATCCGCGCCGCGCGTGAGAGAGCCGGTTGTGCCGCGCCGGTCGCGCGGCAAGCGGAGCGTGAGTTCGTCGGCCGAAGTCGTCACGTCGTGTAGTCGGCATTCAGTCGCACATATTCGGCCGTCAGGTCGCTGGTCCAATAGCGGGCGCGAGCGTTGCCCAGCTTCAGAGTCATCTCGATGTGCGTGTCGCAGTTGTTGCGAATGCTGTCGGAGACGGTCTTCGGATCGAACGGCAGCGGCGCTCCGTCGCGATAGACGTCGAGGCCGTTGATCCGCAGCGAAATGTCTTCCTCGCGCAACAGCACTCCTGCGTAACCGGCGGATGAAACGATGCGGCCCCAATTCGGATCAGCTCCGTGGATTGCCGTTTTGTTGAGCGGACTGTCGGCGATCGTCTTGGCGATGCGGAACGCCTCGTCGCGCGTTCGCGTGCCGATCACGTCGATCGTGATGAAATGCGTTGCCCCTTCCGCGTCGCGAATGATCGCGGTGGAGAGGTCCGTGCAAACCTCGTCGAGCAGCGTTCGAAACTTCGCGAGGCTGTCGGCGTCGAGCGGCCCGGTTCCGGAAGCTCCGTTCGCCAGCAGGAGCACGGTGTCGCTCGTGCTGGTGTGGCCTTCGACGCTGATGCAGTTGAAACTCTGATTGACCGACGCACGCAGCGCGGTGTCGGCTTCAGTCGGAGTCAATTCGGCGTCGGTCATGATTGTGCAGAGCATCGTTGCCATGTTCGGAGCGATCATCGCCGCCCCTTTGCAGGCTCCGCTGATTCTGACGGTTTTCGTTCCGTTCGCGCCGCGCAGTTCGGCCGAACGTGTTGCCTGCTTCGGCACGGTGTCGGTCGTCATGATCGCTCGCGCCGCCAGATCAAACGCAGCCGGAGTGCTCGCGAGCGCCGCCGCCGCCTGCGGAATGCCGGCTTCGAGTTTCTCCATCGGCAGGAACCGACCGATGACTCCCGTCGAGCAGACCAGCACATCGTCCGCGCTGCAGTTCAGCGATTTCGCAACGGCCTCCGTCATCCGGCGAGCGTCCGCGAGTCCGCGATCTCCCGTGGCCGCGTTCGCGTTTCCGGCGTTGATCACAACCGCTCGGCCGGTCGTCCGCGGCACACGCTCGCGGCAAACTTTGACCGGCGCTCCGCAGACAAGATTCGTCGTGAAGACTCCCGCCGTCGCGGCCGGACGATCCGAAACGAACAACGCCAAGTCGAGCCGCCCAACATCGCCGCGAACTCCGCAAGCGACGCCGGACGTTTGGAAACCAAGAGGCAACGAGAACTCGGACATGCGATCTGCTCCCAAGGGGGAATGACTCCGTGCAACGTGCGACAGAATGTAGCCGCGACACCGACGCGCATGAAA
>QWQF01000069.1 GCA_003669125.1 Planctomycetota bacterium
GGCAGGGCGATTGCGCGATGTTGGGGGACTTGCGATAGTTGGGGCGTAGCGATTTGAGATGTCGGCTCGGCAGGATGCTGGGCCATCAAATCGTGTTCGCGTTTCAGGATGAGCATCGTGGCGAAGAACCCCAGCGTGCGTGTGGCGATCAAGGATCATTTCTCGGAGTTGACGGACCCCAGACGGCGAGAGGTGATCTATCCGCTGATCAATGTGGTGACGATCGCATTGTGTGCGGTGGTCTGCGGAGCGGATGACTTCGTGGCCATCGCGCATTGGGGACGTACGAAGAAGAAGTGGCTGGCCAAGTTTCTGGATCTGCGCCGAGGTATTCCGTCTCACGATCGGTTCAACGCGATCTTCGCGGCGATCAAGCCCGCCGAGTTCGAGAAGTGCTTGCTGAGTTGGGTCACTGCTCTGCACGAAATCAGCGATGGCCAGATCGTGGCGATCGACGGCAAGACGTTGCGACGCAGCTTTGATGCGGCCAGCAGCAAAGCCGCGATTCACATGGTCAGCGCGTGGGCCACGACGAATCGAATCTCGTTGGGCCAAGTGGTCGTCGATGACAAGAGCAACGAGATCACCGCGATTCCGAAGTTGCTGCAAATGCTGGAACTTTCCGGCTGTTTGGTGACGATCGACGCGATGGGCTGTCAGACTCAGATTGCCCACGACATCGTCGCTGCGAAGGCCGACTACGTCTTGGCCGTGAAGGGCAATCAGCCCACACTGCATGACGGCATCAAAGCGTTCTTCCTGCGAGCCATCGCCCACGGCTTCGGCCAAGTCAAAGTCAGTCGCCACGAGACTCACGAACGTGGACATGGCCGAGACGAGACTCGCGTCTATTGCGTCTGCGAGGCTCCCACCGATCTGCCCGATCGCGCGCGTTGGACGAAGCTCACCGCGATCGGCATGACCTTCAACCAGACGACTCGTCACGGAAAACAAACCGTCGAAGTGCGGTACTACATCCTCAGCAAGAAGTTGACCGCCCGCCGCTTCGCCGAAGCAGTTCGCCGTCACTGGAGCATCGAGAACCAACTGCATTGGCAGTTGGACGTGACGTTTCAAGAAGACCAATCTCGCCTCCGCGAAGGTCACTCGGCCACCAACTTCAGCTTGGTCCGCCGCGCCGCGCTGAGCCTTCTGAAAAACAACCACACCAAAAAGCTCGGAGTCAAAAACAAACGCCTCAATGCTGCCTGGGACGACGAGTATCTCCTGCAAGTCCTCTTCAATTCGTGACTTCACGTGCAATCGCCCTGGACGCGGAGGGCTTCGCCAGTGACGGTCGGATGAAGGCGATTTTCTTCGATGGACTGCCGTGGAAGGGAAAGCCGACTCGCGTGTTTGCGTGGCTGGGAATGCCCGCAGCAATCGAAGGGAAAGTGCCCGGCATCGTGCTCGTGCATGGTGGCGGCGGCACGGCGCACAAAGAGTGGGTGAAGAAATGGAACGACCGCGGCTTTGCGGCGCTCAGCATTGCGGTCGAAGGGCAGACCGATGAGCGGATTCCCGATGGACCACCCGCCGCGCGTTGGAAACAGCATGCCTGGGCCGGGCCGGCGCGAAGTGGTATCTACGGCGACTCCTCCGAACTGTTGGCCGATCAATGGATGTATCACGCGGCGGCCGATTGCATGCTCGCGAATTCGCTCATGCGGACCTTGCCCGGAGTGGATGCAGATCGAATCGGACTCATGGGCTTTTCCTGGGGTGGCGTCATCACGAGCACTGTCATCGGGATCGATTCCCGGTTTGCGTTCGCGATTCCCGTCTATGGCTGCGGACATTTAGCGATTGCCGAAAACCAGTATGGCCGCGCGCTGGGGAACAGTGAGCTGTACCAGCAGGTCTGGGAGCCGATGTTGCGCCTGAATCGTGCGACGATGCCGGTGCTGTGGCTGTCGTGGCCGGAGGACAAGCATTTTCCGCTTGGCAGCCAGGCCGCGACCTATCGCGCGGCAACCGGTCCGCACATGGTCTCGCTCATTCCAAAATTGGGGCACGGCGGTGCCGCCAGTTGGAACGCGCCCGACAGCTATGCCTTTGCCGAAAGCATTGTGCGCGAGGCGAAGCCGTGGTGTGTGCAATCGCGGGCGACGATTGAGAACCGTGTCGCGCGAGTCGATTTCGTGGCTACGAAGAAGCTGGATCGGGCAATGTTGCTCTCGACGACTGACACTGGTTTCACCGGTGATCGCCAGTGGATTGAGTCCCCTGCAACGCTGGAAAAACAGAGTGACGATTGGCGCGTCACGGCACCGATTCCCGACAAAACAACCGCATGGTTCATCAACGTCCGCAGCGGCGAACTCACTGCCAGTTCGGAATATCAGGTGGCTGACAACTTGGCGTTCCGCTGGGACCATGTGCCGGTCTATGCCCACGTCGGCAAGTCGTCCGATGATTTCACACCGGAGCAACTGGACTTCCTGGCCAAGCATTTCGACTTCATCGCCCTCGAAAAGGGTCAGGCCGTGCGCAAGCGAGGCAGCACCGAGGACGGCATCGCTGAGGCGGCGCGACAGATCAAGGTGCGCAACCAGCACGCGAAGGTGTTGTTCTATTGGAACGCTTTCCTCGATTACCCGCTTTACAAAGCGAGCCGCGACCTGCCCGCCGACTGGCACTTGAAAGACCGCAATGACAAACCGGTTTTGGTCCGCAACTCCGTTCCCGCCTACGACCTCTCGCGGCAAGATGTCCGCGCATGGTGGTCGGACACGGCGGCGACTGCGATTCGGGACGATGTGTGTGACGGAGTCTTCGCCGATGCACTATTGCAAGTGACCGCCACCGGAAAGCGCCGGTTGTTGGGTGATGAAAAATATGCCGCACTGAACGAAGGGCTCGTTGCGATGCTAGAAGAAACTCGCCGCAAGCTCGGCCCCGATAATCTCATCATCTACAACGGACTTCGTGGCACGGATGGCGCACAATTTCTGCCGCTCACCAGCGGCGCGATGATCGAGCACTTCGGCCATTTCTCCGGAACCGGCAAGGAGAAGATGGCCGAGGATCTCGACGCCATGCGCGCCGCCGCACGGGCCGGCAAAATCGTCTGCCTTAAAGCGTGGCCCGGCTTCTCGTGGCTGGACGCCGACATGATGAAACAGCCGCACGATGAACTGGTCCGGCTGGCCCGCGAGCGTCTCACGTTCCCGCTCGCCTGCTTTCTCGTCGCTGCTGAGCCGCAGTGTTACTTCTGCTACACATGGGGCTATCGCGAGACTGACGGCACCTTCGACTGGTATCCGGAGTTCGACAGACCGCTCGGTCCTCCGCAGGGCGAAGCGAAACGAACCGGCTGGAGTTACCAGCGCGAGTTTGCCCATGCCTCGGTGTCCGTGAATCTCGAAACCAAAACTGCCAGGATCGACTGGAGATAGATGTATGACCCTCAAACGACTCATTCTCATCGCGGCACTACCGCTGGCCTCACTCGTCGCACTGCCCGATGCCCATGCGCAGTCGCCAGCCACCAAGCCCAACATCGTATTCATCTACGCTGACGATTGGGGCTGGGGCGATTTATCCTGTCACGGAAACACGTGGCTGAAAACTCCGCGCCTCGACAAGCTGGCCAGTGAGGGCATTGATTTCCAGCAGTTCAATGTGCTCAGTCCGGTCTGCTCGCCCAGTCGTGCGGCGGCCCTGACGGGGCGTTTTCCGGGTCGCTTCGGAATCAACACGGTCTTCGGTGTCGGCAAGCCTCCGGAGATGCCGGACTGGCTGGACCCCAAGGCACCCACGACACCACGCTTGCTCAAAGCAGCGGGCTATCGCACGGGGCACTTTGGCAAATGGCATCTGGGCGAGGGGAAACCGACCATGGCGGACTACGGCATTGACGAGTCGGCGGTCTATCACGGACCAGGGCCGAAAGTCGGACCGTATGGAAACGATATTCCCGAACAGGCGGTGAAGTTCATCGAGGCTAATAAAGACCGTCCGTTCTACGTCAACGTGTGGCTGCATGAGAGCCATCTGGCCCACAGCCCGTCGGACGAAGCCATGGCGCGGTGGAGACATCTCGACCCCCGGAAACAGGTCTATGCGGCGGTCATCACCGACGGCGACAACAAGGTCGGCATGATCCTCGATGCGCTGGATCGCTGCGGAATCGCGCGGAACACCCTGGTGTTTTTTTTCCAGCGATAACGGCCCGGCGAAGTCCAAGGAAAACGACAAAGGCGTTCCCGGAAAATATCGCAGTCACTATAGCATCGGTGAAACCGGCGGCCTGCGGGGACAGAAAACTAGTCTCTTTGAAGGCGGCGTGCGCGTGCCATTCATCGTGCGGTGGCCGGGCCAGGCTCCGGCCGGCTTGAAAGATGACACCACGGTCCTGACGGCGGTGGATTTGCTCCCCACCTTCTGCGCCGCCGCCGGAGTCACCCCGCCGACCGACGCCAATGGCGACGGCGAAAATATGCTCCCGGCTCTCAAGGGCGAATCCTTCCTGCGCACCCGCCCCATTTTCTGGCGGAACAACGGCAACAAGAAGGACCCCAACTTCTGGCCTGATCTGGCGGTTCGCGACGGGGATTGGAAACTGGTGACGACCTTCGATGGCCAGAGGGTCGAACTCCACAACTTGAAATCGAACCGCGCTGAAGACGTCGCCAAAGATCAGTCAAAGGATCATCCCGAAATCGTCGCGCGCCTGACCAAACTGGCACTCGATTGGAAAGCGACGCTGCCCACCAAAGCAGATCCTGCCTGCGTGAGCGAAGACCGGGGCACCGAATGAGAGAAGCGCTCCAAGGAAATCGAAAGTCCAGCGCAAACGACCAAAGCTCCGTTAAAGCTCGCAACGTGCCTTTCAATCGTTGATTGGCCGACGGCGGGCGAGGTTGCTTTTCAGGTTTATTGTGGGAGTCGAGCCATGTCTACGATTCCTGTATCGCGTCGTGATCTGCTTGGGCTCGGAGCGCTGACGACCTACGGCCTAGCGTCTGCCGAGCGACTCACGAACCCCACGAACCAAATGCCCCTGAAAGATTGGTCGAGCATCGGCAAGCTCCGCTTCCAACCCAAACCCGGTTCGGACCTGACGAGGGTGATCTTCGCCGAGTTCAAGTGGGTGACAGGCACGACCAAATGACGTCAGTCATCACTCCATCACCGGCTTACTGCTGCGTGCGGAACTCGGAGGGGGTCATGCCGGTGGCGGAACGGAAGGCGCGGGTGAAGGCGCTGTGGTCGTAGAAGCCGCAGGCGTGGGCGATCTCGGACACGGATTTGTTGAGATCGCGAAGCATGCGCGAGGCGGCTGCGATTCGCGACTTGGTGATGAACTGGCTCGGCGTCAGACCGAAGAGCCGTTTGGTCAGCACGCGACCTCCACCTGCGAAACGTGCGCAGGCATGGCGAGTTCGGGAGGTGTTGTGCGCGGTTTCACGGTTCGATGCGATTCTGAGCCAAGAGTCGTGTGGTCGCTGAAGGTAAAATGAGGAACGCTCAATTCCATCATACTCAAGATTGATGCCATTGAGATCAACGGTCGGAATCGTGCTATCAAGACCATCCATGCGCGACACAAACGCGAGTCCAAGTCAACAAGCAAGGGAGACAACGTCATGTACTGGAAGTCATTTCTCACAGTGCCAACGCTGTTGGCGGCGACGGTCATCAGTGCCACCAATGTGGCGTCGGCGGCGGATGCGACCGATGCCGTCACTAAGCAGCAGATCCCAAAACCCGACGGCAAGCCGGCAGACATGAGCAAGCCGGTCCAGGTCTTCATCTTGCTGGGACAGTCCAACATGGTCGGCCTCGGCAAGGTGAAGGGCGGTGATATTTCTTTGGAGCACGCGGTCAAAGAGAAGAAGAAGTATCAATATCTGGTGGATGACGCGGGAGCTTGGACGGTGCGGCAGGACGTCCGCTTCGTGCAATACATGTCTGGCAAAGGACCGCTGAGAAATGAATGGATGACTGTCGCGGGGGGCAATCTCGGCCCGGAATACGGGCTTGGCCATCCGCTGGGAAATGCGGTCGAGGCGCCCGTGATGATTCTCAAGTGCTGCATCGGAAACCGGGCTTTGGGCTGGGATCTCCTGCCGCCGGGCAGCGAGCGATCCGAGTTCGTCTCCAAGGACAAGGCGGGCGTGGAAAAGAAGCTGGTTTACGCCGGCTACAAGGACAAACCCGAGTTCTGGGAAATGGATCCAGCCAAGGGCCTCAAGACCGAACCCGCGCCGTGGGTGGACAAGAATGGCAAGCCGATCGACTGGTACGCCGGCAAGCAGTGGGACTCCGACATCGGCGACGCGAAAAAGGCCCTGGCCGATCTTGAAAAGCACTACCCCGGAGCCAAGGGCTTCGAGGTCGCGGGCTTCTTCTTCTGGCAGGGGGAGAGAGACGCTGGCAACGCCGGACATGCGGCTCACTATGAGAAAAACCTCGTGACATTCATCAAGGCGCTGCGGAAGGAATTCAACGCCCCCAACGCAAAGTTCGTGCTCGGCACGTTGGGCGAAGCCGTGAAAGGCAGCAGCGGACCGGGCGGATTGGTGCTTGATGCGCATCTCGCCGTGGACGGCACCAGTGGTAAATTCCCCGAGTTCAAAGGCAACGTCGCCACCATCTACACCAACCCGATGGCACAAGGCGGCAGCGGCAATGGCCACTACGGCGGCAAAGCCGAAGTCTATATGGATGTGGGCGAAGCCATGGGCCAGGCGATGGTGGAACTGCTGAAGGTGACGAAGTAGATGGAGCGTCAAGCCGTAGTTCAGTACCTGGCACTGTTCGTGTTGACGGTTTCAACGCTGGGCGGCGATTCCGTTTTCGCGAAGGAGAAGAAACCGCTGCCCATCGCTCATACCACGCGCAACATCGAAGGGGGAAATCTAAGGGGGGAAATCTAAGGGGTCAGGACTCGTTGATTTGCGGATCTGTGGATGAAGTTGTTAGGCGGCGGCGATCATGCCTGGACGTTAACGAATTGTTCCTGTGGGAGAAGTGTTTCATGTGCTCGATCGCGCGGTGGCACGGCTGATGATCTTTGAAAAAGTCGGAGGACGACGTTGCCTTCATGCGAGTGCTCGACGAGACGTGGCAGGTCGTGTCATTGCCGATCTTCGCGCTGGTGGCGATGCTTGATCAGAGGCTATCCGAGAAGTCCCATTGGGCACTGTCTTCTGTGAGCGGGTTTGGAACGAATCCGGAACCCGCGGCTAGCGCCTTGCGGCTCACTCATCACAGCATTCAACACGAATCGCCGAGAGCCACTTTTGGGAGATCGCTCACCCTTATGATCACTCCGCCATCCCAGCGCATCGGTATCGTCACCAGCAACGCCGAAAAGCTGGCCGACTATTTCCCCACGACCGCTGAGCCGGATTTCGTGCCGACCGAGCCGCCGTTTACTCCTGACGATCAATTGCTGGTCGATGAACTTCGGCGACGCGGGCACCAAGTCTCGGCCGTCGTTTGGGGAGCGGAGACCTCGCGGCTGACGGATCGGTTTGATCGCCTCATCGTCCGCTCCCCGTGGGATTACATGGATAGCGACGAGCAGCGGCAGGGATTTCTGCGCTGGCTCGAACAGCTCGCCGCAACGGGACTGGTCGTTGAGAACGAAGTGGCGGTGATGCTCTGGCTGATGGATAAGCGCTACTTGCTCGACTTTGCGGCGGTCGGTGTGCCGATCGTTCCCACTCAGTTGATCCCAGTTGGCGAGTCGTTTGATCTCGAAACCTTCGTCGAGCAACACGTCGCCGCCGTCATCAAGCCCGCTGTGTCGGCCGCCGGCGCGGGGTTGGAATTCTTACCTGATCGCCAGGCTGCACGGGAGTTTCAGCCTGAGTTCGCGGCTCGCTGTCAGCGCGGGGCTCAATTGGTGCAGCCGTTTCTGCCCGAGATTCAGACGAACGGCGAATGGTCGCTCGTGTATTTCGGCGGCGAGTACAGTCACGGCATTCACAAACTCCCCGCCAGCGGCCAGATCATGGTCCATGCCGAGCGCGGAGGTTCGCTCCGCTTCGCCGATCCGCCAGCGGTCCTGCGCGAGCTGGGCGATCGGACCGCCGCCGCCATTCCGCGTGCCTTCGCTCATCGCGGAGGTCGCTCCTGCCGGATGCCGCTCTACTTGCGAATCGACGTCATCGAGACCGCCACCGGCGGACTCCTTTCCGAGTGCGAAGGGGTCGAGCCCGAACTCTTCTTTCGCGCCCGATCGGGGAGCGCTGCCCGATTCGCCAAGTTAATCGAAAACGGTGCGAGCTATACTTCGTGTGGTCGGAATTGAGGTTCCGTGAGCGGCAAGGCGCTAGCCGCCGGTTCTGGCGAGATGAAGAAACCGCGGCTAGCGCCTCGCGGCTGACAAATTCGTTCTCGACACCTTATCCGCTTCCAACCCAAACCCGGCTCGGACCTGACGAAGGTGATCTTCGCCGAGTTCAAGTGGGCCACGAACAAGCCAGACGCAGTTCCGCAACCGAAAGCCAACGACCGATGACGCTCGCGAAACACTCCGTCGTTCTCTTTGCCTCGTTAAGTATCACCACAATCGGCATCGTTGCCGCGCAGGAATCGCCTGCAAAGACGGCGTCGAAATTCGTGCAGGGAACTCGTGAGATCCATGTCTCGCCGCAAGGGAACGACAAGAACGATGGGAGTGCAGCGAAGCCGGTGGCGTCGTTGCAGATCGCTCAGTTGCTCGCTCGGGCTGTTCGCGGGTCGACTGTCGTCATTCATGGCGGCACGTATCGCCTCGAACGCCGGTTGGAGTTCACTCATGAGGATGAAGGGGTCGAGTTCCGCGCGGCTGCCGGTGAGAAGGTTGTTGTCACCAGCGACCGGAAGCTCGAGCTGAAGTGGCAGCCGTTTCGCGACGGCGTCTGGCAAGCTGATCTTGGGATGCAGATCTATTCTCACCCGAATCGGGCCGCAGAAGCACGGTTTCAATACAAGTTGCAGGTCGACGAGCTTTTCGTGAATGGTCAGCGGCAGAGGATGGCGCGCTATCCCAACTTCGATCCGGAGATTCGGCCCTTCGGTGGCTTCGCGGCGGATGCCAACAGTCGCGAGCGTGCGGCGCGATGGAGCAATCCCGCCGGCGGGTATCTGCATGCCTTACATCCCGGTGCGTGGGGCGGAGTCCACTTTGTCATCACGGGCAAGGACAAGAACGGCGATGTGCTGACGGAAGGGGGCAGGCAGAACAACCGCGGTTCCGGCATGCACAAGCAGCATCGCTATGTTGAGAACATCTTCGAGGAACTCGATGCCCCCGGCGAATGGTTCTATGACGGGACGACGAACACGCTCTTCTTCTTTCCGCCGGAAGGGCTTGATCTCGCAAACGCCACGGTCGAGTTTCCGATCTCCAGCCAACTGATTCGGATGGACGGAACTCCGAAGCAGTCGGTGAAGGGCGTGACGCTGCGCGGGCTGACGTTTCGTCATGCCGCTCGCACCTTCATGCAGACCAAAGAGCCGTTGCTCCGAAGTGACTGGACGATCGCTCGCGAAGGCGCGGTGTTTCTGCAAGGGACCGAAGATTGCAGCCTCGTCGATTGCGAGTTCGATCAAGTCGGCGGCAACGCGATCTTCGTCAGCAGCTACAACCGCCGAACGCGGATCGCCGGTTGCGACATCCGCGATACAGGAGCGAGCGGCGTCGCCTTCGTTGGCGATGCACTGGCCGTGCGGAGTCCGCTGTTCGAATACGGGCAACGACAGAGCCTCGGACACATCGACAAAGTTCCGGGGCCGCAGACCGACAGCTATCCGGCGGACTGTCTCGTCGAGGACTGTCTCATTCGCGGCATTGGTCTCGTCGAGAAGCAAGCGGCCGGAGTGCAGATCGCCATGTCGTCGGGAATCACGGTCCGGCATTGCTCGATCTACGACGCGTCTCGAGCCGGCATCAACATCGGCGATGGCTGCTGGGGCGGGCATCTCATCGAGCACTGCGACGTCTTCGATACCGTGCAAGAGACCGGCGATCATGGCTCGTTCAACTCATGGGGCCGCGATCGTTATTGGGGGTTGAAGGACGCGCCGACCGAGTCGCTGCCGGAACTTGCGAAGCTCGACGCCGTGAAGCCGACGGTCCTGCGACACAATCGTTGGCGCTGCGATCACGGTTGGGATGTGGATCTCGACGACGGTTCCAGCAACTACGAGATCACGAACAACGTCTTCCTGCACGGCGGCTTGAAGCTGCGCGAAGGCTTTCATCGGCGAGTCACCAACAACATCGGCGTCGGCTGCGGCTTCCATCCGCATGTCTGGTATCACATCAAGGGCGACGGCATCAGCAACGACGAAGTCACTCGCAACATCTGGGCGGGAGCGCATGCGCCGGCGATCATGCCGTCGGGCAAGTGGGGGCGCGAGGTCGACTTCAATCTCTTCACCACCTCCGAGGCCGACCGGCTGAAGTTCGCGGCCAATGGCTGCGACGCTCATTCGCTGACCGGCGATCCGCTCTTCACGAACCGCGAGGCTGGCGACTACCGCGTGAAGAACGAATCCCCGGCGATCAAACTCGGTTTCCAAAACTTTTCGATGGATGACTTCGGCGTGCAGAAGCCCGAGCTGAAGAAGGTCGCTCGCACACCGAAGCTGCCGGGCAACGAACCGCCGCCGCGTCCGATTGCTCGACGATCCAAACAAGCGGTCGAGCACGTCTGGCGAGGAGCCATCATTCGCAACATCTCCGGCGATGAGTTCTCGGCATTCGGCGTCACGAAGAATGCGGGCGGCGTGCATCTCAAGTCCGTGCCGAGCGATTGCGAAGCGGCGGCCAATGGCTTCAAATCGAACGACCTCATTCAGTCGCTCAACGATCAACCGGTGAAGTCCGTTGCAGACCTGCTGAGAATTCAGAACGCAGCGGCAGGCAAGCGACTTGAGATTCGGTTCGTGCGAGCCCAAACGCCCAATCTGATTGCCGTGGATCACTACCTCTTCGCGACCACCGAGTCCGCCGATGCCGACGGCTTCAAGACGATCCCGCTGGCAGCGACGAAGGACGTGCTGCCCATCGCCGCGCTGACGACTCAGCCCGCTACCAACAACGAATCGCCACAGTCGCTGTTCGATGGCAAGCTGGCTCGCAACTACGGGCCGGTATTCGGCAACGGCGTTGAAGGTGGTCTCTACAAAGTCGACCTCGGCCAACGCCGCGACATCAAGTCGATCAACACCTGGTCGTTCCAACAAAACGGAATCCGCGGCCCGCAACACTTCAGCCTCTACGGCAGCACGAGCGAAACCGATCCCGGCTGGAACACGAACGACCGCAAGTTCTTCACGCCGCTGATCGAAGTGGATTCAACGGCTCTCCCCGCTGAACCCTTCCAAGCGACGAGCATCCGATCTTCCACGAATCAACCACTGAGCCAATTCCGCTGGCTTGTGTGGCAAGTCCACTCGATCACGCCCATCGGCGAGAACACTTCGTTTCAAGAAGTGCACGTGATTGCCCCGTAAGTGATCAATGCTTTGTTTGAAGGAATCGTCATGACTCGTGCGTTTGTCTGCCTGTTGTTGCTTGTCGGCTGCTCGGTCACGAATCTTGCTCATGCGGCTGACGTCCGGCCGAATGTCCTGTTCCTATTCGCGGACGATCAGCGGGCCGACACGATTGCGGCGCTGGGGAATTCGCACATCCAGACGCCGAATCTCGATCGGCTGGTGCGGCGCGGGTTGGCGTTTGATCGAGCCTACATGCAAGGTGGCCTGAACGGGGCGACGTGCGTGCCGTCGCGAGCGATGTTGCTGTCCGGTCGGTGTTTGTTCCGCATAGATGAGAAGTTGCTGCGCGATGAAACGTGGCCGGCGGCGTTTGGCCGCGCGGGCTATTCGACGTTCGTCAGCGGCAAGTGGCACAACGGCGAGAAGTCGATCGCGCGCAGCTTTCAACAGGCTCGCGGCATCTTTGAGGGAGGCATGACGAATCCTCTGAATGCCAAGCTCAGCGATCTTGTGGAGGGCTCGCTGACGACGCCGAAACTCGCGCCGAAGCATGCTTGCGAAGTCTTCGCCGATGAGGCCATTCGGTTCCTCAACGCGAAGCACGAGCGACCGTTCTTCTGCTACGTCCCGTTCGACGCGCCACACGATCCGCACGTTGTCCCGAAGGATTTCAAGATCCGCTACGACGCCGATCAGATCCCGTTGCCACCGAACTTCCTGCCGCAGCATCCGTGGAACAACGGCGAGATGACCATTCGCGACGAAGCGTTGCTCCGCTGGCCTCGGCAGCCGGAGAAGATTCGCGAGATGATCGCCGAGTACTACCGCTACGTCTCGTACCTCGATGCGGAGATCGGCCGAGTACTCGATGCGCTCGAAGCGTCGCCGCACGCGAAGAACACGATCGTCGTTTTCGCGGCCGATTCCGGAGTCGCTCGCGGCAGTCACGGCCTGATCGGCAAGCAGAACTGCTACGAACATTCAATGCGAGTCCCGCTGATCATGAGCGGCCCCGGCATCCCGCAAGGCCAGCGCACCAACGCGATGTGCTACCTGTTCGACGTCCTGCCAACGCTCGGCAAGCTGTGCGACGTCTCCGGCCCAACCACCAGCGAAGGGATCGAGTTCACCGCCACCGTGAAAGACCCGACTCATGCCGCCCGCCCGCAACTGGTGCTCGGCTACAAGTCGGTGCAACGAGCAATCCGCGACGACCGCTGGAAGCTGATCCGCTACCCGCACATCGACAAGACGCAACTCTTCGATCTGCAAGCCGACCCGCACGAGATCACCAACCTCGCCGACAAACCCGAGCACGCCGCCAAGGTCGCCGACCTCATGACTCGCCTCGAAAAAGACCTGACCGCATTCGGCGACAAGCACCCGTTGAAGGTCTCCAATCCCGAACCTGCCGAATGGACCCCGCCCGTCGCAAATGGCAAAGCCAACAAGGCACGCAACGCCAAGAAGAAGCCGGCATGATCCTCGCCTGGTTCCATCTTCGGTTGTTTTGACATGCTGTTTCAGAGACATCGGCGAACGACGTCGAAAATGTCTTTTCGACAGTCGGAGAATCTCGGAAACAAATCGCCTTGCCGCGTCATTATCTCTTGATGAACGACGATCCCCAGAACATGCCGCCGACGCCTGCTGAGCAAGTGCAGATGCTCTTTGTTCGAAATGAAGGAGCGATTCGCGCCTTTGTGCGTGCGTTGCAGCCTGCGTTGGCGGATGCGGATGATGTCTTGCAGGAGACGTTTCTCACGGTCTCGCGAAAGGCTGCGGACTTTGAGCCGGGAACGAACTTTGTGGCCTGGGCCTGTGGCATCGCGCGGCTGAAGGTGCTGGAGAACCTTCGTCAGAAAAAGCGGGCGAACGTGCTCAGCGAGGCGGCCATCAACGCGCTGGCCGATGAATCGCCTGCGAGCGATCTGACGGGTTTACGCGAAGAAGCGCTGAGCCGTTGCCTCGAAAAGCTTGCGCCTAAAAGCCGTGAGCTGCTGTGGCGACGTTACTCGAGCCGGCAAGACTCGGACGAGATGGCCGATGGCTTGGGTATGACGTCCACGGCAGTTCGCGTAGCCCTTTCCAAAGCCCGCGCTTTCCTTCGCGATTGTGTGTCCTTTGAACTCAAGAAGGCTTGATGACTATGCCTGAGAAGATCAACCAGACCGAACTCGACGCACTCATTGACGACTGCCTCGAAGGACGTCTCGGTGAGCCTGATTCCGCCAAGCTCAGCGCTCATCTGGAGCAGTCCGCCGAAGCTCGTACACGCTACTGGGAGGCCGCTTCCATTCATGGCCTTCTGGAGCACGCCATGCAGAACGCTTCGTTGCGGGCGGTGACAGGTCAGGCATTGCCGATCGTTTCAAGACCTGCCCGCTGGCTTCAATGGCGTCCGCTCACTGCTGCGGCAATGGGTTTGGTCATTGGGTTGTTCAGCGCGACCGTGGTGTTTGGATTTGTGGTTCAGCGCAGCATTGGCAAGACGGTTCCGCTGGCGCTGTTTGAGCCGGGTTTCGAGAACTCAGCGATTCCGCTCAGCATTGGCTTTCCCGACGGGCCGAGTCAGTGGAGTGGCGATGCCGCGCAGGTCGTGGCTGCCGAGAACGGAGTGGCCGCGAAGGAAGGCAAGTTCATGCTCCGGCTGGAACCCGCAGCCAAAGGCGCTCTGCGCATTTACCAAGTGCTCGATCTGCAAACGCTGTCTCCGAACGTGGGCGGTGAGTCGCGAGAAATCGAAGTCTCGGCTTCGTTCGCCGCGGCTGGCTCCGCAACAGCAGTGCGCTACATGATTCGTGCGTTCGCAGTCACCGATGCACCGGACATGCTGGGTTCCTCATGGTTCGATCGTCGGGATGAGTCCATTGCCTCTGCGACACGAGGTTTGGACGTCATGCCTGGGAAGGCCGACTGGCAGACGTTTTCCGTGAGGATTCAAGTGCCCCGCGCCGCTCGCAGCTTGGTGCTTTTTTTCGGAGCACGTACACCGGACAAGGCCGCGCGGACGTCTCCACATTATTTGGATGACGTGCGCGTGTCGTTGCTTGTGCCGTGACTTCGTAGGGTGGGACAAGCGGCGTTTCGCCGCGCCGGCCCACCAGATGAGCCAATCGTTTCCGTGGTGGGCCGGCGCTCGAATCGAGCTTGTCCCACCCTACACCGCTGAATTCGGATAGCCCCATGAAAACCCAACGTTTGCCCTTCATCGACCGTCGCCATTTCCTGCGTGGACTCGGAATGGCGCTCGCACTTCCGGCTTTTGAAAGCCTCAATGTCGGCTTCGTGGCTGCGGCTCCGAAGACCGATCCGCGACGTCTGATTTGCATCGGCAATCATCTCGGCTTCTGGCCGGGCGGATTCTTTCCGACGGCGGCAGGGCGCGAGTACGCGATCAGTAAAACGCTGGCTCCGTTGCAGGCACATCGGGGGGATTTCACCGTCTTCTCTCATCTCGATCACGACGCGAAGGGCGGGCACGGCGCGGTGCATTCGTTTCTGACGGGCGTGAAGAAGGAAGAGGCAGCGGGCTTTCCGGAGAAGAACATTTCGATCGACCAAGTGGCTGCGGAGCATGTCGGCGCGGCGACGCGGTATCCATCGATCACCGCGGGATTGGGCGAGGGCACGGACATGTGCTGGAACCGGGCGGGCGTGCGTCTGCCTCCGGTGACTAATCCCGCTCGTCTGTTTGAAGCGTTGTTTGTTGAGGCCAATGCCGGCGCGAAGGCGACGGAGTGCGAACGGTTGTCGAACCGAGCCAGTGTGCTCGACGCCTTGCGCGAATCGGCGAAGCAATTGGGAGGCACTCTCGATGCGGCGGATCGCAGCAAGCTCGATCAGTATCTGACATCGGTTCGCGACGTGGAGCGTCGGTTGCAAATGTCTGAGGCATGGCTGGGCAAGCCGAAGCCAAAGTCACCCATCGACGCTATCAAGGACGAAGAGCGACTACAGATCGAGGAGATTCCGCTGTTCATGGATTTGATGACGCTGGCGTTGCAAACGGATTCGACGCGCGTGGCGACCTTTGAAGTCCCGCTAGGATTCCACACCACCGAGCTCGACGTCGGCAGCTATCACGGGCTGTCGCACCACAGCAAGCAGGAGGGCCTGCTGACCCAGTTGCAGATCGTGGAGAAGTATTTGATGACGCAGTTCGCGCACTTGTTCGGCAAGTTGAAGGAAGCGGGATTGATGGACAGCACGCTCGTGGTGATCGGCAGCGGCATGGGCAATGCCTCGAACCATTCGAATCGTGATTTGCCGGTGCTGCTCGCGGGTGGTGGCCTCAAGCATCAAGGCCATCTCGTCTGCCCGGCGGAGGAACGCAAACGGATTCAGTTGTCCAATCTCTGGCTGTCGACGCTCCAGTGGTTTGGCGCGGAGCGCGAACGCTTCGGACGCAGCACGGGAACTTTCACACCGATGACGATTGGCTGACGAAAAATGCGGGATCACTGATCCCAGCAATTCCGCAATCCAGTCAGCCGCAGGGCGCTAGCCCCGGTTGTTGCGCACAAACCGGGGCTAGCGCCCTGCGGCTGATAGATTCAAATCTTTTTAGGAATTCAAACTGACATGAACTCGCAACACTTTCGTCAATATGCGGTCTTCCTCACGACGATTGCAGCCTTCGCCGCGAGCCCATCTTTCTGCGTCGCTGCGCCTCTGCGCGAGGGATTCCTCAAAGAGTATTGCATCAAGTGCCACGGTCCCGACAAACAGAGCGGAGACCGGCGATTCGACAAACTCACGAATGAAATCACGACGCCGGATGACGCTCTGCTGTGGCAGGACATTCTCGATCAATTGAATCTCGGTGAGATGCCGCCGAAAAAAGAGAAGCAGCCGTCGAAGACCGAGCTGCTCGCGGCGGTCGATGCGATCACTCAATCCCTGGCCGATGCCACGCAGCGTTTCAAAGGCACGGGAGCGCACACCGTGCTGCGCCGTCTCAACAGCTTTGAATACCGTCACACCATCGGTGATCTGCTGGGTTTGAATGTCGCTGGATGGAATCCTGTGGCTGATTTCCCGCCCGAGGTTCGTGCCGATGGCTTCGACAACAACAGCGCCGCGCAGGTGACGTCCGGCATGTTGCTCGATCACTACTTTGTCGCCGCCGAGGAGGCGATCCGGCGGGCGACTGCCTTTGGTCCGAAACCCGAGAACAAAAGCTATGCGCAGAAGTCGCCGTTCTACTTCGAAGGCAGGAAAAACAATGACCTGCCCAAGCTCTTTCGCACAGATCGCTACCGCTGGATTTCGGACAAGGGCTACGACGATCTCCAGGCGCGGCATTATCGCGGCGGGCACATCGGCTTCGAGCCGCTGGCGCGCGGCGGCGCACCGCAGAGCGGGCGTTACACCATCCGCATCCAGGCTGCGGCCATCGACCGCACGCATTCCTATGACTTCCTGACGGACTTCCGCAACGGCGATCCGATCGTGATGGAACTCGCCGCGGTGAATCGCGAGGGGAGCGTCGAGAGCACAGGCAACATCACCACGCAACGCACACTTGCGCTGGTGGAACTCACCAGCGACAATCCGCAGTGGTTTGAGTGGACCGTCGATCTCGATCGGGGTGAGGAACCGGAGGTCCGCTTTCGCAATGGCGCGCCTGCGGCCAAGGCATTGGCGTTCAAATTGAATCGGTACGCCAAAGGACATCCCGAACTGGAAGCTGTTGCAAAGCTGAAGCTGGGAAAGGGCGAACTCGCTGAGGAGATGCTCAAGGCGTATCGAGGTCCGAAGCTCCGCATCTGGGAAATGCAGGTGAAAGGTCCGCACCTCGACCAATGGCCGACGCCCGGTCACACCGTGCTGTACGGCAAACTCGTCGCGAATCAGATCAGTCGCGCCAACATCCCCGAACGACTGCGCGTCTTCGCCGAAGCGGCCTTTCGTCGCCCATTGCGTTCCGGCGAACTGGCACCCATCGAGAAGTTGGTCACAGCCAAGCTCAGTGCCGGAATGAAGCCGCTTGATGCGCTGCAACTCGGCTTTCAATCCATCCTCTGCTCGCCCGCCTTTCTCCATTTGCACGAGGGGAGCGGCAAGCTCGACGACTACGCGCTGGCTTCGCGCCTGTCGTATTTCTTCTGGTCCTCCATGCCGGACCAGACGCTGATCCAGCTCGCGGCTGCTGGCAAATTGCACGAGCCAGCGGTGCTGGGCGCGCAGGTGGATCGCATGTTGGCCGATCCGAAGTCGCAACGGTTCGTGCAGAACTTCATCCGTCTCTGGCTGAACCTCGACCACATCGGCGAGATGCCGGTTTCCACCGACTTCGTCAGCTTCTTCCGCGACAACATCGACGCCGCCATGCGCGCCGAGACCGAAACGTTCTTCCGCCACATTCTCGACAAGAACTTGCCGCCGCGAGAATTCCTCGCCGCCGACTACACATTCTTGAATCGCGAACTCGCGTTGCACTACGGCCTGCCACCGGTTGAAGGCGTGCAGCTTCGCCAAGTGTCGCTGCCCAAAGGCGAGCGCGGCGGTTTGCTCGGACACGCCTCGTTCCTCACCGCTTCGGCCAACGGCGTGGACACCTCGCCCGTCGTGCGCGGCGTCTATGTGCAACAAAAACTACTCGGCTACACCCCACCGCCACCGCCGCCCGACGTTCCCCTCATCGAACCTGATGCCAGCGGAGCCACCACGATCCGCGAGCAACTCGCCAAGCATCGCGCGAACGAAACCTGTGCTGCCTGTCATCGCAAGATTGATCCGTTCGGTTTCGCGTTGGAGAACTTCGACGCCATCGGCGGCTGGCGCGCGAATTACTCGAAGGAGCACACAATCGATCCCAGCGGCGCGCTGCCCACTGGCGAGAAATTCAAAGGCGTCACCGACTTCCGCAGCCTGCTCATCGCGCGGCACGAGCAGTTCACCCGCTCGCTCACGGAGAAACTCATGAACTACGCCCTCGGCCGCGAGCCTGCGTTAGCCGACCGCGCCGTGATCGACGGTATCATGAAAGACCTGTCGTCCAACAAAGGCGGATTCAAGGATCTTGTCCGAGCCGTGGTGCTCAGCGAGTCCTTCGCGAACAACTGAATTCATCTCTCATACGGATCGCAGAAATTAGCCGCGCGGCACTAGCCCCGGTTACACGGCATGAACCGGGGCTAGCGCCGCGCGGCTAATTTTCGGAATGCTGATCAGGACACGACATCAATCATGAACATCGCCCGACGTTTCTTTCTAAAGCTGCTCCCGCTGCTCGCGTGGCGCGGCTCTTCTCTGGTGGCTGCTGAATCCCAAGTCGCACGCATTTTCCTCGGGCAGGGGGCGATGTCTGGCGAAGTCACCAGTTCAACTGCATTGCTGCAAACGCGGCTAACTCTGGCGACACAACTCGACCCGACAGGAGAGCTGCCGGGAGCCGCCGGAGTCGCGTGCTTTGAATGGAGCACGCGGGATGATTTCAGCGATGCACAGCGCACTCCGTTTCAACCGGCTGATGACAAACATGATTTCATCGTGCGTACTAAACTCACCGGCCTGAAGCCCAACACCACTTACCATTACCGCGCGGTCTACGGAGCCACAGAGACGACGGCCATGACCGGCGCGAGTTGTTCGTTCAAGACCTTGCCGGGCGGAACCATCGACGCACCAGTGCGATTCATCGTGGGGAGTTGCATGAACTACAACAAATTCATGCACGGAAAGCGGGGCAAGGCCAGCGGCCCTGAGACAGCCACGGAAACGGACAAGCGCCTTGGCTATCCGGCCTTTGAGGCGATGCTGAAACTTCATCCGGACTTCTTCGTGGGGACCGGCGACATCGTTTACTACGACAACCCGTTGCGTCTGGCCAAGACGATCCCGCAGTTGCGCCAATGCTGGCATGAGCAGTTTCGGTTTCCGCGGATGATGGAGTTCTTCCGCAGTGTCCCCGCTTATTGGTCGAAAGACGACCACGACTTTCGCTTCGACGATTCGGACAACACGACCGAACGACTTCCCCTGCCGAAGACCGGCATCGACATGTTCCGCGAGCAACTGCCGATGTTGGCCGCGGGCAGTGACAAGCCGACCTACCGAACTCATCGAATCAGCCAGCATCTGCAAATCTGGCTGACTGAAGGTCGTGACTACCGCTCGCCGAATGAGATGGCCGATGGTCCCGAAAAGTCGCTCTGGGGAGCGGAACAGCGCGAATGGTTGAAGACGACTGTGAAGGCGAGCGATGCGAGATGGAAAATCCTGATCTCGCCGACGCCGATGGTCGGGCCCGACGACGCACGGAAGATCGACAACCACGCCGATCTGAACGGCTATCGCCACGAAGCGGATGCCTTTTTCGCCTGGCTGAAAGAGAACAAGATCGGTCCTCTGACGATCATCTGCGGAGACCGTCACTGGCAATACCACAGCATTCACCCCACTGGCGTTGAAGAGTTCGCCTGCGGTGCGCTGAACGATGAAAACGCCCGCCTCGGCGTCGCGCCGGGGGACAAGAATGGCTCTGACCCGCAAGCTCTCATTCGACAACGCTACACCTCGCCAACGCCCAACGGCGGCTTTCTACAGATCACGGCCGGAGACGATCTGGTCCTCGAGCATTTCAACTCGCG
This sequence comes from Planctomycetota bacterium, assembly GCA_003669125.1. Taxonomy (GTDB): domain Bacteria; phylum Planctomycetota; class Planctomycetia; order Planctomycetales; family Planctomycetaceae; genus SXKJ01. Next base: position 20,043 of record QWQF01000069.1, read on the forward strand.
AGGGAAGCTCCTCTACCGTGCGGTCAAGTAACGTCCAATCGCAGCCGTCCAAAAGAAGTCGACCAACCCACCATGAACCTCACTCGCCGCCTGTTTTTGAAACTGACCCCACTCCTTTTTTGGCGTGCTTCATCATCGTCGGTCATCGGCGCAGAATCCGAGGCTGCTCTGCCTTTCGGCTCTGACTTCCCGAAGCTTGATTCCCTCGCGACGGGCGAGTGGTGGACCAAAGGAACGCTCGCTGCAGCGCCGAATGAGAACAAGAACGCGAAGGGCAAGACCAAGGGCGCGGGCGGTCCACCTGCGCCTCCGTCGCTGGATGTGCCGCGTGATGAGGTGGTGTGCTTCGCGTGCTACACGCATCAAAGCGGCGTGCTGAAAATGAGTGCGCAGCTTTTCCCGCTGAAGCCCGGTGAGGCGCGTGTGGCGCGGCTCGAAGTGAAACCAGACGGCGCGGACTGGAAGGAGATCGCGAAGAGCGAGGTGAATTATCCAGGCTGGGATGCGCATTTTCGCGTCGAGGGCTGGGATGGCTCGAAGAACGTCCCCTATCGCGTGCGCCACGGTGAGCAGGCGATGTTTGAGGGACTCATCCGTCGCGATCCGGTCGAGAAGAACGTGATCGTCATCGCCAACATGAGCTGCAACTCCAGCCGCACCATCGGTCCACGCACGGAGATCGTGGAGAATCTGCGGGCGCAGGACCCGGACGTGCTGTTCTTTGGCGGTGACCAGACCTACCGCCACACCGAGCACACGGCGGGCTGGATCGAGTTCGGCCTGCAGTTCCGCGACATCATTCGCGACCGGCCGACGGTGTGTATTCCCGACGATCACGACGTGGGTCACGGCAATCTCTGGGGCGAGGCGGGAGGTCAATCTCACATTGAAGGCGATGCCGACGGTGGTTATCGCTATCCCGTGGCTTATGTGAACCAGGTGCAGCGTCAGCAGAGCTGGCATCTGCCGGACTCGCCTGATCCGGCACCCGTGAGCCGGGACATCAGCGTCTACTTCACGAGGATGACCATCGGCGGCATCGACTTCGCCATTCTGGAGGACCGGAAATTCAAAACCGGTCCCGCAGGCACGATCCCGCAGATGGGGCCTCGTCCGGACCACATCAACGATCCGTCGTACGACCCGAAAAGCATCGATCTGCCCGGCTTGGAACTGTTGGGCCAGCGGCAGGAAAAGTTCCTCCGCGAGTGGGGCAAGGACTACAGCGGTGGCGCGGAGATGAAGTGTGTGCTTTCCGCCACGGCCTTCTGCGGAGCCGTGCATATGCATGGCGGACGCGACAAACGCCTGCTCGCTGATCTCGACTGCAATGGCTGGCCGCAGAGCGGTCGCAATCGCGCTCTGGTGGAGATCCGCCGCGCGTGGGCTCCGCATCTGTGCGGTGACCAGCATCTGGCCGTCGTCGTGAAGCACGGCATTGAAGAGTTTGGCGACGGGCCATTCAGTTTCACCAGTCCCGCATTGGTGAACACGATCTATGGCCGCTGGTGGCATCCGCTCGATGAACAGCCCGGCCCGAATCCGGTTCCGAACAGCCCGTTGCCCTGGACCGGCGACTTCAAAGACGGCCTCGGCAACCCAATCCGCATGCTCGCCTACGCCAACCCCGAGGACATCCAGGACGAGAAGCAGCGTGCCGACGGCTACGGCCTCATCCGCTTCGACAAGAGATCGCGGCAGATCACCTTCGAATGCTGGCCGCGCTTCGCAAAAGTCACCGACGGCGACAAAGCCCAGTTCCCCGGGTGGCCCATCACCATCGTGATGGATGCGAACGACGGCCGCAAAGTGACCGGCTGGCTCCCCGAACTCGTGTTTGAAAGCGGAGCCAACCCCGTTGTGCAAGTCATTGAGGACGCCACCGGTGACGTCCTCTACACGGTCCGCGCTCAGGGCGGTCGCTTCCATCCGCGTGTCTATTCCACGGGCAAACACACCATCAAACTCGGCCCGGATAAACCTGATGCACAAACCCTCGCCGACCTCGAACCAAAACCGAAGGCTGAGTCCGGCCAGCGCATCGTGAAGCTGTAAACATTAAAACTAATCCACCAACTCAGGAAACACTGCAAGGTCGCGGATCCCGTAAACCAATTATGAAATACACCCTCACCATCATCACCGCCCTGCTACTGTCTCCGTTGGCCGCGCTGCACGCCGCTGCTGACAAGCCGAACATCCTCATCATCCTCGCGGACGATCTCGGCTGGTCAGACCTTGGGTGCTACGGGGGCGAGATCCGCACGCCGAATCTCGACTCGCTCGCGGCGGGCGGGCTGCGCTTTACGCAGTTCTATTCCTGCACGCGCTGCTGTCCGTCGCGTGCGTCGCTGCTCACGGGGCTTTATCCGCATCAGGCGGGCATCGGACTGATGACTTCCGATCAGGCCGCGAAGTTTCCGGGGGCCGGCGACAAAGGCGAGGCGTTCCCCGGTTATCGTGGCGCGCTGAATGCGAACTGCGTGACCATCGCGCAGGTGCTCAAGACCGCCGGTTATCGCACGGCTGCCGCCGGTAAATGGCATGTGGGCGACAGCGAACCGCCGACCAAGCGCGGCTTCGACGACTTCTACGGCTTCATCGGCGGCTACGGGGTGGACTCGTGGGAGCCGCGCATGATGAAGCGTCTGCCCGAGAGCAGACCGCAGCGCAGCTACAAACCCGGCGAGTTTTTTGCCACCGACGCGATCACCGATCACGCGCTGGATTTTCTCGCCGACATGCGACAATCGGGCGCGCCGTGGCTGCTCTACATCGGGTATCAGGCCCCGCATTTCCCTGTGCAGTCGAAACGCGAGGACATGACCGGCTACCCGGAAATCTACGCGCGAGGCTGGGACAACATCCGCGAGCAACGCCTTGCGAAGCAGAAGAAAATCGGCCTGCTGCCGGAGAGCACCCTGCTCACGCCGCGCAGCAAGATTACCCATTCCGTCGCATCCAAACGCCTCGGCTCGTGGACTGGTGACGGGAATAATCCCGCGTGGGATTCGCTGCCTGCGGATCGTCGCGCTGACCTCGCACAGCGGATGGCAGTCTATGCCGGAATGGTCACGGGCATGGACCGCAACATCGGACGCCTGCTCGCCGACCTGCGCGCCAGCGGACAACTCGACAACACGCTCATCGTTTTCCTCAGCGACAACGGCGCGTGCGCGGAGTGGGAGCCATTCGGATTCGAGATGCTGCCGACGCCGAATCCCGTGCCCGGCACTGGCCTCAACCAAGGCACGCAGGCGCTGCCGAACAAACTCTACCGCGGCGCTGAACTCGCGCAGATGGGCCAGGCGGGTTCGTTCCCGAGCTACGGCTCCGGCTGGGCGAACGCGTGCAACACACCGTGGCGTCTCTACAAACATTACGGCCACGAAGGGGGCATCGGCACGCCGCTCATCGCGCATTGGCCGGCTTCCGTTGGGAAAGACAAGGACAACGGATGGTTCGTGCGCGAGCCGGCGCATCTCATTGACCTCATGGCGACGTGCGTGGACATTGCCGGCGCGAAGTATCCCGCGGAGTGGAATGGAAAGAATGTCCTCCCGATGGAAGGCGTGAGCCTGCGGCCGTTGCTTGCTCCTTTTCCCGATTCCTCCGCGTCGCGATCTCCCCGTCTCCTCGGCTGGGAACACGAGGGAAACCGCGCGTTCCGCGAAGGCAAATGGAAACTCGTCTCCCTCGCCGCCGCGCCGTGGGAGCTTTACGACATGGAAGCCGACCGCGTGGAGATGAATGACCTCGCCGTATCCCAACCGGAGCGCGTGAAGAACATGTCCTCGAAATGGGAAGCGTGGGCGAAACGCACGAACGTCCTCCCAAGACCCGACGCACCCCGTGCGATAATTCCCAAACCGTAGCTCAACTTTCCCGAACCTCTGCCCCGCACTTTTTTGAAGCTCCCTCTCAATGAAACCAAACCTCGTCCTTCTCACGTTGCTTCTCGCCATCGTCGGCCCGATCAATGCCGCTGAAACGTCGGCATCCGCCAAGCCCAACATCATCTTCATCCTCGCTGACGATCTCGGCGTCGGGAACGTGGGGTGTTACGGCGCGGACAATTACAAGACTCCGCACATCGACGCTCTGGCGAACGGCGGCATTCGCTACACCCTCGCTTACACGGCTCCGCTGTGCGGGCCTTCGCGGACGCTGATCATGACGGGGCGGTATGCGTTTCGGACGGGGGCGACGAATCAGGATCGAGTCGGGCAACTGAAACCGTCCGTCGAAACGATGCTGCCGAAGATGCTCAAGCCGGCGGGGTATGTCAGCTCGGCGGTCGGCAAGTGGAGCCAGTTGCCGCTGCAGCCGTCCGACTGGGGCTTCGACGACTACCTGCGATTTAACGGCAGCGGCGTGTACTGGAACAAGAAGGCCAAGGGCGAACCGTATGTTGTGAACGGCAAGAGCAAGACGTTGCGCGACAAGGAATACATGCCCGACCTGCTGCACCAGCATGTCACTAACTTCATCACCAAGCATCGCGACGATCCGTTCTTCGTTTACTACTCGCTGTCGAGTGTGCATGGCGAACTTCAGCTCACGCCGGACAGCGCGGCGGACAGCCAGGACTTGATGGGGGACAACGTCGCCTACATGGACAAGCTGGTCGGCAAGTTGATTGCAGAACTCGAACGCCTGAAGCTGCGCGAGAAAACGCTGATCGTCTTCATGGGTGACAACGGCACGGGTAAAGGGCAAGCGGACGAAGCCACGATCGGCGGACGTCGGCTGTCTGGCGAGAAAGGATCGATGCTGGAAGGTGGAGCTCTCGTGCCGCTGATCGTGAACTGGCCCGGCGTGACGCCCCAGAGCCAGGTGGCCACGGGAGTCGTCGATTCCACCGACTTCGTGCCGTCGTTCGCGGAATTGGCGCGCGTCGAATTGCCAGCGGACAAAATGATCGACGGCAAGAGTCTGGTCACGCACTGGTGCCGAGGAACTGCCGAGCCTCGCGATTGGGTCTTCATCCAACTCGCGCGCAACTGGTACGTCCGCGAACCGCAATGGAAGCTGAATCAAGCGGGCGAACTCTTCGACATGAGCGACGCGCCCTTCGCCGAGAAGCTCGTCGCCGCCGACACGAAAGACGCCGCCGCGACTGCCGCGCGCCAGCGTCTGCAAGAAGTGCTCGATAAACTCAACCCCGCCGGAGGCATCCTCGACGACGGCGACGGCACCGGCCGGCACGCCAACAAAGACAAGAAGAAAACAAAATCGAAGTAGCGACCTGCCGAAGGCGCAATCAGCTTCTCGGAAGACGAGGCTGTCCTGGCTTCACTTTCTGGTCGAATCCGGAAAGTTATGGGTAACCTCGTCATGGTTGCTGCCATGTTTGGTGGAGTAGCCATGACTGACGCTGATGATGATGCCGTGATAAACGCCGCCTTGCGCCGAGTGCGCGAAGGTGACGTGGCTGCGTTTGAATCGGTGGTGCGACGGTTGGAACGGCCGTTGCGCGTGTGGCTCGCCGCACATGCGCTGCCGGGCGTGGATGTGGATGAGGTTGCGCAGCGCAGTTTCGTCGCCGCGTTCACTCGGCTGGGCGACTTTGAATTGGGAACGAATTTCTCCGCGTGGCTGTTCACGATTGCCAAGTTTCAGCTTCAGACCGAAACGACGCGGCTCAGACGGGTCGCGGATTATCACGCTCGGTATGCCCCCGACTTGCTGCAAAGGGAACTGGAGCGACGTTGTTCTCAGCCATCAGAAATGTGGCAGACGCGGCTCGAACAATTGCGGGCGTGCCTGGGACAGCTCGGTGACGATCTCCGCCGATTCATTGTGTGGCGCTACGAGGACGAAATTCCGCTGGAAGAAATGGCGGCTCGCAGCGGTCGCTCGGTGGCGGGAGTGAAGAAGCAGCTTTGGGTCTTGCGACGAAAACTCCAGGAGTGTGTCGAGACCCGACTGGCGGCGGCGGAAGGAGGTCAATCATGAACGGCGATGATCGCTTCGTCGAATTGTGGAACGACTATCTGGAAGGGGAACTTGGCGAGTCCGGAATCGCGGAGCTTCGCTCGCTCGTGGCCGCGGACGATCGCTTGTTGAAGTTAGCGGCGGACAGTTATCAGACACATCGCCTGCTGGGATTGCTCGCCGACGAGAGTCAGGCTCGGCAGGATGCGTTCGTTCGTGAGACGTTGAGTCGGCTACCTTCCAACGATGAGCGCTTTGTCGGCGACTTGATGCAGCGGCTGACGAATGACATTCCGCCCGAAGAGTTCGCCGCTGACGGCGACGCAGATCGCCGTCTTTCGCTTCGCGACAGAACTCGTCCTTTCGCGGAGCGAAAGTCGACATTCAGGACGGCGCTGCGTGCGTGGCCATCGGCGATGGCCATCGTGGTGCTCGTGCTACTGACGGCGAGTGCGTTCGCATTTTTCTCGACGGGAAAACCAAGGGTCGCCCGTGTTTTGAAAGTGACGGGATCGAGTCAGTTCTTCGGCTCAAGCGGCAAAACTGAGAACAGGCTGAACACCGGGACGTTGCTCGTTGCCGGCGACACGCTGGAGACACGCTCGTGTGATGCTTGGGTCACGCTCGATTTGTTGGAGGATACGACCCTGACGATCGCCGGGCATTCGACACTGAGAATTTTGCATGCTGAAGCGGACGAGAAGCGATTCGAGTTGATGCAGGGAAGTCTCTGGATCAGCCCCGGCGAACAACGAGTCGCACAGCGCCTCTTGATTCAAACGCCGACGGCGACGTTTGAGGCGCGTGATGCGGTGCTCAATCTGCAAACGTCGTCCTCGGAGACCATCGTGCGAGTCCATGCCGGATCGGCGCGAGTCACTCAGCGTTTGGATGGCCGAGTGGCCGAGGTGTCGGCCGGGCATCAAGTGACCGCTTCGCTCGGCGGCAAAGCGTCGTTCGACGTGATTCCGCAACCGCAGCCGATCGACTCGTGGTCGTGTCATCTAACCAAAGGCCCGGAAGTGATCCTGGGCCACTGGCTGCCGCCGACCGAGAACGAACGGGCGCGACTCGGTGCCGCTCCGTTGCTCTGGCCAATTCCGGATCGTGATCCCGTGATGCTCTACGCGGTGGCGATCGCGGCGTGGAAGAGCAGCGATCGGCCCGTGCTGTTGCGAGCCGATTCGCGGTTGCGGTTTCGAGGACGAACCGAGCGACCACAAACCGTGCGTTTTGGATTCAGTGCGCAAAAGATGTACGGCGTCTTCGCGGGCAAGTTTGAAACGGATGTTGCGCCGGAGTCGCTCGGTCCAGCCGGTGAGGCTTGGGAAGTCGAAATACCGCTCGCCAACTTTCGCCCGCTGCACCCGCATTTGGCCTCATCGGCCGACGGCTTGGAACTGACAGATGTCTATGCCCTGACCATCGAAGTCGATGCGGGGTTGGAAATCACTCACATCGAATTGTCACCCAATCATTGAACGCCCCTTTCAGAGATTCTCCAACCGATGACTGAGCCGACCACACAGCGCCGACACGATCTGGATGCCCTGCGCGCGTTCGCGATGCTGCTGGGGATCGGGCTGCACGCAGCTCTGTCGTTCGCCCCCTTTCCGTGGGGGGTTCAAGACGTCCGACAACACGAACTCTTCACTTTGTTTTTTCTCGCCGTGCATGGCTTCCGCATGCAACTGTTCTTCCTGGTGAGCGGCTTCTTCACCGTGATGCTCTGGCGGCGGTATGGGGTGAAGGCTTTGCTGAAACATCGCTTCCAGCGAGTCTTCGTTCCGTGTCTGCTGGGCTTGATGACGATCATTCCAGCGCTGCATTGGGTCTCAAACTGGGCGATGGCATCGGCGCGTCAGAAGCAAGTCAGCATCGACAAGTCGCCGCCAACCAGTCTCGTCCTGGCCATCCGGCAGCGAGACTCTGCGAGCATCGAGCGATTGATTGCGGAAGGAGCCGATCTGAACGCTCAGGACCCCGAGTTCGGCGTGAGGATGCTCGCGTGGGCGGCTCTGTTGGGAGACGAAGATGTGGCGCGGCTTCTGATCGAAAAAGGGGCCGACCTGAAGGGACGCAATCGTGATGGCTCGTCGGCGCTGCAAGCGGCCACCTTCCTGGGAAATGCGGCCGTCGTGCAACTGTTGCTGAGCCACGGTGCCGATCCCGAAGCTCGGAATGATCGAGGCGAACAACCGGTCGACGCATCGCGAGCCGATTGGGGAACCACGCAGTTCCTTGCTGGCTTGTTACGAGTTCCTCTGCGACCGGAAGCAGAAGTTCGAGCTGGTCAAGAGGAGTGCCGAAAGCTGCTCCCGGCCAGTGCCGACCGAGTCGCGACGACGACCAATCAGACAGAGAACAAGCTCACGTCGCAACTTCAGCAAGTCCGATCGGTGTATGCGGCCATGCTCTCCTCGGAGCGTCTGCGTATTCGCTGGAGCACAACCGCGGAACCGTTTCACCTGATGCTCACTTCGGTCTTCGATCATCTCTGGTTCTTGTGGTTTCTCTGCTGGCTCGTCCCATGCTTCGCGCTGTTCGTGACGGTCGCGGATCGTTGCGGTTGGAAGCGGCCGCCGAATTGGCTCGTCCTGTCTCCCGTGCGTTATTGCTGGCTGCTGCCGCTGACGCTGCTGCCGCAATTGCTGATGGGCACCATGTCGCCCAGCTTCGGGCCGGACACCTCGGTAGGAGTGTTCCCGCAACCGCATCTGCTGTTGTATTACGGACTCTTCTTTGCGTTCGGCGCGTTGTACTTCGACTGCGATGACTCGGCAGGACGGCTCGGACGTTGGTGGTGGCTGACGATCCCCGTCGCACTGATCGTCTTCCTGCCGGCCAGCTTGGCGACCATGTCGTCACCTGCGTTGTCCGGCATTCTCCAGGTTGGGTATGCGTGGCTGATGACGTTCGGAATGATCGGCCTCTTCCGCCGCGCGCTCACTCGCGAATACGCGGTCATTCGATATCTCTCGGACGCATCGTATTGGCTGTACGTCGCGCATCTCCCACTGGTGATTGCCGGTCAGCACCTCATCCGAGATTGGCCGATTCCCTCCGGCGTGAAGTTCATGTTGCTCTGCTCAGTCGTCGTCGGATTACTGCTCGTCTCCTACCAAACGCTCGTCCGCTACACATGGCTTGGCGCGATGCTCAATGGCCGCCGCCAGCGCCCACAGATCAAATGTAAGTCCGACAGTCGCAACGTCGGCGAAACAACAATCGGAGCCTGCTCATGAAACGAATTCCAATCGCACTCACCGTTGTGGCCTTGGCTTGCTACAGCTTCGCTCACGCTTGGAAACACTCGGACCATCCCGCGATCAACGCCGGGCTGGTCGCCGCGGAAACGGATCGAGGCGCTTCTCAACCGCCCGCGGTCGTCGGGTATCCTTCGTTCATGAGTCCGCATGCGTCGCCGATTGCGGTGAGCGGCGGAATGGTTTTCGTCGCGAACACGCCGGCCGCGACGGTGGATGTCATCGACGCGCAAAGTCACGCGATCGTGCGGCGAGTCAGCGTGGGCATCGACCCGGTTGGCATCGCGGTGCGGCCGGATGGCAAAGAAGTCTGGATCGCGAATCACGTTTCCGACTCGGTTAGCGTGATCGATACTGATCCAGCCAGTCCGACTCGCTTTCAAGTCATTGCAACCGTCCAAGATTTTGATGCGGCGACCAAAGCGACGCGGTTCGACGAACCGGTGGGCATCGCGTTCGCCAGCAACGAGAAGGCGTATGTCTCGCTGTCGTCGGAGAACAAGATCGCGGTCGTGAACGTCGCCACACGGAAAGTCGAAAAACGATTGGACATCACGGCGCAGGATCCGCGAGCCATCATCGTCCGCAATGGTCGGCTCTATGTCATCCCCTTCGAGTCCAACAACCAGACGCAGCTTTCTGGCGGAGCCAAAGACAAGATCGACGGCAATCTCGTGACGTTCGATGCCTGGAACCATTCGATCGCCAACAACAACGTCCTGTCGTTGGGGCATGTGGTCGACATCGTCAAGCACCCGAAAGTTCCGGATCGGGATCTGTACGTGTTCGATACCCAGACCGACACGCTCATCAAGACGGTCAATACGCTGGGCACGTTGTTGTATGGACTGACGGTCGATTCGAAAGGTCACGTCTTCATCGCACAGACTGACGCTCGAAACGAAGTGAATGGTCGCGCGGGCACGAAGAAACACGGTTTGGCCGAACTGGAGAATCGGGCGTTTCTCAATCGGATCACGAGCGTCCGTTTCAATGGCGACGTTGCCGAACAACCCAAGTTCTTCGATCTTGAACCGCTGCCGCCGAATCAGCCCGAACCGGGCATGGCGCTGGCCACTCCGTTCGCGATTCAGATCAGCAACGATGATTCGACGTTGGTTGCGTCGGCGTCCGGGTCGGACAAGTTGTTTACCGTCGACGCGACGACCGGAGCCATCCTCGGTCGAGTCGATGTCGGGGCTGTGCCAGAGGGGATCGCGCTGGAGTCCTCGACCGTCGGCAAGCCATCGCGAGCCTGGGTTCTCAACGCGGCAGCCAACACGATCTCGCTGGTCGATCTGTCCGATCCCGCGAGTCCCCAGGTTACGGCGACGGTGACGCTCGATGACCCGACGCACCCAGCGGTCAAACGTGGACGCATCGCTTTCACCACGGCGGCCTCTTCCACGACCGGCACGTTTTCCTGCGCGAGCTGCCATCCGGACGGGCACACCGATCAACTGCTGTGGGTGTTGAAGACTCCGATCGTCACCGGCGGCGACCAAATCATGCCTCGTTCGACGATGCCGGTTCGCGGCCTGCGAGACACCGCCCCGTTTCATTGGGACGGCATTCCCGGCGATCCGTATGGCGGCATCAACAGTGCTCATATCCGCGAAAGCGTTCCGCCCAACAGCAAGGTCGATCAGCCGGAAAGCACCACGCGGCATCTCATCGACGGCGGCCTCGCTTCGACCATGAGCAAGGAAGGCGACAAGTCCGTCAACGACGAAGGGAAGGCGGGGAAGCTCTCAGCGAAGGAACGCGACGACATGGCGAAGTTCCTGCTGAGCGTCCCGTATCCGCCCGCTCAACGACGCGCATTCAACAACGTCCTGTCGAGCGAAGCGGCGAAAGGCTTCAAGCTGTTTCACATCGACGGCGACAACGATCCCAGCAAGTCCCAACCCAACCGATGCGGCGATTGCCATCGCATGCCGTTCCTCGTGAGCACCAACACGCCGGGCACCGGGATGGACGCTCCCACTTGGCGAGGTGCTTACGATCGTTGGCTGATCCTGCCGCAAGGCCGGCTGAACATCATCGACTTCGACTTCTATCAGCGCGTCGCCGAGCAAGGCGCACCGGAACGCAACGTCTGGCAATTCTCGTGGGGAGGCCGCAAGCGATTCGATCCCGTGTGGGACATGGTGCTCGAAGGGAGCACCGGTTTCTCGGGAGCGTTCGCTCGCCAAGTGACGCTCAATCAGAAATCGGCGGATGCGGCGCTGACAATCGACCTGCTCAATGCCTTGGAACAAGCCGCGCGAGACGGCGGCGTTGTACTCCAGGGAGAAGGCGTCTTCATCGAGAACGGCAAAGCGACGCCCATCGCTCTTCAATTCGATCCGCAGTTGGAAGGCGGCGCTTACACCAAGACATTCGGCGACCGAGAATCATTCTCGCGAGCGACGCTGACGTCACTGGCATCGACCGGCCGCTTCGTCGGCACCTTCACCGGACGACTTGGCAGCAAAGTGGACTACGACAATCCACAGCCCGCCATTTGGACGCTGGGACCGATTGAGCAGCAGCGCGGGAAGCAGGAGTTCCCAGTTCTCTTCGGCAAAAACGCCACGATGACGATGAGCGGACGCCACATTCAACCGGACGCCCAAATCATCGTCGATGGCCATCGCGTCGCAGGCTCCGTGAACTGCGAGGGCGAGACTGTGAAGGTCGAACTTGCCGCAGTGCCATCCCTCGGGATGCACTTCCTGCAAGTTCAGAATTCGAACGGCCTCGTCAGCAACGACTTCATCTTCCATGTCGCGGAGAACAATCCGGCGGCGGCCGGTTCGAAGAGTCAGACGCTGGGCGACATCCTTCGCCAGTCCAAGTGGGATCGGCTCATCGGCACTTGGATCGATGCCGACACCAAAGGCGCGGGCTTGAAATCGACTTACTCCTGGAAGATCAAAGACCGAGTGATCGAGTCGACCAGCAAAGAGCCCAACAACGAGTCGGTCGCACTCATGGCGATCAACGCCGAGTCTGGCGAAGTCTTCCACACCGGAGCCGACCGCAACGGCACGTCATTCACCGGCAAGTGGCAACTGCCAGAGAGCGGCGACGCAGTTCTCGAAGTCGCATTCACCAGCGGCAGCGGCGACAAAGGCTCGATCAAGATCCGGTATCATCTCGCGAACGACGATACACTCGTTCTGATCGTCGAACTCCCACAGCCAATCACGATCAAAATGATCCGGTCCAAGGAATAGTCGTCGCATGAAGTGACCACGATCGTCACCATTCGCCCCGCGAAAGTCGATAAATGGCCCAGATAGGGGCTCGATGACATTTCGGAGTTTCCAATGACGACTGATTTTTTGCCGCAGACCAAGCAGACCAAAGCTTCGACTTTCGTGGTCACAGAGAACGCCGCACTGCACCGCTCGCCCTCTCTGAGTTCTCCGCGAACGCGCGGCTGGGGAAGACCGATCCTCTTCGCATCAGTTGCCATCGCCGTCGTTGGCGGAGCAACGATGTATTTGCGCGGGGGAGTGTTGGCGCAGCCATTGGGATCGAAGTTGACTCACACGATCGCGCGGAGCGATTTGCAGGTGACGGTGACCGAAGAGGGGAGTCTGGAAAGTTCCAGCAACAAAGAAATCAAATGCCGCGTCCGAGGGGGCAGCACGGTGCTGTGGATCATCAAGGCGGGCACACCGGTGAAGCCCGGTGATGTGCTGGTCAAGCTCGATACCAAAGTCATCGACGACAACATCAACGCGCAGCGAATCAAGTACCAGAATGCGTTGGCGGTCTTTGCTCAATCGGAAAGCGACGTGGCCATCGCGAAGATCAACATTCAGGAGTACCTCGAAGGGACGTTTCGCACGGACAAGCAGACGCTGAAGAAGGACATCAAGATTGCCGAGTCGCAACTGCTGGCAGCTCAAAACTTGGTGCTGCATACAACCAAGATGAACCGCAAGGGCTTTACGACGGAATTGCAACTGAAGAGCGACCAGGACTCCGCCGAGCACAAGCAGATCGAACTCGATGTCCTGCACACGAAGCTCGACGTCTTGGAGCGTTACACCAAGGCCAAAAAGATCGAGGAACTCAACGGAATCCTGAAGGCCAAGGAAGCCAAGATGGCTTCCGATCAAGCGGGACTCAAGCTGGAGAAAGATCGTCTGGATCGCGAAGAGGATCAGCTCCCCCGCTGCAACATCACCGCGGAAACCAGTGGCATGGTGATCTATCCCGTCACCGAGCAATGGAAGAATCAGCCGAACATCGAAGAGGGAGCGACCGTTCGCGAAGACCAGGTTCTGCTGGTCATTCCCGACCTCGACCAGATGCAGGTGAAGCTCGGAGTTCACGAAGCCTACGTGGATCGCATGAAGCTCGGCATGCCCGCGCGCGTGAAGCTCCAAGAGGAGTTCGTCGATGGCGAGGTGCTGTCGGTGGCGTCGGTGACTCGGCCCGCCGGTTGGTGGAACGGCAACCAAGTGAAGTACGACACGCTCATCAAACTCAAATCACAGCAGGGACTCAAACCGGGGATGAGTGCGTCGGTCGAAGTTTTTCTGGCTCGTCACAACAACGTGCTGACGATTCCCGTCGCAGCCGTTGTCGAGCAAGAAGGTCAGTTCTTCTGCTGGGTGAAAACCGCCGAGAGCATGCAACGCCGTCGGCTCGATCTGGGTGACAGCAACGACCAGTTCATCGTCGTCAATGGGGGAGTGAAGGAAGGGGACGAGGTCGTCCTCAATCCTCGCGCCGTCATTCAAGACGCTCAGATCGACGCTCTGAAGCCGGTGACCGGCAAGAAAATGGGCGAGCCGAAACTGGACGCGAAGGGGAGTGAGAAGGCTCAATAACTCGCATGTGAGCGAGGGGCAATTCCATGCGGGATTGCCCAAATCCCTCGCTCGCGCTGCGGGTGACTTTTCGGATGTTTTCGCGGAGTTCATCCCCGTTGATTGGCTCAATGTTCCAAGCACTGCTGTCGAGCTTTCAAAGCTTGCTGATGCACAAGCTGCGTGCGGGCTTGGCGGCTTTGGGGATCCTCATCGGGACGACGACCGTGATTTGGTTGGTCGCAATGGGCGAAGGGGTCGGCTATCAAGTTCAGCAGCAGATCAAAGACTTGGGGGCGACGAACATCATCGTCCGCACCGTGAAAACCAGCGCGAGCGGCAATACTTCCAGTGACAACGATCGCGTCAAAACCTACGGCCTTATGCGAGCGGATTACAGCCGCTTTCTGAGCAACATCCCCAGCATTCGCCGAGCGGTTCCGATGCGCGAACTGCGGCGTGAGCTGCGAGTGAAAGGGCTGAAGTCCGACACTCATCTGGTGGGCTGCACGGAGGACTATCTCGATCTGCTGCAACTGGAGATCGCGCGCGGTCGTTGGCTTAACAAGCACGACGATGCCGAAAGCGTGATCGTGCTCGCCGATGAAACCGCGCGGCGGCTGTTTCCCTACGAGAACCCCATCGGCCAGACGGTCTGGGTGCCACACGGAGTTTCCGGCAGCCACGTTTACACGGTCGTCGGACAAACAAAGCCGCGCACTCCGTCGGCGGCCATCGGTGGCAGCCTGGAGGCTCGCGAATACAACACGGATGCCTACATTCCGCTGAACACCCTGCGGCGACGAGTCGGCGACTTCGAGATGCGACGCATCCCCGGCGGCCTCGAAGGGGAGATCGTCGAACTCAGTCAAATCACTCTGACGGTCGACAGCGTCGATGATGTGGACGAGACCGCGTCGATCGTGGAATCGCTGCTCAAGAAGTTTCACAAGAAGGAAGACTACGCCGTCGTCATTCCCAAAGAGCTGCTGCGACAAGCGGAGCAAACGCGATCGATGTTCAACTTGCTGCTGGTGGTCATTGCCGGCATCTCGCTGGTCGTGGGAGGCATCGGCATCATGAACATCATGTTGGCCACTGTCACCGAACGGACCCGCGAGATCGGCATCCGCCGAGCGCTCGGCGCGAAACGCCAGGACATCATCCGCCAATTCCTATCGGAAACGATCGTGCTTTCCGGCGGCGGCGGCCTGCTGGGAGTCCTGTTGGGCTTGATGTGCGGCCCGCTGTTTCGAGCGTCACGCTCAGTGCTGACGATGCTCTCACCCGACATGCTTCCGCCAATCGTTCACACGCTGGAACCGCGCATCGCCCCGTGGTCCGTATTCCTGTCACTCGGCATTTCACTGAGCGTCGGCCTGCTGTTCGGCGTCTACCCCGCCCGCAAGGCCGCCCTCATGGACCCCATCGAAGCCCTGCGACATGAATAGCACGCTGCTCGACGGCAACGATGAACCAACACCGATCAACGCCACGATGACTCATCAGCCGCAGGGCGCTCACCCCTGTGGTCGAAACATCGGGTGATAGGAGTCTGTCCGAATCGTCCGTGGGGCAGGCTTCCAGCCTGTCAGAATTCTTTCAAATCCGATTACCTATGCCGACAGGCAGGATGCCTTTCCCACTTCATCGAGCAACCAGTGGAACGCACTTATGAAACTGATCTGCCTGTCCGGCGCGCTGCTGTGGCTGTCTCCGCTGGCGATGCTTCGCGCCGAGGAACCTCGTGCCCAGCGGCCCAACGTGCTGTTCATCGCCGTCGATGATCTGCGTCCGGAACTGGGTTGCTACGGCAACAAGATCGTCAAGACACCGAACATGGATCGGTTGGCCGCGCGGGGCGTCCTGTTCAATCGGGCCTACGTGCAGCAGGCGGTGTGCAGTCCGTCGCGGACATCGCTGCTCACCGGTCGGCGGCCCGACGCGACCAAGGTTTGGGACTTGGAGACGCACTTCCGAGTCGCTCTGCCCGACACCATCACGCTGCCGCAGCACTTCAAGGCCAACGGCTATCACTGCTCGGCGCTGAGCAAGGTTTATCACAAGGGTTTTGAAGACGGCCGCTCGTGGAATGAACCGCACTGGTATCCGCAGGGCAAGACGGTCGATACCGATCAGGTCGATTGGACCAAGCAGATCGTGACCAAGCACGGAGTAAGCGTTGAGGAATACTCAAAGACGTCCGCAACCGACGGCGACAAGTCCGTGAAACGTCCGAATGGAAAGGACGCGAAGAAAGGCCCCGCGTTTGAAGTCAGCCCGAAGTCCGATGACGAACTGCCCGACGGAGCGACCGCCGCCGAAGCGGTGAAGCGACTGCACGCTTTGAAGACGCAGAGCAAACCGTTCTTCCTCGCGGTTGGATTCCTGAAGCCGCATCTGCCGTTCGTCGCGCCGAAGAAGTATTGGGATCTTTACGACCCCAACCAAATCCCCGTGCCCGCCATCGACCATCTCCCGACCGGTGCGCCCGAGTTCGCCGGGCACACGAACGGTGAGCTGCACAACTACCCCGGCGTGCCAAAGGGAGATCCGCTCCCGGCCGACTTCGCGAAGACGCTACGTCACGGCTACTACGCCTGCATCAGCTACACCGACGCGCAAGTCGGCCGCCTGCTCGATGCGCTCGACAAAGAAGGTCTGGCCGACAACACCGTCATCGTGCTGTGGGGCGATCACGGTTGGCAGCTCGGCGATCACGGGCTGTGGCACAAGCACACGAACTTTGAATTGGCCACTCGCGCGCCGTTGCTCATCAGCGTCCCCAAGCAAAAGTCCGCCGGTCAGAAGTGCGACGCGACGGTTGAGTTCGTCGATGTCTATCCGACGCTCGCCGAAGTCTGCGGCCTGCCGATCCCCAAGGGTCTCGACGGCAGCAGCTTGAAACCGTTCCTCGAAAACCCCGCCGCCCCCGCGATGAAAGTCGCCATCAGCCAATACCCGCGCAACGCCGGCAAGACCGGCGGAGGCCCCGTCATGGGCTACAGCATCCGCGACGCCCGCTGGCGCTGCACCTTCTGGCGCGAACGCAACGGCTCGAAGATCGTCGCCCGCGAACTCTACGACGAGCAAAATGATCCCGCCGAAACCGTGAACCTCGCCGACAAGCCCGAACACCAGTTCGTCATTGAGTCGTTCGCCAAGTACCTGCCACCTAGAATCACTCCGACCAACAAGAAATAATAGTTTTGCCCCCGATGAGAATGCTCGTTGGATCGAGCCGTCACTTGCCTCATTACCTGAGCCATCCGCGAACACTTCAAGGCACTGCGAATATGTCAAAGACGCTACTCACTCTCATGACAGCGCTGCTGCTGTTTCCGCTGACTGCTGCCGCCCTCGACTATCTCTATCAGACCGCCGAGCCGCAGAAGACGGGTTGGCCGCTGACGGACGAGGAGCGGGCTTATGTACTCAAGCCGGAACACGAGCGGCGGCCGGGGCGCGAGTCGAACAAGCATCTGCCGGCGATGTGGCCGGTCGTGCCGTCGGCGGGACATTTTGGTGGGACCGCGTGGCTCGACACGCATGCGAAGCTGGTCAAGTACGTGGAGGCCAACAAGGGACCGATCGACATCTTGCTGGTCGGCGACAGCATCACGCAGCAATGGGGCAGCCCGCTCGACAACAAGCCGCTGAACGCCGCGTGGCAGAAACAGTTCGGCAATTACAAAACGATCAACATCGGCATCGGCGGCGACAAGTCGCAGAACGTGCTGTGGCGACTCGATCACGGCGGCGTCGCGGGACTCGAACCGCGGCTCGTCGTCGTGCTGATCGGCAACAACAACATGTTCTTCACGCCGGAGACGGGAGTCGAAGCGGCGGCGAAGGGGATCGAGATGTGCGTCGCCAACGTGCGCGACAAATTCCCCAAGGCCGACGTGATCGCCGTGAAGATCTTCCCGGCCCATGCTCCAGGCAATCGCTTCTACGAGGACATCAAAAAGACGAACGCCGCACTCGACACGCTGAAGCTCGATCGCGACCCGAAAGTGCATGTGCTCGATCTCACCGCGGACATGATCAACGCCGACGGCACGCTCAAAAAGGAATCCTTCACGCCGGACAACATTCATCTCTCGCAAGACGGAGGCTATGGCTTGTATGCGGAGAGGCTCAAACCGCTCGTCGAAAAAAGGCTGAGCGAGCCTATTACTTGGCTCGTGCAATACGAAGCGAAGTCATTGCCACAGGAGCAAGGCTGGAAAGCCATCGGCGAGCTCGCGGCGAAGGCCAAGCTGGCGAATGGCTCGCTGCACCTGGTGGATGATTCCGCGAAGGAGACCGGTGCCTTTCGCGCGACTTGGAAACCGCAAGCGGGCACCGAGATTGTCGTCGAGGCCAAAGTGCGAGTGGAATCCGTTGCGGCCAGACGAGGCACCGGCATGTGGCCGGCTCAACAAGGGGGGCCGGTGGGTTTGCTCGTCAGCGATGGCAAGCATCAGGAAGGTTTGCTGCTGCGGCCTGAGAAGATCGCCACGTTTCATGATCGAGTCGCGTTGTTCGACGCGAAGACGGAGTTCCATACTTATCAACTCGTGATTCGTGACCGCGACATGAGCATCGCGGTCGATGGCAAGATCTTGATTCGCGGTGAAGGGGCGTTTTGCAAAGCCGCGACGGATGCCGAGGCCTTCGTGCAGTTTGGCTCGACTTCGCCCGGATGGATGGGTGATGCGCATTGGCAATCGGTTCGACTGGGACTTCGCAAACGCATCGACGAGCCGACTCAACCACAGCTTCACATCACGCTCAGCGAGCCGTGGGACATCCCACCGACTCCGGGCTGGGATCAACCGCGACATGGCGGCCACGAGTTGAAGTCGAAGGATCCCGAGATCGGCATCGCCGCACCGGAGGCGAAGCCCGGCAAGCCGCTGCCGCCCACGCGGCCCTACCTCTACGACGTCGGTCAAGGCGTGCTCATGCTGAGTGTCGCGCAAGGCCCCGATGCCATCTTCGAGCCCTACGGTGTGCTGCGCTCCACCGATGCCGGCAAGACTTGGGTGCCGGTGAAGGACCTGCAATTCAAGACCTTCGCACCCCAGCCTCACCTGCGCTTGCCAGACGACAGCATCTTGGGCGTGTCACGTTGGAATGTGAAATACGAGCCGGGCACGTATGTCGGCATGAGCTATCGCTTCGATCCGAAGGGCGAGAGCTTCACCCTGTTCGAGAATCTCATCCGTGTGCCCAAAGATGCCGGTCAAATCGTCGCGTTCGACCGAGACATTTGGGATCTCGGCAACGGCAAGATCATGACCGCCACCTACACGCGAGCCACCGGCGACTATGCCGCATATCTGCTCATGTCGACCGATGCCGGAGCGACGTGGAATCACTTCTCGACGATCGGTGTCGGCCCCGAGCCGTCCGTCGTGCGCTTCTCCGACACCAAGATGATGGCCATTCTGCGGACACTTTCCTTTGGTCCGTTGCTGCAAACCTGGTCGCACGACGGCGGTCAAACATGGACCACACCGATCGCCCTGGAAGAAGGGAGCGTCGCGCCGGACATGGTCCTCATGAGCAATGGCGTGCTCGCCTGCAGCTACGGCCGCCCCGGCTCGAACCTCATGTTTAGCACCGACCAAGGCCAGACCTGGATTCATCACACCGTCATCACCGACTCCGGCGGCTTCAACTACACCGCCCTCCGAGAGATCAGCCCCGGTCGACTTCTTTATGTGCACGACGCACCGAAGTTGAAGTCCCTGTACGTCGACGTGAAAGTCACCAAGAAATGAAACCCACACTCACCTGCAAAGAACCGCCATGAAATATGTCATCGCAGTCCTCCTGATTGCGTCGTCCCTTCCACTGAACGGAGCCGAGGTTCCCCAATCGGTCGAGCAACTCTGGGCGGACTTTGATCCGCGGAAGGATGCGTTGGAGACCGAAGTCATTCGCGAGTTCAAAGAGGACGGCGGGGTGTTTCGGCATGTGCGGTTTGTCGTCGGGACGTTCAAAGGGAAGACGGCTGGCATGACGGCGATCTATGGGTTTCCGGATGCCACGACGGTGAAGAGCAGCAACGCCGGCACCAACGAAAAACTCCCAGCGGTCATGCATATTCATGGCGGCGGGCAGCGGGCGTTCTTGAGCGAAGTGAAGTTGCTGGTGTCTCGCGGGTATGCGGGGTTGTCAGTGAACTGGGGTGGGTCGGCGGGACAGCGTCCCTTCAATTCGGTTGAGGGTGCTATGCCGGGCGACCCGAATACTGATTGGGGCGCGGTTGATCCGAGTCAGCTCAACGCCACGCGCTACGATTCGATCCTGCCGGGACCGTTGCAACTCTTCGAGGACCGTGAGCATCCGAAGAACAACAACTGGTACTTGCTCGCGCTCGGTTGCCGCCGTGGGCTGACGTTTCTGGAGCAGCAGCCGGAAGTCGATCCACAGCGGCTCGGTGTGCATGGCTATTCGATGGGTGGCAACCTGACGATGTATGTCGCCGGAACCGACGACCGCGTGAAGGCGGCGGTCCCTGCCGTTGGCGGAGCGGGCTGGCGCTGGCAGCCGCATCAAGTTCTCGGCGGAGTCATTCAGCAGGATCACATCAAAGGGGATGTCGAGCTCTTTCGACGCACGCTGAGCTTCGAGAGCTACGCGCCGCTGATTCGCTGCCCGATTCTGCATCGGAGTGCGACGAATGATTTTCACGGCTGGATGGACGACGTCTATCGCACGAACGCGCTGATCCCGAATCAATCGCTGCGCTATTCTTGGACGCCACACGTGAACCATCGGCTCAGTCCCGAAGTCGCGATCGCGATGCCGCTGTGGTTCGACCACTATCTCAAAGGTGGACCGGCGTTGCCGGAGACGCCGCGCAGCGAACTTGTGCTCGACACAGCGGATCATGTGCCAGAGCTGCGCGTCTTGGCGGCGAATGAGCGGCACGGCGCTAGCCGCCGGTCTCCGAATCACGAGCAACCCGCGGCTAGCGCCTCGCGGCTCACAGCGTCCGATGAACAGCCGCTGCGACTGGCGCGGTGTGAGATCTACTACAGCGTCGATCCCGATCCGCGTGCTCGGTTCTGGCGTAGTGCGGATGTCATCCGAGAGGGCGAAGCGTTCGTCGCGAAGCTGCCGCTGCATACGCTCGACCTGCCGTTGTTCGCTTTCGCCAACGTCTATCACACGCTGCCGAAACCCGAGTCGCTCGCGGCGCTTCCCGGCCATCGCAAGCCAGTGAAGGAACTCTGCCTGAGCAGCGAGTTTCATACGGTGACTCCGGCCGCCTTGAAGGAAGCGGGGGTTGTTGCCTCGATGAAGGTCAGTCCGCTGATCGACGACTTTTCGCCAGCGCACGGCCTGCGCGATTGGTATCCGATCAACGAAGACCATCCGCCGCTGGTGCAGCACTGGACTCGCAAGCTCACGGATCCCGCCTGGCGCGGCCGCGATGGAGCGAAGCTGAAGCTCACGCTGACGATGCCGACGACGAACACGATGAGCTTCGTCGTGATCGAGAACGAATGGCGTTCGTATCGCGGCCCGCGAAAGACGTTCGTGTGCGAACGAGAGATCACCGGCTCAGACGCCGAGCAGACGATCATTCTCGAAGCGAAGGACTTCGTCTCGGACAGCGGCCCCTTGAAGTCGTGGGACGGTGTCGATCAATTCGCGATCTGCCGTCACTTCGCCGAACGAGGCACGACCGCGACTCGCAAGCCATCCTGGACCGGCCCCGCACCGACTTTCGCGCGGCTAGAATGGGAATGAGGTTCACATCATTGGCCACTTACCACAGCTCGTCGTCAATCGGAGAAACGCAATCCCATGAAGCCCTGCATTGCTCTTGTCGCCCTGTTCCTATTCGCGGGAGTGAATCTGGCCCATTCCGCCGAGCCACTCAACGTCGCTGGCCGTCAAACCAAAGTGATCGAAGGCTGGACGCTGCTGATCAGTGACGAGTTGTTCGAGAAGGACAAGGCGGCGACGGAACGGGCGTTGGAACTGCTGACGGTTCAGCTTCAGGAGATCGTCCGCGTGGTGCCTGCTGCCGCCGTTGTGGAGCTTCGGAAGGTGCCGCTCTGGTTTTCACCCGAATATCCCGGAGTGCAGCCGCGTGCCGAGTATCACCCTGGTGCTGGCTGGTTGCGGGACAACAAACGCGATCCGGCGATGGCGAAGGGAGTCGAATTCACGGACGTCCGGGACTTCGAGCGTGAGACCAAGCGGATGCCGAACTTCACGCTGCACGAATTGGCCCACGGGTATCACGACCGAGTGCTCCCCAAAGGTTTCGGCAATGAGGCGATCAAAGCCGCCTTCGAGAAAGCCAAAGCGAGCGGCCTGTACGAGCGAGTCGAACAACGCTTCGGCGACGGTCGTTCGAAAGTTGTGCGTGCCTACGCGATGACGAATCCGATGGAATACTTCGCCGAGTGCAGCGAAGCGTACTTCTCCACGAACGACTTTTTTCCGTTTACTCGCGAGGAGCTGAAGAAGCACGATCCGGAGATGTTCGCTCTGTTAAAAACGCTTTGGTCCGGTGATGCGGACGAAGCACGGGTCGAAAACGCCCCGAAATTCATTGCCGTTGCTCAGCGGTTTCAAACCGACTTTGGGGTCACGATCACGTTGGCTCAAAGCGATGATCCCGAGAGAGCAACGACGCATGACGTGAGCCCCCTTTTGTCGGAACACCTGGAGAACGCTCTGCAAGTGTTGACGTGGGTTGAGGCTGAGCTCAGAAGATATCCAGCGGGATTCCTTCAGAAGCATGGCTCCAAGAATCTCGTGCTGGCGAACGCCTACGTCTCCAAAGCATGGAAGGGGACCGGGACGCCTTATTCGCCGGCTTTCATTGCGGAAAAGAAGAGCGACTCGATCCTCGTGACCGTGCCGACCACCATCGCCCCGGCGACGGAAGTTCTCGGCAGGGGCTATCTCCATCAGACGCTCTTTGCCTACCTCGTTGCGGATGTGAAGTCCCCTGATGCGCCCATTGCCCTGGAGCATTGGAAAACGTTGGCGTCGGATGACTCGTCCCTGGAATCCGAGAGCGCCAAGAGGCTCACCAAGCAAAGCAACCTGCGAGAAGGTCTCTACAAGTCGCTTTGGGATCCCTTCGAGTGTGCGGAGCTAATTGCCCTCGCGAAAACCGACTCGCGACTTAACGAACGAATAGAGATCGTTCAATCATTTCTGCGGACGCTCGACCCGCAATTCGATCAAACGTTTTGGGCAACCATCGCGACAATTCCGGAATCTCAAAGAACCGTTTGCCTCAACGATCTGACCGACCCGCACAGTGCGGACCAAATCAAAGGCGACGCGGAGATTCAAAGTGATCTCAGTTCGATTGAGAAGAAGTGGGGACTCAAGGTGCTATGGGAGCCAGGTTCCGCCGCCCCGCCCATGCCGGTCCGGGTGAGACTGGAATACTCCTACTTCACAGACCAAAAGTTGCCCAAGTTCAAAGAGTTCCTTCGCATGGTCCGAGAGGAATTGGAACCCTATCCCGCTGAGATCGTCACGAAGCTCAACGTGAAGAATCTTTACATCCTGGATGACTTCACGTTTCGAGGGGCCGGAGTTGCCGGGCAAGGTTTCAATTGGTTGCCACAGGTTTCCTTCGCCTATGGAATCAGAACTTTCGATCCAGCCAAAGCGGCATCGAAAGACTTCTATCGACGAACCATTCACCACGAAGTGTTCCACCTGATGGATGCACGCTTCTCGGTGGAAGGAGGCCCCATTCACGGATCCAATTGGGACAGCCTCAATGAAGAGGGCTTTCTGTACAAAGTCGGGAAGGCCAGCGCCCCCAATCAACTTTCGTTTTACACAGACAATGCCAAGCGGCCCGGCTTTGCCGAACCCTATGGGATGAATATCGCCACCGACGATCGAGCCACTCTTTACGCTCGCCTCATGTCGGAAGACATCGAGTTCTTCAGTCGATTGCGAAGAGACACAATCCTCAGGGCGAAAGCCGAAAAGCTCCTTGAGTTCTTCCAGCTCATCAAGAAGGACTTGGAAATTCCCTCATCGAATCCCTTTTATGAAAAGCTCGATATCATCAAGGCGATGGTGCATGAGTAACTGCCCCTTGTTGCGGCGAGAGATGTTCTGACAGCAAAGAGAGGTCGAAAATGATTCGCATGCTGATAGTTCTCGTGGTCGGTTGCCTCAGGGCATACGCAGCTAATAGGACGGATTGTTCAGTAGAAGTTGGATGAGGTAGTTGTCGTCCCAGCCGGCGGTTTTTCGTTTGCAGGCAATGCCGGCCTTGACCGTTTGATCGGCTTTCAGAAGCGAGACGGCGATGCGATTGA